>CAZNYK010000076.1:0-18590 GCA_964577215.1 uncultured Saprospiraceae bacterium
TACATCCCGCTCCCCTCCAAATATTCATACACCGCCTCCGGCACTAAATACTGCACCGACTTGCCGGCCTTGATACAATCGCGGATGTAGCTTGCCGACAGGTACATCATCGGCGCATCGTGCAGGCGCACATGATGGTGTTGTTCCAGTTCCGCCGGCGGAGCATCGGGGCGGCGATACACGTAGAGTTCGTAATCGCGCAGGATGAGTTCATAGTTTTTCCACTTGTGCAGGGTAGCTAAATTGTCGCTGCCCATGATGAGGGCAAACTCCCGCTCCGGGTATTTTTCCCTGAGGTGGGTGAGCGTATCTATGGTAAAGGAAGGCTTTGGCAGGCCGAACTCGATGTCGGAGGCGCGGAGCAGGGGGTTGTTGCCAATGGCGAGGCGCACCAGGTGCAGGCGGTCGCGGTCGCGGGCGAGGCTTTGTTTGGGTTTGAGCGGGTTGTGGGGCGACACGATAAACCATACCTGTTTGAGGTCCGTTTGGGTGGCCATGTAGTTGGCAATGATCATATGACCGGTGTGAACCGGGTTGAAAGAGCCGAAAAACAGGCCGGTTTTTTCCGCCATAGCTACAGTCTTTGCAGCGAGGTTTCCGTCTTGCCCAGCGGGGCGGGCAGACCGTCTTCCGGTTCTTCTTCGGCGGGCACATCCACGCGCCAGGTTCCGTTGATCTTGACGAGTTGGAAAACGGCATCGTATTCGCCCTCTTCATCCTCCATCACGCAGTCGCACACCACGGCGCCATCGGCCATTTCGCGGCAATTGATTCGGTGAAAAATCGTGTGAATGACCGTTGAATCGGCGGGCATGCCGGCCATGAACTCAGCCAGCGCATCCAATCGCTCCCGCTCTGCGGGAGTGCTGAGCGCTTTGGCGTCTTCATAGCGATCCACGTCAATGAAGCCTTGGTATTGCCGGATGACTTCTTCCGGGGGAAGTACCTGATGCCGCTCGTTTTTACACGACCAGAATGTTGCCAGGGCGCAGCAACAAAGCAGATAAGGAGCTATTTTCATAAAGTGTATGGCCAATTGTACCGGTGAATGGCGGCACGCACGTCAATTGCTCAACATGACCGGCATCACCAGCATGAGAATTTGTTCTCCGGTTTTTTCTTCAGTGGGCAGCAAGATACCGGCGCGCGAGGGGCCGGCCAACTCCATTTTTACTTCTTCGGACTCGAGGACGCCCAGCATTTCCACCAGGAATTTGGCATTGAATCCGATGGTGAGCGGGTCGCCGTCATAGGTGCAAGTCATTTGTTCGGTAGCTTCGTTGGAGAAATCCAGGTCTTGGGCGGAAATGGTCAGGCTGCCCTCGTTGATGTTGAGGATGACCTGGTTGGTGGTTTTGTTGGCGTAAATGGCAATGCGGCGGAGGGAGTTCATGAAGTCGCTGCGCAACACGGTAAGCAAGTTGGGGTTGCCCACCGGTATCACCGCGTTGTAGTCCGGATAGCGGGCATCGATCAGGCGGCAGATGAGGCGCGTTTCACCTACGGTAAAGAAGGCGTTCGACTTATTGAAGGCCAGCGTTACCTTATCCTGGCCGGCAAAAGCCGTTTTGAGCAGGTTGAGCGCCTTTTTGGGCACGATAAAAGAGGTAGAAACATCGCTCGCCACATCGGTAAAAGTAAATTTTACCAATTTGTGGGCATCGGTAGCCACCATGGTGAGCTTGTTGAAATCCACCTGGAAATAGACGCCGGTCATGGCCGGGCGGAGTTCGTCATTGCTGGTGGCGAATATCGTTTTGGCGATGCCGTCCAACAGGCCGGCGGCTGGTAAGGTCACGTTATCCACCCCGTCCGGTTCGGGTATTTGCGGAAAATCCTGCCCGTTTTCGCCGGCGAGGCGGTATTTGCCGTAGGCGGAGGTTATCTCAATGCCGAAGTTGTCGGGATTTATAGAGAAAGTGACTGGTTGTTGAGGCAGCGCCTTGAGGGTTTCAAGCAGGATTTTGGCTGGAACGGCCACCGTTCCGTCTGTATCCGACATCACCTCCATTTCGGTGATAATGGAGGTTTCCAGGTCGCTGGAAGTGATGGTCAGCTTGTTGTGGGAAATGGTAAAGAGGAAGTCTTCAAGTATAGGCAGTACGGGATTGGAGCCGATGGCGCCGCCGGCCACTTGCAGTTGCCTGAGCAATTCGGACGAGGATACGCTGAATTTCATATCGGGTAGTGGTTTTGCTTTGCTACAAGGCACAAAGATAAGACATGCGCCAAACTTTTGAAAGCGAATTCATTAACACCTTGTGGAAAACGCAGTGCGATAAGCGGCTTTTCGTCCAATCCTCTTAGTTTTGCGCGGCCTTTCGGCAATTCAAGTCATTGATTACATATGAAACCGTTGTACCTCCTTTTTATCTTGGTCCTTCTCAGTTTTATCGGAGTGCCGGCGGCGCTTTCTGCCCAAAAAAAAGTGCCCCGCCTTTACGAAGGCCTTGCCCAGAGGAAGGCTTGTAAAAGCTTTCCCGAAAAAGGCTTCGGGTACGCGTTGCTTCTTCCTCCGCATGAGGGGTATATGGCAGAATACAATCCTTCTGCCGCTTACGAGTTGCAACTCCACTGTTTGTCTTATGCCTATAATGCATCCCGGTATATGTACGACAGGTTCGGAAGCTGGAATGCAGAAACCACGGTAGCGGCCGATACGCCGCGCAAGGCTTTTATCTGGTGGGATGTGGCGCTGCTGGGCGATCCGGCCCGGCGGTTTCACGTGTTCACTTATGGCGAAGAAAGCGAGGTGATGTTTACGGCGTTTCGCGTATTCGACCAGGTGGGGAATGATTGCCTGGCGCCCGAACATCCCGACTCGCGCGCCCTGATCCTCAAGCTGACCAAGGAGATGAAAAAACTCGCCCCTTCAGAGGCATTTCTCAGCGCTTTCCAGGGAAGCGGCAGGATACCTTGAGCCGAACGCACAAAAGCCATTCCAAAAAAATTCCGGAATGGCTTTTGCAACGGCTGACTTACAGTCACAACTGTTTTTCCAGTGCCGTTTCTGCACTGTATGCCAGGATGTTGCGCACCACGGCAGGAGCAGGGCAGAATGCCGCTTTAGGTAGATGGCGGTAGCCTGCATACAACTCTTCCCAGGCTTCTCTCAGGAAAATGTCATCAGCCAGCGCTTCACGCATGGCCAAACTTTCGGAGAGGGTAGTTTCACGGTAGATGAAACGGAGCAGATCATTACGTGTAAGGGTTTGATGCATAGGAGCAATTTTTAGTGGCTGATATGTTTGTCTCGTAATCATTTGCCTATAAAACCATGGCGCCGCTCTGCTTATTGTTTCGCCAATGTTAAAATTTGGAAGGCGGTTTTCCATTGGCCTCACTTCACCCGGTACCAGGTCTGCGTGCGGTAAAGCCCTGTCCAATGTTTACCGCGCACGCGCAATTCGTCGCCGTTGCCCTTTTCCAGCCAGATGCTGCAGTTGTATTCGTTGCCGCTTTCCGGATCGACGATTTTGCCGCCTTTCCACATGCCGTCTTGCGCGGAAAGCCCTTCCACCACGTTCATGCCCACGATAAGCTGGTCTTTTTTGGCGCCGGTGCATTTCTCGCAGCGGGTATCCGGGGCTTTGAGCAGCAGCTTCACCACTTTGCCGTGGAACTTGCCGCTTTTTTCGTAAATTTCCACATGTGATTTGGCGTCCCCGGTTTTGTCGTCAATGGTTTTCCAAAGCCCGACGGGGGACTGTGCAAAGGATACTGCGGGGCCGAAAACCCAGAGGCACAGCAGGAGTGCCGACCATTTCATTACTTTCATTTTTCAAGAGTGTTATGGAGTGAAAAAATCGTTTTCGTCTAATTCCTGCGGATGCCAAAACAAACGCTCAAAATCGGCCACGCGGTTGTTTTCTACCACAACGCCTTCCTGCTCCAATAGTTCCTGCATCATATCCGGAGTGGGAAAATGGTTGCGGCCGCTGAGCTCGCCCTTGCGATTGACCACGCGGTGAGCAGGCACATCGTACCCTCCAAAGCTGTGGTTGAGCGCCCAGCCGACCATGCGTGCCGAACCCAGCGCCAGGTAATCGGCCATGGCGCCGTAGGTGCTCACCCTGCCGCGGGGTATCTGTCGGGCGACAGCATATACGAGCTCGAAATAATTGTCGGACACAGGCATGGTTTTTCTACTTTTGCCGGACAGGTGCAAAGGTAATAATAAGAAAACATGTCGCACATCAAGATCAAGGCATCTTCCATCACCAATCTCACCGATGCGCGTTATTTCGCAGCCAAGGAGGTGGAATGGCTGGGTTATTGCTTTGACCCCGCTTCGCCGCATTTCGTCGAGCCGCATGCCATGCAGGCCATAAGGGAATGGGTAGGCGGGGTGCTTACGCTCGGGGAATTCGGCTTCATTTCCGGCGATGAACTGCTGGATGCGGCCGCTGCCTGCCAATTGGATGCCGTGCAGGTGGGGGTTTTTGCTGCTGCGCAAGAACTCGAGCCGCTTCAGGGCAGGGTGCAGGTACTCAGGGAGATCGTGATACAACCGGGCGGGGATGCTGCTGGGTTGAAGAAGGAAATCGCCCGCCTGGCTCATCTCACAGAGGCGACCATCCTGGCCTTCCGGCCCAACCATATCACCTGGGATGCAATCAAGGCGGGCCGGCCCTTTGGCGTGGAAGCGATCCGGGCCATATGCGATAGCGCCCCGGTATTGATAGACATCGACCTCGACACCTCCATGGCCGCAGAGCTTGTGGAGGCCCTCCAACCCTACGGCCTCGTATTACACGGTGGCGCAGAAGAAAAAACGGGTTTCAAGTCGTTCGACGATCTGGATGAGATATTCGAGGCGCTGCAAATGTAAAAAAGACGTATCTTGCACGGCAATGACAAAAATGACATACATGAAGACGATTTTGGTTTGTGTTTTCGCCATTT
This sequence comes from uncultured Saprospiraceae bacterium, assembly GCA_964577215.1. GTDB lineage: Bacteria > Bacteroidota > Bacteroidia > Chitinophagales > Saprospiraceae > UBA2329. Next base: position 4,906 of record CAZNYK010000076.1, read on the forward strand.
TGGGCATTTTCAGCCTTGCGGCTCAATCTTCCATCGATACAGAAGAGGTTCGCAAAGCCACCGATGAACTCACCGCAAAGTATGGCCTGAGCCGGGAACAAGTGCAACAAGTGCTCGTCATCCAGGAGCGCCGCCTCCGGAATCTCGCGGAGATCGAGCCCTTGAAAAATACAGACGAGGCGCTGTACCGCCAAAAACTCAAAAACATCCGGATGGGCGCCGAAGCATCCTTAGAGCGCATACTTACGCCGCAGCAACGCCCCATACTGGAGCGCGAACGCGTGGAGCGCCGCAAACAAAACGCGGCCAAATTGCGCCAGATGGAATTAGACGGCGTACCCAAAGAAGACATCCTCAAGGCAATGGAGGAAATGGAATCGGAATATTAAGTCCAGGCAGGTAATAAGCCTTGTGCGGCAAAGCTTTGAAGCATTTCGGGCGCCGCTGGTCTCTACGTGCGTTTTTATGCGCTTTTTTGCCTCGGAAGCAAACAATTCTGGCCGTGCTCTGTAATATTACAGGCTTTTGCCGGGCTTGAGCCGGAGTTGCTCCGTTTTTGCCCATGAGCACTAATTCAATAACCAAACAAAGCACTCGTAATGGATCCCTTAAAGCAGTTATTCTACGAAAAAGCAACTGCACAACGCAATAAGATCAGGGCCATGCTCAAAGAACACGGAGAGCTGGTGGTCGACCAGGTTACCCTGAGCCAAATTTACGGCGGCGCCCGCAACATCAAATCCATGGTATGGGAAACCTCCGACCTCGATTCCGAAGAAGGCATCAAATTCCGGGGCTACTCCATTCCCGAACTCCGGCAGCTGTTGCCCAAAGGCCAGGATAAAAAAGAGCCCCGGCCGGAAGGTCTCTTCTGGCTCATGCTGGTGGGAGAAATACCTACCGAAGAGCAGGTGGAATGGCTCACCCTTCAATGGACCCACCGCAGTAACGTACCGGAACATGTATTCAAAGTATTGGATACCTTGCCGGAAAGCACCCACCCCATGACCCAGTTCACCATCGCTGTGACGGCAATGCAATCGGAAAGTTGTTTCGCGCGTCGCTATGAGGAGGGCCTCCACAAAGAAGAATACTGGGATCCCACGTACGAGGATGTGATGAATCTCATTGCCCGCCTGCCCCGCGTGGCCGCGCATATCTATCGCCGTTCTTTCCACAATGGGAACCATATTCCTCCCAATATCAATATGGACTGGGCCGGCAACTTCGCCCACATGCTCGGCTTCGACAAGCCCGACTTCCGCAGCCTCATGCGCCTGTATATGACCATACACGCTGATCACGAAGGGGGCAACGCATCCGCGCACACCAGTCACTTGGTCGGCTCCACGCTCAGCGACGCGTACTTGTCTTTTGCGGGCGCCATGACTGCCTTGGCCGGCCCCCTGCACGGCCTTGCCAACCAGGAAGTAGTAGGCTGGATATTCAAAATGCTCGATGCGCTCGGCACGAAAACGCCGAGCAAAGACCAAATAGCGAGCTATGTGAAGGCTACCATAGATGCAGGACAAGTCATTCCCGGCTACGGCCATGCGGTGCTGCGCAAACCCGACCCCCGCTTCATGGCGCAAAAGGATTTTGCCGAGCGCTACATCAAGCACGACGATATGGTGCAGGTGGTGTGGGATGTCTTCGAAACGGTACCGCCCATTTTAGAGAGCTTGGGGAAAGTGAAAAATCCCTGGCCCAACGTAGATGCCCATTCCGGCGCCTTGCTTATTCACTACGGCCTTACGGAGTTCAACTTCTACACGGTGCTCTTCGGGGTGTCGCGCGCTTTGGGGGTTTTGGCTCAACTGGCGTGGTCGCGCGCGCTGGGCTTCCCACTCGAAAGGCCCAAGTCGGTCACTACAGAGTGGGCGGAACAACAGGTGGCCAAACATCTCAAGTCTGCCGCCGCACCGGCCAACCACGCGTAAATGAAGCGATTTGCACGCCCGGTCGTCATCGGCACTTCCCTGCTCATTGCCATATGGACGGGATACAGTATGTACGAGCGGACTGCAGAACAATTACTATGGGGGCATCGCCCCTTGCTTCTTTTCCTGGCGATCTGGATTGCCTTTCACGCCATTTTTTCAGGCAGAACGCCCGCGGGGTACCGCAGGGCGATACTGTCCAGCCTTAGCGGCCTGTTGCTCGGGCTTGGTTTTCCAGGAATTATTCCTGCCCCACTGCTGCTGTTTGCCGGCTTTGTGCCGCTTTTGCTGCTGGAAGAGGATATCGGCGCCGGGGATTCCGGGCGAAAGGGTGGGAAAGTGTTTCTGCACAGCTACAACGCCTTTCTGCTCTGGAATATCCTCAGTACCTGGTGGGTGGCCAACACGGCATTGGCCGCCGGCATCGCGGCCATGGTGCTCAACAGCCTGTTCATGGCCATCGTCTTCACGATTTATCACTTCAGCCGGCGCGCGATGCCCCGCTTAGCTTTCCTGGCCCTGCTGGCGTACTGGATGGCCTTCGAGTACCTGCATCTCAACTGGGAGATCAGCTGGCCCTGGCTCACCCTGGGCAATGGGCTGGCCCAGTTCCCGGCTTTGGCGCAATGGTATGAGTACTCCGGTGTTTTCGGCGGCAGCCTCTGGATACTGCTCGGCAACTTTATCGTGCTGAAAGCCTGGAAAGCCCGCTCCGACCGAAAGGCACTAACCGGCAGCATTTTGCGCCTTGCCGTTTGGCTTTTTGTACCCGCTGCCGTTTCGCTCGGGCTATATTTCACTTATACAGCAGAAGGGGAGACCACTGCCAAGGTGGCTATTGTACAACCCAATTACGAGCCGCACTACGAAAAATTCGACATCCCCGAGGATATCCAGATGGATCGCTTTATCGAGCTTTCCGCAGCCGTAACCGATAGCACTACCGAATACCTGGTTTGGCCTGAAACCAGCTTCGGCTATGTGGAAACCAGGAGCATGGAAGGATACCCCGCCGTGATGCGCCTCCGCGATTTTATGGCGCCCTACCCCAACCTGAAAGTGATTGCCGGCATTGACGCATATCACATCTTTTTGCCTGGCGAGCCGCATTCGCGCGCCGTGCGCAGTTCCGACCGCGGCAACGGCAATATCATGTATTACGAGGTGCTCAACGCGGCCGCGCAATTCTCAGGGGAAACTGCCGAGACCCCCCTCTACCGCAAGTCTAAACTGGTGCCCGGCCCGGAAATTCTGCCCTACCGCGAGGTATTCGGCATTTTCAAACCCATCATCGAGCAGGTACAGGGTACGGTTTCAGGAGTGGGCACGCAAAAGGAACGCACGGTGTTGAGCAGCAGCAGCGGGCGCATAGCTCCGGTGATTTGCTACGAGTCGGTCTTCGGCGAGTTTTTTACCGGCTACATACGCAAAGGCGCCCAGGCGGCCTTTATCATGACCAACGACGGCTGGTGGGACAACTCTCCCGGCCACCGTCAGCATCTGTGGATCGGCGCCCTGCGCGCCATAGAGACCCGCCGCGACATAGCCCGCGCGGCCAATACCGGCATTTCGGGGTTCATCAACCAGCGCGGCGACGTGATCCGGCCCACCCTTTACGACGAGGCCGCCGCCATCACCGGCGAGATACGGCTCAACGACCGCATTACGTTCTATGTCAGATGGGGCGATTTCATCGCGCGCATTGCCGTATTTACTACCCTGATTCTATTGCTCAATACGGTGGCCAAAGGCATTCAACGGAAGCTGGCGCGGCAGTAGCCTATCGAGTATAAAACAATAAAAAATATTCCCATGCAACCCGTAAAAGACCGCTTCTCGGAAGGCTCCGATAAATACGCACACTTTCGACCATCCTACCCGCTGGAGCTTTACGAATTTCTCTACAGCCAGATTGAGCATTTCGAGCAGGCCTGGGACGTGGGCACCGGCTCCGGCCAGGTGGCTACGGCATTGTCCATGCGCTTTAAAAACGTTGTGGCTACCGATATCAGCGCGCCGCAGATAGCTAATGCCGAGCGCCGGCCCAATATCCGCTATATTGTATGCCGGGCTGAGCAGACGCCATTCCCCGAAGCGAGCTTCGATCTCATCACTGCCGCCATGGCGCTCCACTGGTTCGACCCCCAGCCGTTCTACCGCGAAGCGCGCCGGACAGCCAAACCCGGCGCCCTCATTGCCGTTTGGGGATACGACCTGCTCGAAATCGGGCCGTACACCGACGAACTCATCACCGCTTACCACCGCGACGTGCTCGGTCCGTATTGGGACTATGAGCGCCATTACGTGGACGACCGCTACCTCCATATTCCTTTTCCCTTCGAGGAAATTCCCAACCCGGGCTTCACCATGCGCATGGAGTGGACGCTGACCCAACTGACCGGATATTTGGATACCTGGTCGGCGCTGCGCAATTACCGGCGGGAAACCGGCCAGGACCCGCTGCCGGAACTGATCGCCCGTATCGAAGAGCATTGGCCCGCCGGACAGGTTCACCAGGTGCGATTCCCTGTGTTTCTAAGGGTTGGAAGGATTGCTTGATGAAGAACCGGGATGGGTATATCACACGCTCCTGCGTTGCAATCGCCACAAAAATACCAGCCCGATAGCAAACCACAGCCCGAGGGCGAAAATGGAATTGCGCATACTGCCGGTGATATTGTCCAAAGTGCCGAACATGACCAAGCCCAGCATCACGGCCACTTTCTCACACACGTCGTAAAAGCTGAAGAATCCGGCGTTATTCTTCGTTTTGGGTATCATCTTGGCATAAGTGGATCGAGAAAGCGACTGTGTGCCCCCCATCAGGATGCCGATAAAAACGGCGACTGCAAAGAACGATGCCGGCGAGTGTATGAAGTACGCCCCGGTGCAGGCCCCGAGCCAGCCGGCCACCGCTATGCTCAGAGCAGGTACATTGCCAAGCTTTTTGGACAGCCAGGCAAACAAATAAGCACCGCCAATGGCTATATATTCCAAGATAAATACTGTGGCAATAAGAGCCGGCAGCGGAAGTTTTACCTCTTTTTCGCCGAAAGAAGCCGCCATGAACATTACTGTTTGTACCCCCATGGCGTAAAAGAAGAAGGCGGGCAAAAAACTGCGCATCGCGGGCTCCGCGCGTATGCGGCGCCATACTTTGCCCAGTTCCTCGTAGCCGTGCAGCAGCACATGCCCCTCCGGCTTTTTGGCGTAAATACCTTTGGGCAAACGCCGGAAGGTGATCTGCGCAAAGCCCATCCACCAAAGGCCGGTGCTCACGAATGCCAGCCGGGGCAACAGGGTGCCGTCCTGGATGCCGAGCGCTTTTTCGTTGAGGATGAAGGCCAAGTTCAATATCAACAAGGTGGTGGCCCCGAGGTAGCCGAAAGCAAAACCGCGCGCGCTCACCTGGTCTTGCCGTTCCTCGTCGGCAATGGCAGGCAGATACGCGTTGTAAAAAACGATGCTGCCTGAATAACCTATAGTGGCGAGCATAAGCCCCGCAATGCCGATGACCAACTCCTGCCCGCCAGTGAAAAAGAACAGGCCCATGCATGCCATGCCGCCCATATAGCAGAAAAACTGCATGAACGAACGCTGGTTGCCGGAATAGTCGGAAACAGAAGACAACAAGGGCGACAACAAGGCCACGATGCCAAAGGACAGGCCCAGCGCAATGGAATACAAGGCCGTATTCTCGATATCGAATCCCAGGAAGCGCACCCTGTCGGCGCCTGCTTCGCTGCGGGTGACGGTGTTGTAATACGCCGGAAAAATGGCCGAGTTGATGACTAAGGCATACGAGGAGTTGGCCCAGTCGTACATCGCCCAGGCATTGATGGTGCGCCGGTCGTTTTTCAACGCACGAACAGCAGTTCCCTCGTTTTGGTCAGCGGCCACAGTTCATTGTCAACCATCAGCTCCAGCTTGTCGCAATGGTATTTGATCTTATCGAAATAAGGCTTTACATTGTTGCAATAGGCCTCTGCTTTTTCTACGGCATGCTCTATTTTATTAGCCTTTTTGCGCTCTTCCACCATGGCGTCCACATAGGTTTTGATCTGATCGATATGGCGGGAGATGGCTTTGATCAGCTCAATTTGCTGTGCGGCATACTGGTTGAAGTCGTCTCCGAATATCTCTTTGAGGCCTCTCACGTTCTGTATGAGCGTATTCTGATAGCCGATGGCGGTGGGGATGACGTGGTTGGTGGCCATGTCGCCCAGGACGCGGCCCTCTATTTGCACGCGTTTGGTGTACTCCTCCAGTTCGATCTCGTAACGGGCCTCTATTTCCACTTCACTCAGTACGTTATGCGCTTCGAAAAGCTCAATGGCCTGCTTTGACACCTGAGCTTTAAGAGCTTCCGGGGTGGTTCTGAAGTTGGACAAACCGCGTCTTTCGGCTTCTTTTTGCCATTCCTCGCTGTAGCCGTCTCCTTCAAAACGTATTCTCTTCGAAGCTTTGATGTACTCTCTCAGCACGTTGAATATGGCATCGTCCTTTTTGAGGTTGTCCCCGTCCATGAGGGCGTCCACATCGCGTTTGAACTGCCTGAGTTGCTCGGCCACAATGGTGTTGAGCACCATCATTGGCTTGGCGCAGTTGGCCGAAGAGCCTACGGCCCTGAACTCGAATTTATTGCCGGTGAAAGCAAAAGGCGAAGTGCGGTTGCGGTCGGTATTATCGAGCAATATTTCCGGGATTTTGCCTACCACGTTGAGCTTGAGTTCGGTTTTCTCCTCGGGGGAGAGGTTCCCTGTGGTCACGTTTTCAAGCTCATCGAGTACTTCCGTGAGTTGGTGGCCGATAAAGACGGATATGATGGCCGGGGGCGCTTCGTTGGCGCCGAGGCGGTGGTCATTGCCGGCGGAAGCGATGGAAGCCCGAAGCAGGTCGGCGTAATCATGCACCGCTTTGATGGTGTTGATGAAAAAAGTGAGGAACATGAGGTTGCTCTTGGGCGTCCGTCCCGGGCTGAGCAGATTCACGCCCGTATCGGTACAGAGGCTCCAGTTGTTGTGTTTGCCTGAGCCGTTGATGCCCGCCACGGGTTTTTCGTGGAGCAGCACTTTGAAATGGTGCCGGGATGCCACTTTGGCCATAAGATCCATCAACAGGGAGTTGTGATCTACGGCCAGGTTGGCTTCTTCAAAGAGCGGCGCCACTTCAAACTGGTTGGGCGCCACTTCGTTATGACGGGTTTTTACCGGGATGCCGAGTTGGATGCATTCTATTTCCAGTTCGCGCATAAAAGCCAGTGCTCTTTCGGGGATGGAGCCGAAATAATTGTCTTCCAATTGCTGTCCTTTGGCAGCCTGATGGCCCATGAGCAGGCGGCCGGCCATGGTCAGGTCGGGGCGGGTTACTGCAAGAGCGGAATCCACCAGGAAGTACTCCTGCTCCCAACCCAAGGTGCAAATGACTTTATTGACGTTTTTGTCAAAGTACCGGGCCACTTCGGTTGCGGCGTGGTCAATGGATTGCAGGGCGCGCAGCAGCGGCGTTTTGTTGTCTAAGGCTTCGCCTGTATAAGATACGAAAATCGTGGGAATACACAAGGTGGTGCCCATTATGAAAGCCGGCGAGGTGGGATCCCAGGCGGTGTAGCCCCTGGCTTCAAAGGTATTGCGAATGCCCCCGCTGGGAAAGCTCGAAGCATCAGGCTCCTGCTGTACCAACTGGCCGCCGCCGAACTTGTCGATCGCGACGCCGTCGGCCACGGGTTCGAAGAAAGCGTCGTGCTTTTCAGCGGTGAAGCCGGTAAGGGGCTGGAACCAGTGCGTGTAGTGCGTGGCTCCGCGGGAAATAGCCCACGATTTCATACCCGCCGCTACCTGGTCGGCAATTTTGCGGTCTATCCTGACGCCCTGGTGAATGGCGTCCAGTAGGGCGTCATAAGCCTCTTTGGGCATGTAGTGCCGGGCTGTAGCGGTATTGAATACGTTTACACCGTACAGTTCCGAGCGGCGCACGCTCGGTTCTTCGACGGGAACCGGCTTTCTGTTTAGCGTTTCCATGAATGCTTGAAATCTGATATTCGGCATGTTTGCGGTTTGATTAATTAAGCCGCAAAGGTAAACAGGAAAACCATTCTCCAAGTATTTGATATAAAAAAACAGGGGGTTATTGTCAAAAAAATATAAAAAAAACGACTTATTGCATAAAATTAAGGGGGTGTTTCTGGAAAAATGTAACTTATATCCAGACTCTTATTTTCAAAAAAAGTAAATCCTCCGGCCGGCTCCTTGCCTGATCCGGGCGCCCATTCCGCATTTATGCCCCTCAAAACCGAATTCCCGCCCAAACCGTTTACCTTTGTATTACATACGAGACCAACTACATGATAGCAACCCGAACGCACTCTTTCTGTACCGTTTCCGGCGACCCTTTCCAGGTAATGGAGCATACCCTGCACAACGGCCTACGCCTGTACCTGAGTGTAAATCCCTTTGAGCCGCGCATTTTCACCAATATCGCCGTGCGGGCAGGCTCCAAGCAAGACCCCGCCGATACCACCGGTTTGGCGCACTACATGGAGCACATGCTTTTTAAAGGTACGAGCCGCATCGGCGCTTTAGATTGGGCGAGGGAAAGCGCGCTGTTGGAGCGCATTTCCGATCTTTACGAACAACACCGCCATGCCGAAACAGAGGAGGAACGACATGCCCTATATGCTGAAATAGACCGCTTATCGAACGAGGCGGCCCCCCTGGCCGCCGCCAACGAATACGACAAGCTTTCCGGGGCCATCGGCGCCAATCATACCAACGCATACACCTGGCTCGACCAAACGGTATATGTCAATGAAATTCCCCGCAACGAATTGGAACGATGGATGAGGCTTGAGTCCGAGCGCTTCCGCATGATGGCCCTGCGCCTGTTCCACACCGAACTGGAAACCGTGTACGAGGAGTTCAATATCAGCCAGGACCGCGACTTCCGCAAGGTAGGCAACGCCCTGCGCGCTATGCTCTACCCCGCTCACCCCTACGGAACTCAAACTACCCTGGGCCGCCCCGAGCATCTCAAACGGCCTTCCCAAGTCAACATTCAGCGTTATTTCCACACCTACTACGTGCCCAACAACATGGCCATTATGCTGGCCGGCGATTTCGACCCCGAAGCCGTAGTGGAAATGGCAGAGCAGTTCTTTGGCAATTACGAACCCAAAACGGTGCCGCCTTTCACATTTGACGAACAGCCGCCCATTAAAGGGCCGCAGCGCCGGGAGGTATTCGGCCAGGAAGCGCCCTGGGTACAGATGGCCTGGCGATTCGGACCCGCCGCAGCGCAGGAGCAGATCGCACTCGGCCTCATTCGCAGGATCATGTACAACGAGCAGGCCGGACTGTTGGACATCCACCTCAACCAGACTCAGTCGGTGCTCGAATCCGAGGCCTGGAGCTGGCCCAATGCCGACTACACCGCTTTCGGCCTGTATGCCAGGCCCCGCGAGGGCCAGTCGCTGGAGGAAGCCGAACAACTGCTGCTGCAACAGGTGGAGCGGCTGCGCAAAGGCGATTTCGACGACAGCCTGTTGGAGGCGGTAGTAAAAGAGCACAAACTTGAAGAGTGGAAGGCCATGGAATCCAATGCCGAGCGGGTGTCCCGCATGACCTTCGCCTTTATCAACGGTATGCCCTGGGAACAAATGGTCCGCCGCACTGCCGATATGGAGCGCACGACCAAAGCGGAGATCGTCGCTTTTGCCCAACAACACCTGCGGCACGATAATTACGCCGTGGTATATAAACGGCAAGGAGCCGATCCCGGCGTACTCAAAGTGGAAAAACCGCCCATCACCGCGGTAACGCTCAACCGGGATGGAGTTTCCGGGTTTGCACAGGAGTTTCTCGCCCTGCATACCTCCCCCATAGAGCCGGCTTTTGAAGACTTCGACTCCCGGATCAGCACGCATATCCTGAGCAACGGGCTGCCCTTCGACTATGTGTTCAACCCGGCAAATCCCCTGTTCCGGCTGGACTATATCTTCGAGATGGGTAAAAGCAGCGACCCCGCCCTCGCCATCGCGATGAACTATCTGCCCTATCTGGGCACTACCCGTAAAAGCGCTACGCAGATCAAACGCGAACTGTTTCGGCTCGGCCTCTCCTTGGAAGCTACCTGTAACGACGAGCGCACCTACATCACCCTGAGCGGCTTGGAAGAATCCCTGGAGGAGGGCCTTCAACTGCTGGAGGAATTGCTCGAGGGGGTACAAGAGGATGCACCTGCACTACAGAACATTATTTCAGACACCCTGCTCCACCGCCGAAATGCCAAGCAAGACAGGAATATCATCCTTCGCGATGCGATGAATGCTTACGCCCGCTACGGGGCGCAATCGCCTTTTACCTTCAGGCTGCCGGAAACCGAACTCAGAACCCTCCGGCCCGAACAACTCACCGGGCAGATCAAAGCGCTCAAAGGCTTGGAACACCGCATATATTATTACGGTCGCAAAGACCGGGCAGAAGTGGCGCGGCTGCTGGAGCGGTACCACGTTTTGCCGGCAACGCCCAAGCCCGTGCCGCCTTTGCAGGCATTTCAAGAGGTTGACACTGACAGCCACTCGGTATTGTTCGTTGACTTCCCCATCGTCCAGGCTGATGTATTGCTGGTGTCCAAGGGCACACCAGTGTTCAATGCCGAGGAATACTTATACCGCGACTGGTACAACGAGTACTTCGGCTACGGGCTTTCATCCATCGTCTTCCAGGAGATCCGCGAAGCAAAGGCCTTAGCCTATTCTACCTATGCCATGTACAGCGCTCCGGCTCGTGCCGACAGGGCGCACTACCTGCGGGCTTATGTGGGCACCCAACCCGACAAACTGCCCGACGCCCTGCCCGCCCTGCTCGGCATAATTGACCAGATGCCGGTGGTGGGAGCGCAGATCGAAAACGCCAGGCAATCCATCCTCCGGCGACTTGCCTCCGAGCGCATCCTGCCCTCCAAATTGTACTGGACGGCGCGCTCCTGGCGCGACCTCGGCATCGGTCACGATTTCCGCAGGGATATCTACCGCCACCTGTCGGAATGCCGTATGGAGGACCTGCCCGCTTTCCAGCAGCGATTCGTGCAGGGCCGCGCGTTCACATTCCTCGTACTGGGCAGCCGCGACCGCGTGGACATGAACTATCTCGCTTCATTCGGCAAGCTCAGGGAGCTCGGCATGGAGGATATCTTCGGATATTGATTAATGTCTCGTTAAACCCGCCGCTCTTTGCTTTTTCCTGTTAACGCCGTTTTCCGCGCGGCATCTTTATTTCCGTATTTTTTCCCCGTATGATAATCAACAGGTTGATTCTCTGTGTTTCGCAGCGCTTTACTCCACAAATTGTTCAGATTGTTAATTTTTTAATTTGATGCATTTGGCCATACGCTGCAAAGACCCTAATTTGGTCGTGTCTTTTCACTCAAAAGCATCCTTATGAAAACCGCTGTTCGACTTTTACTCTTCACCTTGTTGTTGTGCCCGCTGACCGATGCGCAGGCACAGATGAGCCTCGGCGTCAGAAGAGGCGACTATATCTTCGGCATCAACGGAGGTTTTGCCTATCAATCGAGCGACATCCGCAGCGCCGCCAACGGAGGCGGGTTCGGTCTCACCCTGGGCCGCACGGTTGTGGGGGGCGCTTATTCCCCTGTATCCGTTGACCTGCGCGGGCGCCTGCTCTATGCGCGCACTTTCGGGCAGGACCCTTTCCGCTCTTTCCAGATTGAAAACAACAAAGCGCTCAACGGCGCCGGGGGTCTCGACTACATCAACTACCCGCAAGAATTCAATGAGCCGCGTGGTTTTGTTTTCCAAAATCATCGCACTACCATCGGCGAACTGGGCTTGGAAGCCGTTTTTACCTTGGAGGAAATTCGCCGCCGAACCGGCATTGTGACCTCTCTTTTCGGCGGTATCGGTCTCAACGGTTTTCACGCCAAAGTTGACCAGGCCGATGCGTTCGGCAATGCATATTACGCCGCGTACTCCGGCCTGAGGGACAATCGACCGGTGTCGGCTGTTCTCCGCGACCTGCGCGGCAGCATCCTCGACGGGACCTATGAAACCAATGCCGACAGCTTTGACGACCTGCCCAAATTTCGCTTTATGCCTTCGGTGGGTTTGGAACTGGGCTTCCACCTCACTCCCGCACTAAGCCTGCACGCCGGCCATCGCGTCACTTTTTCGGGCACCGACCTGTTGGACGGCCAGCAATGGGCATCCAGGGATAAAGACATATACCACTATACGAGTTTCGGCATTCAGTACCGCTTCCGCCCGCCGGAGCGCCCGGCCGAACTGCCTCCGGTCATCGATATTGTGGAGCCGGTATCGAGAACGCACTACTCCCGCAACTTCAACGGTTTTGTCCGCGCCCGCATCAGCAATGTGCGCAGCGCCGCCGATGTCTCCTGCACCGTCAATGGCCGTGACACGCCCTTCCGCTTCAGCGGCGATCAGTTCACCCTCGACTTTCCCCTTCGCCCGGGCCGCAACGACGTGCAAATCACCGCCCGCAACAGGGCAGGCCGCGCTCAAGGCGATGTCGTCATCATACTGGAAGACGTTGTTATGCCTCCTCCTCCACCACCGGTAGGGTATCCGCCGCGCATTTCCGTCACCAACCCGCCGGGGCGTTCCGCCACCGCCGCTGAACCGCGTTTCAGCCTGCGCGCCGGCGTAACGGATGTAGCAGATAGAAATGCCATTGAAGTACTTGTGGACGGCGCCCGCAGCAATTTCTCTTTCGACAACCGCAGCGGCAATCTCAGCGCCGACCTCAACCTCCGCGAAGGTATCAACCGCATTCGCATTACCGCCCGCAACAACTTCGGAACAGATGCCGCAGATGTGGAAATCGCATATGAACCGCGCAGGTTCCCGCCCACCGTACGCATTGTGGAGCCGGCCGATCGCAGCCAGGTGCAGGTCAGCTCCGTCAACTTCCGCGCAGAAGTGAGGTATATGGAACTCAAGGAAAATATCTATCTCTACCTGAACGGAAGGGAAATCCGCAACTTCGATTTTGACACCCGCCAGGAGACCATCCGGGCCGGTCTCACCCTCGAAGAAGGAGCGAACACCATTGAAGTGGTAGCCAGAAACCGCTCCGGCGAAGCCCGCGATGCCATCACCGTGACTTACCGGCGCCCCGTGCAAACGCGTCCGCCCACGGTGACCATCACCCAACCCTCCACTACCAATAGCACTACCAATGCCGCTACCGCTCTCATAGAGGCTACTACCCGCAACGTGGATCGCCGCGATGACGTGTCTTTCTTCGTAAACGGCACCCGCAGCGACAACTTCTCTTTCAATTCCTCGACAGGGAGATTCAGCGCCACCGTGAATTTGCTGAAAGGCAACAACGATATTGCCATTCGCGTAGCCAATGCCGACGGAAGCGACCAGGCGGCTGTGAGCATACGCCGCACGGAAGGCGAAGTGGAACTGCCCCGTCCCCCGCGCGTGCGCATCACCCGTCCTGCCAATCAATTCATATCCGACAGGAATACAGTGGATGTGCGGGCCTCGGTTGAAAACGTCAGCGAGCGCAATGCAATCAGCCTTATTGTAAACGGCAAGCGCTTTTCTACTTTCAATTTCAACCCGGGCAGCCGGGAAATGACCGCGACCGCGACCTTGGCGGAAGGCAACAATATCATCCGGGTGGAAGCATCCAATCCCGACGGTACGGCAAGCGATGAAGTCAACGTGCAATACCGCCGCCTCGTGCCGCCGGT
>CAZNYK010000077.1:0-14505 GCA_964577215.1 uncultured Saprospiraceae bacterium
ATACCCGACGAAAAATGGTTTGCGAAAAAATATAAACCATTTTTCATCGGAATAACTGATAGCCAGTGGTTTGCAAAAGTAAAAATTCGCAAACCACTGGCTATCGAGTATATTTCTTATACTCGATAGCATTGATTTATTTTGACGCATAAAGCCGTTCCGTAAAATAAAAAGCCGCCTCCCTTTCGGGAAGCGGCTTCGAAGCAAGTGTTTTCAGGTGTTTTATTGCTTTATGAATTTCAGTTTCTCCGAAAAATCGCCGGATTGGACCGTTAAAAAATATGCGCCGGGCTTTAGCGCAGCAATATCTATTGATAAAGGCGATACTGTATTCAAATCGCTATATGTCAGCGTGTTTTCTAATTGACCTATGGCGTTGAAAATTCGCAGTACCAATCTCTCGTCTTCCTGCTGGTATCCCTCCAGCATAAGGTGTAATTCAGACTGTGCCGGATTGGGAAAAAGTTGAACGGATGGACTAATAGCTATAAGGGATTGGGTTCTTACTTCGGGTTCCGGTTCGAGGGCATTACAATTCTGGCCTTCATAAATGCGGATATTCCTGAAAAAGGAATTTCCATTGGAGGGGGCGGCATCGTGATCGACCGCAAAAAACAGGCGGTTAAAACTCCCCGTGTAAAATTGCCCGACCGGGATGGTATAAGAGGCCCAACTGCTAAAGCCCGGGTAGTTGTTGAAGTTTTGAATACCCCAGTTTTGCGTGCCATACAATTTAAATGTGCGATTAGCGGAAACAGTATTGTCGTCGTCGAAACCTATTCCGTGAATTTCTCCCCGAATAGTGGAACCAAAGTCGAATTGTAAAACGGTGTTGGGGGTTACGTTATAATTGAGAGCAATGGCTTTCCACGCGTTATTCTGGATGCGCAGCACCGTATTATTACTCAATAACGTAAATGTGCCCTGATCTTCCGTTCCGCCGTACGAAATCACCGGGTTCTCATTAAAATTAACTCTCACGCAGCCGTTTTGCGTGGGAGCGGGCACGCAGAAGCTTTTAATTTCCTCTGCTCCAAATTGCCCGCCGGTTGCGATTACCTGGTTGGCGCCATTGCGCAGCGTATAGGAGCCGGCGCCATAGGCACAGCAAATGCCGTCGCCGTAGCTGTCGAGGATGCGAAAATTATAGCAGCCGTTTGGCAGGCAGAAGGTATCCAATACCGTTTGGCCGGCCTGGGTTTTGAGATAAGGCCCGCCGCTTTTTACAATTTGACCGGCGGCATTGGTCAGGCGCCAGCTGGTTTCGGTGGGGTAATTGTCGAGTACGAGGCGGAAAAACACTTTGTTGGCAGTGCAGGTCTGAGGTGGATTTTCTCCCCCGCCCCCGCCGGAGGCGCCGCATTCGGCGAGGCATTGAGCTGCGCTTACGGCATTGCGCATGACATTTCCGGGTTGGACGCCAAAACCCAAGCTGAGGTTGATGCCTACGTTGGCGAGATGGCAATACGACATAATTGTACCCATTCCCGGTTGAGGAATCGGGGGCAAAGCGCAACTCCCCTCCGTGGAACCGGCACAGCCGTCGATGGCAGTATTGTTGCCGTTCCAGGCGCAGGCATGGGTGTGTTTGGAGCCGAATTGATGCCCCAATTCGTGCGCCAGCACCATAACCGACCAGGAATAGGCCGGCAGGGTAGCGTAGGCGCTTTGAATGCCGGAAACGCCGAGTTTGGCCGCGCTGAGCGGATGGCACAGCCCCGAGAGCACAGCAATGCCGCCCGAGGGCTTGTAGGAAAGCAGGTGGCCCAGGTTGCCGTTGATATTGGTGCGCAGGGTTTGAAACATGTTCAAATGGGTGGCAGGATTAGTGCCGTTGTATGGGCTATTGGTAGTCCACACATATATTTCGGAGATGGCGATGCTCAGATTTTCGTTGGCGTAGAGCGTGGCTACCTGGTTGAATAACCCCGTTACATAGGCTACTGCCCCGGCAGTACCGCCTTTATTGGTATAAATATCGTTATCTACCTCCAGGTAAATGCGGGTACATTTTGCGGCATTCCTGAATTCGACGGGTTCTTCCAATTGATGCGGCATGTACTCAAGGCCGTCGTTATCGCTGGTGGCGCAGTTGAGTTCCTGGCTGCTGAGGACTTGGGTATCCCGGTAAAGAAGATGCAAGGGAGCTGAGGTGTTTTCGGGGAGTTTGCCCAGCACCAGGTTACCCTCGCCGGGCATAGAGACCAGCCCCATAACTTCCGTTTCAAAAAAGCTGAAGGCGGCTATCGCTCCTGCTGTGCCGCGAACGGTACCGCGATAATGTAGTGCGATGAAAAAATCCAGGCTGAATTCCGTGGCCTGAGACTCCCGCACAGGAACCGGCTCAGAACTGACCCGCACGAGGTCGAGTTGAATAACCCGGCCTTCATACGGCAAACTCAGGGCAATCTGATCCGGTGCTTCTTGCAATAGCCGGGCGTAGGCATTCCCCGTTAAAGTCAGCAGAGCGTATTCGGTCAGCGGCGCATGTTTCAGCGCATCCGTTTGAGTTTGTTGTGCGGGGGCACTTTCAAAAACAGAAACAGGGAAGAATTCCTTTCCTTCCCGAATTGCTTGGCTGACCAAGGCTTCCGGGCGCAGGGCGACTTGCGCTTGCGCAGTTAATACACAAAGAAAAAAGATAGCAGCTACAATTCCATTTCGCATGACTAATCGGTTTTTGGTAAATAAAATGCGTCTGTCGAAATGAATTGCTATCAGCGAAATAAGGATGAGTTTGCCGTCCGTTTTCCAGGATCAGGCAAAAGAAGGGCATGCAAAGCGCGGCAATGCATTTTGCACCGTCTATTTTCGATAGTTTTCCCAGCGAAGATTCTTGTGTAGTTATGGCGGATGAAAAATGGCCCAATTTTTTATCAAGCCATTTTCTCGTCGAAAAAGTGCAATTTTCCCGGCTGCAGCAGGGTAGCAAGCCTCCCGGTAAGAACAGTACAAAAAACGAGGGCGATGCTGTTATATTTTTCAACGTTGGAAGAAAGCCGGAACAATGTTTATATGCGGTATAAATAAAGCAATTATTGGGGTATTTGGATTAGAAAACGGCTGCTCGGCCGCGTGTTTCGGCATCCGGAATTTAACAAATCTGAATAGGAAAAAAAAAGCGGCAAAAACTACGGAATTTGATAATGTGGCTTAACTTTGATGGGTATAGAGGTTATTTCACAACTAAATGATGTATTATGATTGCACGCATTACTTTTAAAGCAATAGCGCTGAGACGCTTTGCTTTAGCCGTTGTGCTTCTAAGCGCAGGGTTTGTGAGCGCTTTTGCACAGCAGAAGATCACCGGGGTGGTAACCGATGATAAAGGAGCGCCTCTGGCAGGCGTTACCGTTATGGTACGGGGCACTACCACGGGTACCGTCACAGATATTGACGGCACGTACAGCGTTACAGCCCAATCGGGCCAGGATTTGGAATTCACCATGGTGGGCATGGCCACACAACGGGTTCTCGTGGGCCGTCAGACAGCGATCAACGTCACCATGGGCGAAACAGCCTATCAACTTGGAGAGGCCGTCGTCACCGCCCTCGGCATCAAGGAAGACCGGCGCAAGCTGAGCTATTCCCACCAGTCGGTCAAAGGGGAGGAACTGGCAAGCACCCAGCGCGACAATGCCTTTCTCTCCCTCCAGGGCCGCATTGCGGGGCTTAACCTGACACCCACCAGCGGCCTGGCCGGCGGTTCGGTCAGCATTAACCTGCGGGGCGTTAACTCTATCGGCAGTTCCAACCAGCCGCTCATCGTCCTGGATGGCCTGCCCATCAATAGCGGCACCCTCAACCAGCACAACTTGTACTCCGATGGCGCCGGCATTAACGGCGACGTAAACAACAACCGCGACGATACGGGAAGCCGGTTAGCGGAGTTGAACCCCAACGACATTGAGAGCGTGACCGTGCTCAAAGGCCCTGAAGCGGCTGCATTGTACGGCAACGAAGGCGCCAACGGCGTCATCGTCATTACTACCAGCAGAGGCAAGGCCGGCATCGGCCGGGTAACCTACAAAGCGCGGGTTGCAACCTCTGAACTATATTTATTCCCTGAAACCCAGCAGGTGTACGCCAGGGGGCAAAACGGCGCAGACAACCCCAACGTCACCACCTTCTTCGGGCCTAAGTATGCAGAAGGAACCACGTTTTATGACAACGTCGGCGACTTCTTCCAGCGTGGGTCCAACTCCCGCCACGATCTTTCTTTCGAGGGCGGCACGGACAAACTTACCTACCGCTTATCCACTGCATTGCTTAAAACTGAAGGCGTAATTCCCAACAACCAGTACGACCAGGTAAATGCGGCACTTACTTCGGATGCGAAATTATTGCCCTGGCTCAAAGCCTTCACCCGTTTTAGTTTTACCAAAAACACCAACCTCCTGCCTCCCGGCGGCGCACAGGGCTATCTTACAGCCGCCTTGCGCTATCCTGCAGACCAGTTGATGAGCGAATATCTCACCAAAGAAGGGACGCGCCGGCTCACGCGCGACAATCTCACGCCCGGTACGGATAATGCCAATCCGTATTTCGATGTGAATCAGAATCTCAACAAACAGCAAACTGACCGCACCATCGCCAACATTACGCTGGATGCTACCATCACGCCCTGGTGGTCGGTAACCGGTCGCTTCGGCGCCGATATTTATGCGACTAATGCATCCCGCTTCTTCCATCCGGAATCCAATATCGGTTTCGCGCGTGCCGGATGGATGGAAAACTACACGGATATTGGACGCTTCCTCAGCACCACCGTCTTCACTACATTCCAGAAGACCTCCGGCAATCTGAGAGGCTCCGTGATCCTGGGCACGGCAGTGAATGACCGCGAAAACGAAACCAGCTCCATTTATGGAGAGCGTTTTTTCCTGCCCGACTTTCAGAGCATCAACAATACCGACCCCACTACCATGCGCAACAGGACCATCCTGACCCGGAACCGCTTGGTCGGCGCTTTCGCCAAAGCGGAGATCAATCTCCAAAACTGGCTCATTTTCAACGTTACAGGTCGAAATGACTGGTCTTCCACACTGCCGGTAGCCAATCGCTCTTACTTTTATCCCTCTGCCGGTTTGACCTTTGTGTTCTCTGATATGCCTGCCTTGCAAAATGCGCTTTCCTTCATGGACTTCGGCAAGCTTCGCGCCTCTTTTGCCCAGGTGGGCAACCCGGCGCCGCCGTACAGGGACCGCGCCCGCTTAGTGCCGCGCACTTCCACCGGCGGCGGTTTTAGCTATGATTTCTTTGGAGACAACCCGGCGCTCAGGCCGGAACAGGTAGAAAGCTTCGAAGTAGGCGCCGATTTGGGCTTCTTCAAAGGGCGCCTTTCCCTCGACGTGGCCTGGTTCTCCAAAACCATACGCGATCAGATCGTAACCCAGCGACTCAGCTACGGCACGGGCTTTATCTTCGGCCTGCTCAACGGCGGCGAACTCAACACCAAAGGCATCGAGGTTCAACTGGGTCTCACGCCGGTGAAATCCGACAACTTCACCTGGCGTATCAATACCAACTTCACGCACTACGACACCAAAGTGCTTGAATTGCCCGCCGGCGTCAACGAATATTACGACTCCGATACCTGGGCCTACGGCAACGCCCGCGCCAGCGCTTTCTCGCCTGCCGACGTGCTTGCCGCCCGGTTCACCGCTCCAGGCAACAGGTTCTATGCACCGCTGCACAGCCGGGGCGCCGGCTCCGCTACAGCTATCGGCGGATTCAGCTACCTGCGCAACAGCAAGGGCCAGATACTCATCAACCCTGCTACGGGGTTCCCCATACCCAACAACAACTTCTTGCCTATCGGCGACCGCAATCCCGACTTTACACTGGGTTTAGTCAACGATTTCCGCATCCTGAAGAACTTGTCTATTTCCTTCCTGCTCGACATCCGCAGGGGCGGCGATATCTTCAACGGCAACGAATTCTTCCTCACGCAAAACGGCCTGAGCACGCGCACCCTCGACCGCGAAAAGCCATTCATCTTTGCTGAAGGCAACAGCGTACTGCGCGACGGCAATGAGGAAAGCGACAACCCGACGCCCAACGATCGCATGATCACGCCCAATGCCAACCAGTTGTTCTACAGCTCCATTCTCCAGCCGGAAGACTTTGTGGAGCGCGACATCAACTGGCTGCGCCTGCGCGATGTGACCATAGGGTACAACATTACCACCAATTGGATCGGCCCGAATAAGGTAATCAAGGAATTGAGCGTTTTCGTGAACGGCACCGACCTATTCCTTATCACCAACTACACCGGCGCCGACCCCTATGTGAGCACCACCAACCCGGCAACGGGCGGCGCAGGGGGCTTCGGCATGGACTTCGGTAAAATCTCTCTGCCGCGTACCATCTCGTTCGGTTTGTCGGCCTCTTTCTAACCTATCTTAAACTTGAATATAATGAAACGCAAAATCTTTATACCGGTACTCGCGGCAATCATGTTGGTATTCTCCAACAGTTGCAACGACTACCTGGACATCAACTTCGACCCCTCCAACCCGCAGGTTGCAGAGGGCTTCGCACTGCTCCCGCCCATGTTCGCTGAAATGACCAGGGGGGAAACCTTTGATACCCGTTATGTCGGTCAGTACATCCAGAACTGGAACTGGATAGCCGCAAACAATGTGTGGGACCAGCATGGCTACGTGGGCGGCAGCGACGCCGCCGGCGAAAAATGGCGCCAGCACTACTGGGCCATCGGCAGAAATGTGGACCTGATGATTGAGCAGGCCACGCTCAAAAGCCAGTGGGACTACGTGGGGGTGGGAAAAGCCATTCGCGCATGGAGCTGGCAAAGCTCCACAGATGTATATGGCGAAATGATCCTTACACAGGTGTTCGAACCCAACCGCTACGTATTCGATTACGATACGCAGGACAAAATCTATGCCGAAGTCGAGCGCCTGGCATTGGATGCCATCAATGACCTCAAGCGCACCGACGGGGGCGTAAGCCAGGCCGGCCTCGCCCGCGGCGACCTCGTGTATGCGGGCAATCGCGATAAGTGGATCCGGTTTACCTACGGCGTGCTGGCGCGCAACGCGCATCACATCTCCAACAAATCCACTTACAATCCCGACAAGGTGATCGAATACTGCGACCTTTCCCTGCAATCGAACTCCGATAATTTCAATGTGCCGCACCTCGGCACCAGTACTGCCGATGGCAACTTCTTCGGGCCTACCCGCAACAACCTGCGCTCGTACCGCCAAAGCGCATACATCCTCAGCCTGTTGAATGGCGCCATCTTCAACGGGGTAGTGGACCCACGCCTGCCCAAGATGCTCAGCCCATCCCCGGACTCAATTTATCGCGGCGTGGTACCTAACGTAGGCGATCCTACCAATACCACGAACAACCCGGCCCGCATACCGCTGCTTTGGGGCGTATCGCCAACCGTGACGGTGGCCGCCCAGATACCAGGCAAGTACATCTTCGCCGATAAAGCGCCTCACGCAATCCTCACCTACTCAGAGGTGCAGTTCATAAAAGCCGAAGCCGCTTTCATCAAAGGCGATAAGCCCATGGCTTACCAGGCCTTCCGCAACGGTATCACCGCACACATGGAATTTGCCGGCGTGGCTGCCGCCGACCGCGATGCCTACCTGGCAAGCGCCGCCGTGCCGCAGGATGCCAACGCGCTTACATTGAGCGATATCATGCTCCAAAAGTACATCTCCCTGTGGGTACACGGCGCACTTGAAACCTGGGTGGATATGCGCCGCTATCGCTACAGCAATGCCGTTTATACGGGCTTTACGCTTCCCGCCGCCATTTTCCCTGCTAATAACGGCAAGCCTGCATACCGCCTCCGTCCGCGCTACAATTCTGAATTTGTGTGGAACTTGGACGCGCTCAACCGCATCGGCGCTACCAACGATGACTTCCATACCCTGGAGTTGTGGTTTATGCAAAATTAGAAGTTGACATACATTGTTCTTAACCAAAAACGCAGCCTGGGTCAATCCGGGCTGCGTTTCTTTTTTGCGCGCTTGGTATTTCACTCATTCATGTGCGCGCTCGGCTCCGCTTCCGAGATTACCATGGGCAAGCGCCGGCGTACGGCCTTGCGCTGCGCATCGGTGAGTTGGTCATAATGCTTACCATACGTCTTTATGGCTTCAGCATCCCAGATCTCGCGATAAGCGGCCGCCAGGTGATCGTACACCTCGATGTAGCGGTTGTAGTTGGTGCCCCGGTCGTGTTGCAGGGATACGACAGCTTTGGTGGGGGAGATGGCCAGGTCGCTGTGCCCCTGCGGATTGAGCACAAACTCCTGTACCATGCGGCGCAATTCGCCGGCCTCGGCAGGTTGGCCCTCCACCAGCAGTTCATTCCAGCCGTTGATCTTGACGCTGAACACATTTCGCGCCGGAATATCCGCCGGAGGCACGTCGGCAAAGGGCGGCAACCGCACCAGGATGCCCTTTTCATCGAGGATGACGGTAGCAACCAAGAAAAAAATAAGGAGCAGGAAGGCGATGTCGGCCATGGAGCCTGCGCCGATGGCTGCCGGACCGCGCCGGGAGGAGGTGAAAACAGTTCTCATGGCTTTTTTGGAGATAGATGCAGAAGGGGCGGGGATTGGCGGGTATTTTCTGAAAAATTCCGTTCTTGCAGACACTTCTTAATCTTTTGCCCAATGCTCCGCAATCTCCTGCTCCGCCACCGCGCTCTCTGGAACCCCGACATGTACCACGGCTGGGGCCGAAACCGCCGCTACTTCGAGGGCTGGTATTTCAAGCTCGTTGACCCCCAGGAGCGCTTCGCGTTCGCCGTCATTCCCGGCATATCCTACGGCTTCGACGGCGCCAACCACGCCTTCATCCAGGTGCTCGACGGCAAGCGATGCACGGCTACGTACCACGAATTTCCCACCGAAGCTTTCCGGCCTTCCACGAAGGGGTTTGAACTGCACTTAGGCGAAAACGCCTTCTCCTCCGGCCGGCTCCGGCTGGATTTGCCCGAACTGCGCGGCGAATTGCACTTCCACAACCCCTACCCCTGGCCCCGCACCCTCGGCGCACCCGGCATCATGGGCTGGTACGCCTTCATGCCGTTCATGGAGTGCTACCACGGGGTGGTGAGCATGCACCACCGCATAGAAGGCCAACTCGACGTGTATGGCGAGGCCACCGACTTCAGCAGCGGCACGGGCTATATGGAAAAAGACTGGGGGCGCTCCTTCCCCTCTGCCTGGATATGGATGCAAACCAACCACTTCGGCCCCGGCGAGCGGGTCTCGCTCATGGCCTCCGCAGCCAATATTCCCTGGATCGGCAGCCGCTTCACGGGCTATATCTCCGGCCTGCTGCTGGAAGACCGGCTTTTTCGCTTCACTACCTACACCGGGGCAAAGCTGAAGGCTTCGCTGGGCGAGCACGAGGTGCATATTTCCTTAGCGCAGAAAAACCTGGAAATGGAGATCGTCGCCCACCAGGCCGGCAGCGGCGAATTGGTATCTCCCATCCAGGGCAACATGACGGGCAAGGTGAACGAGAGCATGCAGGCTACCATCCAGGTGACGCTGCGCGAAAACGGCCGGCTTCTCTTCGAAGGCACGGGCCGGAATGCGGGGCTGGAAGTGGCGGGGGAGGTGAGTCGTTTATTGGTATAACGGTTCGTTGTACCCGGTTTACGGTATAAGGCCAACGGCTGCTAAACACGTGTTGGCGGCATTTCAGCATTAGAGGTAAAATCGGCATAACCAGAACAACCGATATCGAGACATAAACCATCTTTGGAACACCCGTTCCCCCAATTCATCCAATTGAACCAATTCCACCATTTGACCCCCAATCAAAAATCAAAAATCAAAAATCATCAATCAAAAATCATCAATCAAAAATCATCAATCATAAATCATCAATCATAAATCCCTACCTTAGCATCCATCCCTCACCAAAAAAATAACCTGCCATGAGAATGTCCTCCTCTTTCATATTGCTTTTTGCCATGAGCCTTGCGCTGCTCTCCTGCCGAAGCGAATCGAAACAGGTCGATGCCGGCGCCGGCCCGGATCGCCGCTCGCCCGATGAAATCTTCGGCGATTTTTTCCACGAGGTGCAAACCGCCGATGTTTTTCCCGACAGCAAAACCTTCGTGGATTGCACCCCGAAGTATCCCGCCGACACCATCCTGGCGCGCTATGCCGGCCGAAAGACCTCGGCAGCGTTCGACCTGAAAGCCTTCGTGCTGGAGCATTTCGATCTGCCCAAATCCTATGCTTCCGGCTTTGTGAGCGACCCCAACCACTCCGCCGCCGAGCACATCAATGCCCTGTGGGAGGTGCTCACCCGCCGCCCCGACGATGCCGCCCAGGCCGGCAGCCTCATTCCCCTGCCCCATCCGTATATAGTACCCGGCGGACGCTTCGGCGAGGTGTATTACTGGGACAGCTACTTCACCATGCTGGGGCTGCAGGCAGCCGGCAACGGGGAAATGATACGCCACATGGCCGACAACTTTGCCTGGCTGATAGATACCATCGGCTTTATACCCAACGGCAACCGCACCTATTACCTCGGCCGCTCGCAGCCGCCCTTCTTTGCCATGACGGTGCGCATCATCGAGGAGATGGAAGGCGCCGACGCGGCCTTGCGCTACCTGCCGCAATTGGAGCGCGAATACGCCTTCTGGATGGAGGGCAAGGATCGCCTGAGCGAGCAAAATCCCGCTCATCGCCGGGTGCTGCGCCTGCCCGACGGGGCCGTGCTGAACCGCTATTACGACGACCGCCACAAGCCCCGCCCGGAGAGCTACCGCGAAGACCTGGAAACCGCACAGAACAATCCCAGGGAATCACAAGCCGTCTGGCTCGACCTGCGCGCCGGCGCCGAATCCGGCTGGGACTACTCCAGCCGCTGGCTCAGCAACCCCATGGACTTGGCCACCATCCGCACTACGGCCATCGTGCCGGTGGACCTCAACGCGCTGCTCTTCCACTTGGAGCGCATCATCGCCGAGTATGCCGAAAGGGCCGGCAAAACGGAACAGGCTGCCCGCTTTGCCGGGTATGCCGAAGCGCGCAAAGCCGCCCTGCTGAAGTATTGCTGGGATGCGGAAAAGGGCTTTTTCATTGACTACGACTGGGAAAACAGCCGCTCTACCGGGGTGCTGTCTTTGGCGGGCATGTATCCCTTGTTTTTCCAGGCCGCCGATGCGGAGCAGGCCGCCGCCTGCGCTGAAGTCATCAAGCGCGACTTCCTCAAGCCCGGCGGCGTGGTCACTACCCTCACCGACACTGGCCAGCAATGGGACGCTCCCAACGGCTGGGCGCCCTTGCAATGGGTCACCATACAAGGCCTGCGCCACTACGGCCACAACGCGCTCGCCGGCGAAATACGCTCGCGTTGGATCGCCCTCAATGAAAAGGTGTATCGCAATACCGGCAAGATGGTGGAGAAGTACAACGTGATGGATATGAGTTTAGATGCCGGCGGTGGCGAATACCCCGTGCAGGACGGCTTCGGCTGGACCAACGGCGTGCTGCTCCGGTTGATGTCGGAGAAGTAGCTTTACTCCTCTCCCTCCAGCGCGTCCCAATATTCCACCGCCCGGCGCGTGTGGGGTATGCAGATGGAGCCGCCCACGAGATTGGCTATGGCAAATACCTCGAAGACTTCGTTGCGGGTGACGCCCAGTTCGTAGCAGGTGCCGAGGTGGTAGCGGATGCAATCGTCGCAGCGCAGCACCATGGAGGCTACGAGGCCCAGCAGTTCCTTGGTTTTGGCGTCCAATGCGCCGTCCTGGTAGGCATTGGTGTCCAAGTTGAAAAAGCGCTTGAGCACCTTGTTGTCCTGGGCGAGGATCTTTTCGTTCATCTTCGCCCGGTAGTCGTTGAATTCTTGTACGATAGACATGATCCTTCCGTTTTTTTCGAAAGGCTAAGGTATAAAAAAAGCGGAGGCATTGTATGAATGCCTCCGCGACCATATTCCTGTATGAGAAACCCTTTACAAACCAGTTGGGTGTCGTTGGGACGCCGCCGGGAAAAAATAAAAGGGAGCCCCCGTATTGCTTTCGGCAAGACATGGCACAGCCATACCGGCCTCGGCGCTGCCGGCCCCTTCAACCGGCAGTTTGCCGGGGGCCCCGGTGACATCTACCCCAACGTCACCGTGAACTTTGGCCTGCAAAAACAGGAAGTTATATTTGGACAAAAAACGGGAATATTTCGGTTTCATGGGACTAACACAAATATGTACGAAAAAACCCTGCGGCCTTACAAGACCCGGCATGCTGCAACGCGAATAGCCCGGTAATCAGGCAACTCAAGCGTAAAGCAGAACAGATAATAATCGATGGCGACAGTGGTCAGGGAAAGCCCAATTAAGGACAGGGGGGAGCAAGCAAGTGGATAGCTTGTTCATGGGAAGCGAGTTTTCGGGATTAAAAATCGGTTTCTACATCGCATCCGGATTTTCCGAAATGCATTTGCAAAGATAGAGGTGTATATAAAACGAAGGAATACCCTGTTTAGGGTATTTTTTGCACTGAACCTTTTCCATCAACGCCCGTTGTACTCCCAAAATTCACCGCAATGCAAGTGAAAAAGAAAGAATGGCAACAATTTATACCCCGTTCGCTCGATGAAGTGTGGCACTTCTTCTCCCGCCCGGAAAACCTCAACGACGTTACGCCCGGCGACATGTCCTTTCAAATCCTCTCGGATATTCGCAACCAGCCCATGTACGAGGGCATGATCATTTGTTACAAGATCAGCCCGTTTACAGGAATTAAAATGAACTGGGTCACGGAGATCACCCACATCTCCGAGCGAAAGTTTTTTGTGGATGAACAACGCTTCGGCCCCTACGCCATGTGGCATCACGAGCACCACTTTGAAGAACGGGACGGCGGCGTCCTCATGCGCGACGTGTTGCACTATAAAGTGCCTTACGGCATTGTCGGCACTATTGCCGACGCTTTGTTTGTGGATAAGAAAGTAGAACAGATATTTGCTTTTCGGAAAAAAACGATTGAAGAGCTTTTCGGGAAACCATGAACCGCAAGGTGCTCATAGAAGCGGCCATTCTCGGGCTGGAACGGCATCCGATGCCATCTGAAGCAGCGGCGGAATCTCTTCCGGGAGATGATGACGCCGCTTCACTCTTGCGCGCTTTGGCCAAAATGCACTTTTCCGGGAAAGTCGCCCGCCCTCTTCAGGATGCCCCTCCTCTACCGCCTTCCGACAGTGGTTCCTCCCGGGAGGTTATCAGTCCGCGCTCGGCACGCCACCTGAACGCTATCCTCTCCGGATTGCACAGCCCCGCCTGGAACGAGTTTTTTGACGGGATTCAAAAAGCGGGCAAAACAGTGCCGCCGGAAGCACTGCCTGCTTTGTTGCATCGCGCTGTCAAAGCCCCCCAATCAGCAGAAAAAATCCTCGCCTTGTGCGGCAGCCGGGGCGCCTGGCTTGCGGCCCGGGTACCCCAATGGCAAAAACTGTACGCCAGGCCCGGCCCTGACGCCTGGTCTCATGCATCGCTCGAAGAACGAATACTCATTCTCCGCAACCTTAGGGCTTCCCGTCCCGGCGAAGGGCTGAAGCTCTTGCTTTCCACCTGGGAGGAAGACGGCCAGCGAGAGCGGCAAGTGCTGCTGAAAGAACTTCAAACCGGCTTGAGCCTGGCCGACGAGCCGTTCCTGGAAAGGTGCTTGGACGACAAGCGCCAGGAGGTACGCCGCATAGCTGCCGGATTGCTCGCCTCGCTCCCGGATTCGGCGTTGTCCGGCCGGCTGTTCCGCTTCAGCGCCGGCTTGTGGAGCCAAAAGGACATCCGCCCGCCGGATTCCCAGCCCACAGCCCTGCTACGCGACGGCATCGAGCCGCCTCCGGCCGGCAAGGCCGGCGCCAAGGCTGAACTGATCCGCCGGCTGTTCAGCCGCATTGCTCCCCGGAAATGGGAAGATTTTTTTTCCGGGACCCCGGCAAACGTCATCCGCCGTTTGGAAAAAAGCGAGTGGTCCGCGCCTCTTATTTCCGGCCTGGCAGAAGCTATTGTTTTTCATCAAAACGCAAACTGGGCCGACGCGATGCTCTTGCGCCTGAGTGAGAAAAGCGAACAGCCGGACGCTGACACCGCTGCAAGCATGGCGCAGTGCATATCTCCCGGCGGATTGGAACAATTAGTAATAATCCAATTGAGGGAAAACCGGGGCTTGATACCCAATAACAGCGTGTCCCTCATTGCGCTTAACAATGCGCCTTACGCCTGGCCGGAGCGCATGGCCCTGCAACTGATAGACGGTTTCCGGAAGTGGTTATGGCAAATCAACTCGCAAGATTGGAGCATGACGCACTACAGGCAGTTGCTGCACTTGGCCGCTTACCGCTGCCCCATACATCTAAACGATCAAATGGGAAAAGACTGGCCGCTGCAATCAAGGGCCTGGGGATTCTGGGAAAAAGACGTGCAGTTCTTCCTGCGGGGCATGGCATTCAGAAAGGAAATGCTGGAGGCGCTTGTATGATGTGCTGAT
>CAZNYK010000077.1:14605-18456 GCA_964577215.1 uncultured Saprospiraceae bacterium
TTGAGGTTTGTTCTAACCATACAACTCATAATGAATGCGGCTTTTCTCACAGCCGAGCTTCACCAGCAGGTTGGCAACCGCATCATCTATCATATTGCTCCATCCGCAGAGATAAAAGTCGAGTTCGGGGTGCAGAACCGGGTAGGCTTCCAAATATACCTGGTGCACATAGCCTTTGGATACAGGGAATGCAAAATCTTCCCGGCAAATATGCTCTTCCCTCGATAATGCAACCGAGTAACGGAAACCGGGCATTTCCTTCATCATTCGCTCAAAATCATCCCGGTATAAAATGCCGGCGGCATAGCGGGTGCCGAATATCAAGTGAATGCTTTTGTAGGGAACCCCGCGCTGTTCAATATCCAGCAACATACTGCGGAAAGGCGCCACTCCGGTGCCGGTGCAGATGAACACGATATCCCGCTGCGAGAGGTCGTCGGGCAATACGAAGTTGCCGTCGGGGCCTTTGAAACGGATGGAGTCGCCCACCTTTATTTGTTGGAAGAAATAATCGGAAGCTGCTCCGCCTTCCAAGCGCACGATACAAAATTCCAAAATGTTATTCTCTGACGGGGCATTGGCGATCGAATAACTGCGCCAGCGCTTGAGTCTTTTTTCGTGAATGGGCAGGTCCATGGTGACAAACTGCCCCGCCTTGAACGGGATGGTTTCTTCATCCGGTGGCTGAAGCCAGATGCGGCGAACGCCGGGAGCGGTTTCTTCAATGCGGAGGATTGTGCTGTCGTACCATTTCCAGGCCATGGGTCAATATGGTTGAAAGGCTGATATACTATGCCAAAAAACAACGCCTAAGCTCTTTTCGTTCAGGATGGGGAAAGGTAGCGCCAAAGCGCGGCAGACCGGTGCGCTTCAAGGTCACGGAGCCGCGGCCCGTTCCGCTGCCTTCCACACGCGCCAAAGGTTGCGGTAGCATATTTTGGCGATATCCTTTGGGGAATAGCCACGCTTCAGCAACACATAGATCAGGTTGGGATACTGCGATACATCTTTAAGGCCGGTAGGCAGCGAATCGCCCACGCCGTCAAAATCGGAGCCGAGGCCTATATAGTCTATACCTGCCACGTTGCGCACATGGTCAATGTGATCGGCTACCATTTCCACATCGGAATAAAGCCTGGGGTTTTCTTTTTGAAAGGCCTCGATGATGGGCTTGGCTGCTTCATCGCGCCAGTTCAGGTTGTGCTCCAGAAGTCGCTCCGCAAGCTTGCCACGCATTTCGTCTTCGTACTCCTGGACCCTGGAGTCCAGGAAACTGGAACCGAAATTGATCATGATCACGCCGCCGTTCAGGGCTAAGGCGCGCAGCATGTCGTCGTTCATATTGCGTTCGAAGCCGGGGGTGAATTTGCGAACAGAGGAATGGGAAGCGATCACGGGAACGCGCGTCACCTCGAGGGTCTGGTAAAACGCACTGTCGGATACGTGGGAGATATCTACCATGATACCTGTGCGATTCATTTCGCGTACCACTTCGCGGCCAAATGGGCTGAGACCGTTCCAGGTGCGCGTGGTATCATAGGAGGAGTCGCAAATAAGGTTGTCCGTGGCGTGGGTGAGCGTGATGTAGCGAATGCCCCGCTGATGGAAATGTGCCACATTGGCGAGGTCTTCCTCAATGGGGGCCCCGTTTTCCATGCCCATAGGCAATGAGACAATGCCTTTGCGGAAATTGCGCTCCACATCCCCGGGGGAAACGGCAACGGCGAATTTATCGGGGTGAGCCGCGGCAATGCCTTTCACCATATCGATAAGGGAATCGGCCAGCGCTTTGGCGCCTCCCGTTTGCTGGTAAGACGAGGGAATATAAATAGACATAAAAGGCGCATCCAGGCCGCCCTTTTTGGCGCGCACATAGTCGAAGTCGCCATCTGATGTTTCAATGGGAATGCCGATGTACTCCTTGGCGAGCCTGAAATTCTGTACCTTCAGGCGGTAGGGAAGGTCCACGTGCCCGTCGGCGATGATGTATCGCTGCGCCAGCTTATCGGCCAAGCGGCGAAGTTTTGCGTCCCCGCTATCATTCTGGGCGAAAATGCCCGTTGAACAAACCAAGATGGTACATACGCAGATAAACCTGTACATGGCTATAGTTTGGATTTTGTGAATTAGCCCTCCTTACACCGCCAACAACGCCTGCTCCAGGTCCTCGATGAGGTCTTCCACTTCTTCCACACCGATGCTCAGGCGGATAAGCGAATCGCTGAGGCCCACCTTGAGTCTTTCCTCCCGCGGAATGGAGGCATGTGTCATGGAGGCTGGGTGTCCGATGAGAGATTCCACGCCGCCCAAGGATTCGGCAAGGGTGAAGAGCTTGGTGCCGCTAAGCACTTTCACGGCGTCTTCCTCGGTATCTTTTTGCAGGATGAAAGACACCATTGCGCCGAAAAAGCGCATTTGGCGGGACGCGATCATGTATCCGGGATGGTCTTTCAGGCCCGGGTAATACACCATTTTTACCTTGGGATGGGCAGCCAGATGCTTGGCAATTTTTTTGGCGTTCTTGCAGGCGCGCTCTACGCGAAGGTGCAGGGTTTTGATACCGCGCAACACTAAGAAACAATCGTGCGGACCGGGAACGGCGCCAACGGCATTTTGAAGGAAGTATAGCTGTTGTGCCAATTGTTCGTCTTTTACCACTACCGCGCCGAGCACTACATCGGAGTGACCGCCGAGGTATTTGGTTGCGGAGTGTACCACTACATCGGCGCCGAGGTCAAGCGGGGTTTGCAGGAAAGGCGAAGCGAAAGTATTGTCCACGCAGGTGCGGATGCCTTTGGCCTTTGCGATGCGGCACACCGCCTCTATGTCGATAATATTGAGCATGGGGTTCGTGGGCGTCTCTATCCAAAGCAACTTGGTATTGGCGTTGATGAGTTGTTCCACATTGGCCGGATCAGTCATATCGGTGAAATGAGCTTTCACACCGTAACGCTCATACACTTTGGTGAGCAGCCGGTACGAGCCGCCGTACAGATCATTGGTGGCGATCACTTCGTCGCCGGGGTTGAGCAATCGCACCACCGCATCCATTGCCGACATGCCGCTGCTGAAGCATATGGCTTTTACACCGTTTTCGAGTGCGGCGAGGTTTTGCTCCAAAGCATGCCGGGTGGGGTTTTGCGTGCGCGCATATTCGTACCCCTTGTGTACCCCGGGCGCTTCCTGCGCATAGGTGGAAGTCTGATAGATAGGCGTCATTACGGCGCCGGTTGCCGGATCAGGCTCGACGCCGGCATGAATAGCTTTGGTGCCAAATCGCATGGAAAAGTTTGTGTTTTGAATGTCGGAATATGGGGCGCAGTCCGCTCGCCCGCTTTTCGAGCGCAAAAGTAACATACCTTTCCCAGACGTTTACGAAACTTCGGAAGTTTCGCAAACGTAGGGCCGAAGAATAAAAAACCGGAAACAGCAGAGCAGATAGCCCCCCGCGTTTTTTTCAACCAACGCGCGTGGTATGTGAAAAGCACTCCGGGAGTTGCTCTCCGTCCCCGCCGTTCCGGCACATTGCATATCGCCGGGTTTCTCATACCGGACTTGCGATCAAATAGTGTGTCAATGCTATTCAAGGCAAAAAGGGAGAGGGGCAAGGGCCTGAAGCTTTGCCGTAGACTGTGATTGCCTTGTGTTTTTGGTACGCAGAAAGTACGAAACTCAAACAGAGTTGTTTTCCTTGCGTTTTTGGGAAGTTTTGCGGTGCAAAGATAGTGCCGGTTCTGAAAACGCCAAATGAATTATAAAAAAAATTAATTCGTTTTCACCTTGTCTTTCAACGCAAACAACGCATCCCGGTGCATCGCCGCCGCCACGAAGTCCAGATCCTTGGCGGCCTG
>CAZNYK010000078.1:0-18262 GCA_964577215.1 uncultured Saprospiraceae bacterium
ACTATCGCAAGTCTTTCACACGCCCCCTCCACGCATACGCCGCATACCCCAGCATCCCGAGCATTACCCCGATCACCGCCCCGGCGTACACATCCTTCAAAAAATGCTGCACCAAGTAGATACGGGAAACGCCGACGATCAAGGCCGACAGGAAGAAGACGATCTGCCACGCGCCCTTGCGGGGTATCGCAAAGGCCAGGAAGCTATACAACGCAAAAGCGGCCATGGTATGCCCCGAGGGGAAACTCGTGGCGCCGCTGTGCATCTGTATGCCTTCCACGGGATTCAGCAGGCCTGTTTGGCCAAGTTTGTAGAAGTACGCATACGGGCGATCGTGGGCAAAAAAAAACTTGGTACCGTAAGACACCAAGGTCACCGTGAAACCCAGCAGGCCGATAAACAGGCTCGCGCGCTTGCGAAACCACAAAAACACCAATGCTGCCGCGATGAAGGCCGGACCCTCCCCGAGGCGGGTGCCCCAACGGAAAAACCAGTCTCCAAAAGCGCTGCGCCGCTCGCTGAAGAAGAGGATGTCCTCGCCCTGCGGCGTTGCCTCGAGCAATACGGCGCCCACTATGGCAAACAAGCTGAAACAAATGAAAAACAGGCGGTTGTCGCGGAAAATATTCATGACGCGGCTTTTGGACGGATGAAGCGGCGTATCAGCGACTGGACGGCCTCGAACCGCATTATCTCGGAATCGTTCATGGCCTTTATAGACAGGTAAAGCCCCAACGGGATGTAAACGATGCAGGGTATCCAAGCGGCCAACTGCCCCGTAACGACAAAGGCCTCGGCGATCTTCCGGCAGAAAATGGAAAGAATGATGAACAGCACAAAAAATATGGTGGCAATGAGTATAGGGAAGCCGAAACCGCCTTTGCGCACAATGGCGCCCATTGGCGCGCCTATGAAAAGAAAAACCACGCTCATGGCGGCGAATACGTACTTCATGTGCAGGTCGTAGATGAACTTGACGCGGTTTTTATTCATCCGGCCGAGGATGGAGGCATTGGCCTCGGCCTGGTTGAGCAGGCTGCGGGTATGCGTCAGGCCGGTTTGCAGCAAGCGCGGCTGTTCGCCCGGCTCAAAGGTTTCTATGAGGCTGTTGTACGCGCCCAGGTCTTTGTCGAGTACCTGGCGCAGGCCGCCTTCCCGGGTTACCGGTTCTATTCCGAGCAATGAACCGGTGAACTGCTGTTCCGGCGCCGGCAGGCCGGACTGCCGGATCAGGGCGGCGGTATCCACCCGGAAGGGTTTGGCTTTGATGGCCCCGGAAATTTTCTTTTTCACCCCGGCCTGCATGCCTGTATCGGCAAACAACTGCGGAGGCGTCGTATCTTGTATGGTTGGGGCGTATTCAAGGGCCGGCGCATCCTCTTCCGTCTTTGCCGTGTCCGCTGCGGGCAGGGTGATGTATGCGGACAATTGCCGGAACGAGGCATCCCGGCGCTCGTCAATCTGCACCGCCATGGAATCAATTGCCTCCTGCAACTGGTTTATGCTCAGCATACTGCGGTTGTTCTTGAACAACTCTTCATTGGTGCGTTGCAAGTCGAACTCGGAAAGATCGAATGCCCGGGTCCAGCTTTTGAAATTGGTGCGGATAAACGGCGTAGAGGCGTTATTGCGGCTGGCCGGCTTCGGCTCCACGTATTGATGGCCGTCGTGTAGTTTCATCACGAACCGCTTCTGGTCAGGCGTGGTGAACATGCGGCCGCTGCGCGCATTGATCTGGCTGTATGCGCCTTCATCCGAGGCTTTGTGGTCGTATATGAGCACGTTCTCGATGCGCTGCCCGTCGGCTTTTTTGTCGCCGATGCGGATGGCAAAGCCCTGGAAATCGTCATTGAACACGCCCTCATCCAAGCGAAGGGCCGGTTTTTGACGCTGGATATCATACATGCGGGAGCCGAACTTGAGATTGGATACCGGTATGAGGTAGTCGGAGCAGTAGTAGGAAAGCCCGGCGCATGCAGCGCCGAAAAGGATCATGGGCGCCATGACCCGGAGCAGCGACACGCCGGCAGATTTAAGGCTGGACAGCTCGTAATTCTCGGCCAGGTTGCCCAGCACCATCACCGAGGAGATCAGTATGGCAAGGGGCAGCGCCATCGGCACCAAGGACACGCACTTGTATGCCAGCAACTCCGCGA
The DNA here is from genome assembly GCA_964577215.1 of uncultured Saprospiraceae bacterium. Taxonomy (GTDB): domain Bacteria; phylum Bacteroidota; class Bacteroidia; order Chitinophagales; family Saprospiraceae; genus UBA2329. The sequence goes on from CAZNYK010000078.1 coordinate 2,157, forward strand.
TGAGAAAGAAGCTAAGGCCCTTGCCCGCCAGGTCGTCAATATACACCCACAGTATCTGCACCAGCAATACGAAAGTGGCTATCATGAAGGTGACAGCAAAAGGAGGCAGAAAACTGCGGATCAAAAGGCGGTCAATGATTCTCATAACACGTATGCGACCCGGAAAAATCCTCTGTGGAACAACGCGGGGAGGTATTGGGTTGGCAGGGAATGAATAAATACCTTTGCTTAGCTTTCCTTGGCCAGCCCCTCCATCAACATTTCAATAATGGTGTGCTCCAGGTCCGGCATGCTGATCTTCTTTCCAGGCTTGTACCAGTCGTGCAGCCAGCGCATGGAGGAGAAAATCGTGTGCGTGGCGATGACGGGGTCTAAGGGCTTGAATACGCCGTAGCGGATGCCCTCCTCGATAACCGCCCTGAAGCGCTGCTCGTAGTTGCGGCGTATGGCGGTAAACTCGCTGAGATGAGGCTCCTCCAAATGGCGCCATTCGTCATTGAAAGCGATCACGGAAGTGGCATCCTCCGTAGCGATGCGGATGTGCAGCCGGATAAGGGCGCGCAGCTTCTCATCAGCAGGGGCCTGCATGCGTTCCACTTCGATGAGGCCATTCAGGAATCGCCGGGCATTGTCGAAACATATCTGGCGAAGAATGTCATCCTTGGAGTGAAAATGATTGTAGAGACTGGAGGCCTTGAGTTCAACAGCCTCTGCAAGGTCGCGCATGGAGGTGGCCGAATACCCTTTGTCGCGAAACAGGCGCGCGGCGGTTTCGCGAATTTCGTCCCGTTTGTTTTTGATTTCCGTAGCAGCCATTGTATGAGATGTTTGGGAATGAAGAGAACCCTTTCAAACGTCAAAATCTACTTTTACCACCTGCGTGAGGGGGTGCGACTGGCAAGTGAGGATGTATCCGGCTTCTACCTCATCGGGTTCCAAGCCGTAGTTGCGGTCCATGGTTACTTCGCCCTCCAAGAGGCGGGCTTTACAGGTACAACACACGCCGCCTTTGCAGGCAAATGGGAGGTTGGCGCCGGCGCGCAAAGCTGCGTCGAGGATGTTTTCGCCGCGCGAGGCAAGAGGGAATTCAAAACTGCGGCCGTCCACCCTGATGCCGATCCGCGCCTCGATCAGGGGCGTTGCCTCTTGTGTCTTTTCCGTATCGCGCAGCGGTTCGCCCGGGGCGGCGAACAACTCTACATGAATCTTACGCCGGTCAGCGCCTTCTTCCTCCAGTGTACTGCGGAGGGTCTCTACCAAGGCGATGGGGCCGCAGAGGTAGAAGGCGTCGGTGTCCTTCACGTCGAGGAGCATACGGCAAAAAGCGCGGCACTTGTCGGCGTCGATGCGGCCGCTGAAGAGGGGGCTGTCGGATTGCTGCCGGCTGAGCACGTGGTAAACGCTGAGGCGATCGAGGTACCGGTTCTTTAGTCCTTCTATTTCCTCCAGGAAAATGATGGAATCCGGGCTTCTGTTGGCATAAAACAGGGTAAAGCTGCTGCCCGGCTCATGCTCCAATACCGATTTTAAGATGGACATGACAGGGGTAATGCCGCTTCCTGCGGCAAAAGCGGCAAGCTGCCGGCCCTTGCGCCCGTTTCCGGGCGCTGAGTAGAAATTGCCCAAAGGTGTCATCACTTCAAGCTCCTCGCCGGCCCGGAGTTTTTCATTTACAAAAGTGGAAAACCGCCCGCCCTCTATTCGTTTGACGGCTACGCGCAAATCCCCTTCCGGCGGCGCCGTACATATGGAATAGGAACGCCGCAGGTCTTCTCCGTCAAAGACGCGGCGCAGCGTAAGATGCTGCCCCGGCGCAAAGGAAAATGCTTCCCGGAGCGACTCCGGCACTTCAAATGACACGGACACGCAATCCGCCGTTTCCCGGCGAATCTCCCGCACTTTGAGCTTGTGGAATTTCGGCGCACTCATAATTACGAATGAACGTTTGTTTGCAAAGGTAGGGCCGGATTCTCATTAATTGGGCAAAATTTTGCCGTTACTGCGCAACTTTTTAACTTTATTGCGTCTCAACCATTATTTCTTAACCAAAACGGGAAGCAATGTTAAAAGAATTCAAGGAGTTTGCCCTCAAAGGCAACATGCTCGACATGGCCGTCGGTATCATCATCGGCGCGGCTTTCGGCACAGTGATCGGCTCTTTCGTAAATGACATCATGATGCCGGTCATTTCTTCCATTTTCGGCGCGCCGGATTTCGGCAATCTCTTTATTGTACTGAAAGCGCCTGCAGACGCTGCCGGCGTCAACATGAGTTCTATTCAAGCCTTGCGCGAAGCAGGGGGTGTAGCCTTGGGCTATGGATTGTTCATCAACGCCCTTATTTCCCTGATCATCGTAGCGCTGGCGCTTTTCGGGGTGGTAAAGAGCATGAACAAAATGAAAAAGGAGCAGGAAGCTGCTCCGGCTCCTCCGGCAGGGCCTTCAGCAGAAGACCTGCTTGCAGAGATACGGGATTTACTCAAGAAGCAATAACTGTTATTCCGAGTATACTATTTTATGCCCGGTATTCGGGGTGTCATCCAACTCAATCAAAGAAGGATGACACCCCTGCCCCGGTTATCCAATCATTCATCTTCCACTTCCTCTAATTGGGCGTGATCCAACTCGAGCTCGTGGGCGTAATCTTTGTGCGTCACCAGGAAGCTATCCAGGTAGCGGGAGCCGGTACCTGCCGGGATCCGCTTGCCGACGATAACGTTCTCCTTGAGGCCGTTGAGGTCGTCGCGCTTGGCGCCGATAGCAGCCGTGCTGAGTACTTTGGTCGTTTCCTGGAAAGAAGCCGCGGAAATCCAACTGTCCGTGCCGAGAGATGAACGGGTAATACCCTGCAACATCGGGCTCGACGTGGCCGCTATGGCATCGCGGTAAGTAACCGCCTTTTTGTCGTTGCGCTTGAGGAAAGAGTTCTCCTCGCGCACCTGCCGCAGCGTCACCAACTGACCGGCTTTGAGCCGGTTGGAATCGCCGGCATCAATGATGAACTTCTTGTCGAATATCCAGTCATTGGTTTCCAAGAAATCATATTTCTCCACAGCTTCGCCTTCGAGGAAGTGCGTATCGCCCGCCTCTTCGATCTGTACCCGGCGCATCATCTGGCGCACAATCACCTCGATGTGCTTGTTGTTGATGTTGATACCCTGGGAGCGATATACCTCCTGCACGCCGTTCACCAGGTAGGATTGCACTGCGAAAGGACCTTTGATGGCGAGGATATCGCGAGGAGCGATAGTGCCGTCGGACAACGGCGTACCGGCGCGCACAAAGTCGCCTTCCTGCACCAATACGTGCTTCGACAAACCTATGAGGTACTTGCGCTGCTGGCCGTCTTTGGCCACAACGGCGATTTCGCGGTTTCCGCGCTTGATCTTTCCGAAATTCACCACCCCGTCGATCTCCGATACGATGGCCGGATTGGAAGGGTTGCGCGCTTCAAAAAGTTCGGTTACGCGCGGCAGACCACCGGTGATATCCTGGATTTTACCCAGTTTGCGCGGTATCTTCACGATCTTGGCGCCCGCCCGCACCTCCACTTCGTCTTCGATGGCGATGTAGGCGCCCACCGGCAGGGTGTAACTCTTCAGCTCTTCCCCGTCCGGGCTGACGATTTGGATGACCGGCACCTTTTTGCGGTTTTTGGATTCAACCACGACTTTCTCAGCGAAGCCCGTTTGGTCGTCGCGCTCCACGCGGAAGGTGACGCCCTCTTCGATGTCTTTGAACTTGGCGATACCGGAATATTCCGAAACGATCATGGCATTGAAGGGGTCCCATTCGCAGATGATCTGCCCGCGGGTAACTTCCTGGCCTTCCTTCACATGTACGGCTGCGCCGTAAGGTATATAGTGTGAAGAAAACTGTTTGCCGGTAGCAGGATCGACGATCCGGATCTCACCGGTTCGCGAAAGTGCAATGTCTGTAGTGCCGCCTTCGTCATCCACGTACTCGGTAATCCTCATGCCGTCGAATTCGATACGGCCATTGAACTTGGCCGTGATTTCGGATTCGGTTTTGGACACCGAGGCGATACCGCCCACGTGGAAGGTACGCAGGGTGAGCTGGGTGCCGGGTTCGCCGATGGATTGCGCTGCGATAATACCCACCGCATCTCCATTTTCAGTAATCCGGCCGGTGGCCAGATTGCGTCCGTAGCATTTGGCGCATACGCCGCGCTTGGTTTCGCAAGTGAGTACGGAGCGGATGGTCACCGATTCAATACCTACCTTCTCGATGTACTCTGAAGTTTTTCCATCGATAAATTCCCCGGCTTTCAATATCAGCTCATCCTTCTCCGGATGGTAGATATCGTGAAGGGTGAAACGGCCTTCGATGCGGGTAGCCAGCGGCTCTATTACCTTTTCGTTGTCCTTGAGGGCCGAGGTTTCAATGCCGCGAAGGGTAATACAGTCATTTTCGAGAATGACCACATCCTGGGCAACGTCCACCAAGCGGCGGGTGAGGTAACCTGCATCGGCCGTCTTCAAAGCCGTATCGGCCAGACCTTTGCGCGCGCCGTGCGTAGAGATAAAGTATTCCAACACGGAGAGGCCGTCGCCGAAATTGGACAAGATCGGGTTTTCGATAATAGCGCCGCCGGTGTCGCCGCTTTTACGCGGTTTGGCCATAAGACCGCGCAAGCCGCACAACTGCTTGATCTGCTGCTTGGAGCCCCGGGCGCCGGAGTCGAGCATCATGAATACCGAGTTGAACCCTTGTTTGTGCTGCGACAATTCGCGCATGAGGGAGTCGGTGATGCGGTTATCGGCATAGGTCCATTTGTCGATGATCTGGTTGTAGCGTTCGTTGTTGGTGATCAGACCCATGTTGTAGTTGTCCCACACCTCGTCCACTTCGGCCTGTGCTTCGGTAAGCGTTTTTTCCTTGATCGAAGGATTGATCAAGTCGCCGAGGTTAAACGAAAGACCGCCTTTGAAGGCCCAGGTAAAACCGAGGTCCTTGATGTTGTCGAGGAATTCCGCGGCTACCTTGAAGTTGGTGCGCCGGAGTACATCCCCGATGACCTTCTTCAGGTTCTTTTTGGTGAGCAACTGGTTGATGAACGGCACTTCGTCGGAAATGGCCTGGTTGAATAACACCCGTCCGGTAGTGGTTTCTACTAATTTATTGACGAGATTCCCCTCGTCGTCTTCTACATAAGCCCGCACTTTGATGGGTGCGTGCAGGTCGAGTTGGCCTTCATTGAAAGCAATGAGCACTTCCTCGGCGGAGTAGAATTTGCGCCCATCCCCTTTTACCGGGTTTTCCGGCGTGGATTTGCGCTCTTTGGTGATATAGTACAAGCCCAACACCATGTCCTGGGAAGGCAGGGTGACGGGAGAGCCGTCCTGCGGGTTGAGCATGTTGTGCGAAGCCAGCATCAATACCTGAGCTTCCAGAATGGCAGCCTGGCTGAGCGGCACGTGCACGGCCATTTGGTCGCCGTCGAAGTCGGCGTTAAAAGCGCCGCACACCAAGGGGTGCAATTGTATGGCTTTGCCCTCGATGAGCTTGGGCTGGAAAGCCTGGATGGAAAGCCTGTGGAGCGTCGGTGCGCGGTTGAGCAACACCGGGTGGCCCTTGAGGATATTCTCCAGGATTTCCCAAATGACCGGGTCTTTGCGATCCACCAGTTTTTTGGCCGATTTCACCGTCTTGACGATGCCGCGCTCGATGAGCTTCCGGATCACAAATGGCTTGAACAGCTCCGCAGCCATGCTTTTGGGAATGCCGCACTCGTGCAGTTTGAGCGTAGGCCCCACCACAATGACCGAACGGCCGGAGTAATCCACCCTCTTACCGAGGAGGTTCTGGCGGAAACGGCCCTGCTTGCCCTTGAGGATGTCGCTGAGCGATTTGAGCGCGCGCCCCCCTTCGGCCTTTACGGCATTGGATTTGCGGGAGTTGTCAAACAGGGAGTCAACAGCTTCCTGCAACATGCGCTTTTCGTTGCGCAAGATCACCTCGGGCGCCTTGATCTCCAAGAGGCGCTTGAGGCGGTTGTTGCGAATGATAACGCGGCGGTACAAGTCATTGAGGTCGGAACTGGCAAACCGCCCGCCGTCCAAAGGCACCAAGGGGCGAAGTTCGGGCGGAACTACCGGCAAGTACTGGATGATCATCCATTCCGGCCGGTTTTCCATATGCTGCTGCCCCTCGCGGAAAGCCTCCACCACGCGCAGGCGCTTGAGCGCTTCAGATTTGCGCTGCTGGGAGGTTTCGTTGGCCGCCTGGTAGCGCAGGTCATAGGAGAGTTGGTCGAGATCGAGGCGCATGAGCATGTCGCGCACGGCCTCAGCGCCCATACGGGCGATGAACTTATTGGGATCGGTATCCTCCAAGTTTTGGTTGTCGGCCGGCAGGCTCTCCACTATCTCCATGTACTCCTCTTCTGTGAGCAGGTCATTCACCGACACGCCGTCGCCGCCTTTGACTCCCGGCTGCACCACCACATAGCGCTCGTAGTAGATCACCGATTCCAATTTTTTGGAAGAGAGCCCCAGCAAATAACCGATCTTGTTGGGCAGGGAGCGGAAAAACCAGATGTGCACTACCGGAACGACGAGCTTGATGTGGCCCATGCGCTCGCGGCGCACTTTCTTTTCCGTCACTTCCACGCCGCAGCGGTCGCACACGATACCTTTGTAACGAATGCGCTTGTATTTGCCGCAGTAGCATTCATAGTCCTTTACCGGGCCGAAGATCCTTTCACAGAACAACCCGTCGCGTTCCGGTTTGTAGGAACGGTAATTGATGGTTTCGGGCTTGAGCACCTCGCCATAGGAGCGCTCCAGGATGTCATCCGGGGAGGCTAAGCTGATGGTGATGCCGCTGAAGTCCTGCTTTTGGGTCTGATTCTTTTTAAAAGGCATAAAGCAAGCGAATTAAAATGAGTTTGCTGATTGTTGATTCTGCGCTCGTTCCAGTCTCTGCGTCAATCGAATTTCACGTCCAATGCGAGGCCGCGCAATTCGTGTACCAATACGTTGAACGATTCCGGCACGTTCGGTTCAGGCAAGTTGTCGCCTTTGACGATGGCCTCGTAAGCCTTGGCCCGGCCTGCAATATCGTCCGATTTGATAGTGAGCAACTCCTGCAGGATGTGCGAAGCGCCGAAGGCTTCCAGCGCCCATACTTCCATTTCCCCGAAGCGCTGACCGCCGAACTGAGCTTTGCCGCCGAGCGGCTGCTGGGTAATGAGCGAGTACGGGCCGATGGAACGGGCGTGGAGTTTGTCATCAACCATGTGAGAGAGTTTCAACATGTAGATGACGCCCACCGTAGCCTGTTGGTGGAATCTGTCGCCGGTTTCCCCGTCATGGAGGTAGGTTTGTCCCAGGCTGGGAAGACCGGATTTGACGATGTAAGATTCAATTTCGTCGCGCGTAGCGCCGTCGAAGATTGGCGTGGAGAACTTGAGGCCGAGTTTCTGGCCGGCCCAGCCCAATACCGTTTCGAAAATCTGGCCGAGGTTCATCCTGGAAGGCACGCCCAACGGGTTGAGCACAATGTCCACCGGAGTGCCGTCTTCGAGGAACGGCATGTCTTCGATGCGCACGATGCGGGAAACGATGCCCTTGTTGCCGTGGCGTCCGGCGAGTTTGTCGCCCACCTGGAGTTTGCGCTTTCTGGCTAAGTAAACCTTGGCGAGTTTGAGCACGCCGGCGGGCAGTTCATCTCCTATACTGATATTGAACTTTTCGCGCTTGTAACGGCCCACCTCCTCGTTCACCTTGATGCTGTAGTTGTGCAGCAGGCGGGCGATGAGTTCGTTGGTATGCGCGTCTTCCGTCCAGTTGGCGTAATCGATGGCGCTGTAGTCCAATTCGCGCAGTAGCTCCAAGGAATACTTGACGCCCTTGGGCACGAGTTGTTCGTTGTAGATGGTGCGCAAGCCCTGGCAGGTTTTCCCTTTGACCAAGACCTGCAGCTTATCGATCAGTACGGTTTTGAGTTCATTGAGTTCCACTTCGTGCTGGTCGTCGAGCTTGGTGAGCAGGTCTTTTTCCTGCGCCTTTTGCTTGTTGTCCTTTTTGGCGCGGGCAAACAATTGCTTGTCGATGACCACCCCGCTGACAGACGGAGGCGCCTTGAGAGAAGCGTCTTTCACATCGCCGGCCTTGTCGCCGAAAATGGCGCGAAGCAGTTTTTCCTCGGGCGTGGGATCAGACTCCCCTTTCGGGGTGATCTTGCCGATGAGAATATCGCTTTCCTTGACCCAGGCGCCGATGCGCACGATACCGTTCTCGTCGAGGTCTTTGGTGGCGTCCTCGCTCACGTTGGGTATATCGTTGGTGAGTTCTTCCTCTCCGAGCTTGGTATCCCGCACATCCATTTCGAAATGTTCGATGTGGATAGAAGTGAATACGTCTTCGTGCAGCACCCGCTCCGACAACACGATGGCGTCCTCGAAGTTATAGCCTTTCCAGGGCATAAAAGCCACTTTGAGGTTTTGGCCGAGTGCCAGCTCGCCGTTTTCGGTAGCATAGCCTTCGCACAACACCATGCCGGGGTAAACGCGATCGCCGCGCTTCACGATAGGCTTGAGGTTAATGCAGGTGCCCTGGTTGGTGCTCATGAACTTGGTGAGCTTGTAGGTCTTCCGGTTGTCTTCGAAGGACACCAAGCGTTCGTCTTCGTTGCGGTCGTAGCGGATAATGATCTCATTGGCATCCACGTATTCCACCACTCCTTCGCCCTCTGCGTTGAGCAGCATCCGGGAGTCGAGCGCTACCTTGGCTTCGAGGCCTGTGCCCACTATCGGAGAACTCGGACGGATAAGGGGTACCGCCTGCCGTTGCATGTTGGAGCCCATGAGCGCCCGGTTGGCGTCGTCGTTTTCCAAAAACGGTATGAGAGATGCCGAAACACCCACAATTTGGTTGGGCGCCACGTCCATATACTCGATTTCCTCAGGCGTGAGCACCGGAAAGTCACCGTGTTCACGGCTCTTGATGCGGTCCCGCACGAATGTGCCCTGTTCGTCGAGCGGCGCATTGGCCTGGGCGATTTTCAGGTAATCCTCCGCTTCTGCCGACAGGTAGGTCACCTCGCCGCCATCCACCACGCCGTCATGCACGGTGCGGTAAGGGGTCTCGAGGAAGCCCATTTTGTTGATCTTGGCGTGTACGCAGAGCGTGGAGATCAAACCGATATTGGGGCCTTCCGGCGTTTCGATGGTACACAGGCGACCATAGTGCGAATAGTGTACGTCGCGTACCTCGAAGCCGGCGCGCTCGCGGGAGAGACCGCCTGGGCCGAGAGCGGAGATGCGCCGTTTGTGTGTGATCTCCGAAAGCGGATTGGTCTGGTCGAGGAATTGCGACAACTGGCTCGTTCCGAAGAAAGAGTTGATCACCGAAGACAAAGTACGGGCGTTGATCAGGTCCACCGGGGTGAACACCTCATTGTCGCGCACGTTCATGCGTTCGCGGATGGTGCGTGCCATACGGGCCAAGCCGATACCGAACTGGGCGTACAATTGCTCGCCTACGCTGCGCACGCGGCGGTTGCTCAAGTGGTCAATATCGTCAATTTCCGCCTTTTGGTTCATCAGGCTCACCAGGTAGATCACGATGGAGATGATGTCCTCGCGGGTGAGCACGAGCGTTTCATCACTGATATTGAGATCGAGCTTGCGGTTGATCTTGTAACGGCCCACCTCGCCGAGGTTGTAGCGCTTGTCGGAAAAGAAAAGCTTCTCGATGATACCCCGGGCAGTTTCTTCGTCGGGGGGATCGGTTCCCCTGAGCTGGCGATAGATATAGGTAACCGCCTCCAGTTCAGAACTAGTGGGGTCTTTTTGCAAAGTATTGTAGATGATGGAATAGTCCTGGTCGATGTCTTCCTTTTGGAGGATGACGACGTCGGCTTCCGCATCGAGGATGCGTTCAATGTTGTCTTCGTCGAGCAAAATATCGCGCTCTAAGATGATCTCGTTGCGTTCGATGGTAACCACCTCTCCGGTGTCTTCATCCACGAAATCCTCCGCCCAACTGCGCAAAACGCGGGCGGCGAGTTTTCTGCCTACTGCATTTTCCAGGTTTTCACGGGTAGCGGGTATCTCATCGGCTAATCCGAAGATATCGAGGATAGCCTTATCAGTATCGTACCCGATAGCGCGCAGGAGCGTTGTGACGGGAAATTTCTTCTTGCGGTCGATGTAGGCATACATGACCGTGTTGATATCGGTAGCAAATTCCATCCAGGCCCCTTTGAAGGGAATCACCCGCGCCGAGTAAATGGCGGTGCCGTTGGGGTGGAAAGTCTGGCCGAAAAATACCCCGGGGGAGCGGTGCAACTGCGAAACGATAACCCGCTCGGCGCCGTTGATCACAAATGTGCCTTTGGGGGTCATGTAGGGGATATTGCCCAGGAACACGTCCTGTACAATCGTCTGGAAATCAATATGTTCCTCATCATTACAAGAAAGCCTGAGCTTTGCTTTCAGTGGAACGCTGTAAGTAAGGCCGCGCTGCATGCACTCCTCGATGGAGTAGCGGGGCGGATCGATGTAATAGTCAAGAAATTCCAGCACGAAGATATTGCGCGCATCCGTGATGGGAAAGTTCTCCTGGAATACTTTGTAAAGCCCTTCATTGATCCGGTTTTCAGGGGTAGTTTCCAACTGGAAAAACTCCTGAAAGGATTTCAACTGGATTTCGAGCAAGTCAGGGTGAGGAGAGGGGAATCGGATTTTGCCGAAGTTGATGCGTTTCGCTTCGGCTGTAGTAACCTTGCCGTTTGATGCCATTTGCAAATGATATTTATTCCCGGATGTATTAAAATACCTTTTTCAGGTAAAAAGTTCAACCTCTGTTGAACGTGCGTCGATTCTTTCAAAGACGACAATAGGCTTAGCGGATCGAAACCGACCCGCTAAGCCTTTTTATGCCGGCAACTCCGAAAATACAAAAGGTAAGATCGGGGTTACGGCAGGATAGGCGCTTACTTCAGCTCCACTTCCGCGCCGATTTCCACCAGTGCGGCCTTGAGAGCTTCTGCATCTGCCTTGGGCATACCGGCCTTCAGGGTGCAGGGAGCGCTGTCCACTAATGCTTTGGCGTCGCCGAGGCTGAGCGCCAACTTGTCTTTCACCAACTTGATAACCTGCAGCTTGTTGGCGCCGGCCGAGTTGAGAGCTACGTCGAATTCCGTCTTTTCCGCCACAGGAGCAGCGCCGCCTTCAGCGCCGCCGGCAGCCGGAGCGGCTACAGCTACAGCCGCAGCAGCCGGTTCGATACCGTAGTCGGATTTGAGAATGTCGGCGAGTTCACTGACTTCTTTCACCGTGAGGTTGACCAACTGTTCTGCAAGGGCTTTGAGATCTGCCATTTTTCTTAAATTTTGAGAAAGTGAAACGATAAAATTCCTTTTATCGTGCGTTTGAACTTGGAAGCCTTAATGAATAGGGCCGCAGGCGCCGGCATGGCCGGAAGCTGCCCGCAGCCGGGTGTTGTTGCCTACTGCGCTGCAGCGGCGCGCTCTTCCAGCGCTTTGACGAGCCCGGCGATGGTTTGACCACCGGATTGCAGGGCGCTGATCACATTGCGGGCAGGCGATTGCAGGAGCATAATCACTTCTCCGACCAACTCTTCCTTAGACTTGAGCTGGATCAACACCTCGACCTGGTCGTCGCCCATGAATACGCTCGTATCCACATACGCAGCCTTGAGTACCGGACGCTCGTGGTCTTTGCGGAAATTCTTGATCAATTTCGCCGGCGCTTTGGCCGACTCGGAGAACATGATGGCCGTGGGGCCGTGCAACGCATCGTACAGCGCGGCGTAGTTGCGATCTTCGGAGAATGACTCCATCGCCTTGCGGACGAGGGTATTCTTGACCACATGCATCTCTATACCGCTATCGAAACACAGTTTGCGCAATTTATTTACCTGGGCCACCGTGAGGGTGGAAGAATCCGTGAGGTAGAAGCTGGTCGCAGTGTCCAACTTTTCCTTCAGTGCCTCAATGGCGGCCGTTTTTTCTGTCTTCGTCATGGCTTGGACAAATTTTTAAAACTAACGAATGGTTTTAGTGTCAACTTTGATCCCCGGGCTCATCGTACCGGCTACGCTTACGGACTTCATGTACGTACCCTTGGCCGAAGAAGGCTTGAGGCGTTGCAAAGCGCCAAGAAGTTCGTTGGCGTTATCCGTAAGTTTGTCAGGGGAAAAAGAAACACGACCGATGGAGGCGTGAATAATTCCGTACTTATCGACGCGGAAGGAAATTTTACCACCCTTTACGTCGGCTACGGCAGCAGCTACATCCTGCGTTACCGTACCGGTTTTGGGGTTGGGCATCAAACCGCGCGGACCGAGGATACGGCCGATGCGGCCCACCTGGCCCATGACCTGCGGCATGGCGATCACCACATCCACATCGGTCCAGCCGCCCTGTACTTTTTGGATGAGTTCATCCAAGCCCACAAAATCGGCGCCGGCCGCTTTGGCCTCCGCCTCTTTATCGGGGGTACAAAATACCGCTACTTTTTTTACCTTACCCGTGCCGTGCGGCAGCGCTACAGAGCCGCGGATGGCCTGATCGGGTTTGCGGGGGTCCACCCCGAGGCGCACGTGAAGATCGACGGAAGCATCAAACTTGGTGGTATTCACTTCCTTGACCAGAGTCATTGCCTCCGGGATGGTGTAGAGCTTGGTGCGGTCCACCTTGCTTTCCACCGCCTTTCTTTTCTTGGGAACTTTTGCCATTGTGAAAAATTTGAGGTGCTATCGTTCCGCCGCTTACAGCGAAACTCCCTGCATGGTTAAATAAATCAGTTTACTTCGGCATCGCCCCAGGGCGGTGTGCCTTCTACCCTTAAGCCCATACTGCGCGCCGTACCTGCCACCATGCGCATGGCGGAGTCCAGCGTGAAGCAGTTGAGGTCGGGCATTTTATCTTCCGCAATGGCTTTTACCTGATCCCAGGTGACAGTGCCGACTTTATTGCGGTTGGGTTCCGGCGAGCCGCCCTTGACCTTGGCAAGCTCCAGGAGTTGCACGGCGGCGGGGGCGGTTTTGAGCACGAACTCGAAGGATTTATCCTTGAATACCGTGATGATCACAGGGATGACTTTGCCCATTTTATCCTGCGTCACTGCGTTGAAACGCTTGCAGAACTCCATGATATTCACCCCTTTGGAACCCAAAGCAGGACCAATAGGCGGGGCCGGGTTGGCCTGGCCGCCTTTGACCTGAAGTTTTATAAAGGTTTCAATTTCCTTGGCCATTTTTCTCGTTTTTTAGGTCTTGGCGCATTCCTGCTCCGGGGAAGCGTTTTTCGCCGGATGGATCAGCCGGCAAAACAGGAGCAATGAGCGAGAAGACCTTTTTTTATTACCGTTATGCTTGTTTTTCTACCTGCATGAAGTTGAGTTCGACTTCTGTGCCGCGTCCGAAAATCTTTACAATGACTTTCAGCTTTTTCTTTTCTTCGTTTACCTCCTGGATGTCGCCTATGAATTCGCTGAACGGGCCATCGATAATTTTGATGGTCTCGCCCACGATAAAAGGCTCGATGAGAGACTCGCCTGCATCCTGGGAATCGTCCACTTTGCCGAGCATGCGGTTGGCCTCGAATTCTTTCATCGGGATCGGCGTGTTTTTGCCGAGGAAATGGATCACATTGGGCACGTTGGAAATAACCTGCACCACCTCAGGGGTGAGGCGATCGGGATCGGCTTCGATGAGCAGGTAGCCGGGAAGGATATTGCGTTCCGAGATCACCTTCTTGCCGCCGCGTATCTTGTACACCTTTTCGGTAGGTACAATAACCTGCGTGATGAACTCTGCCCATCCTTCGCGCTGAATTTCCAACTCAATGCGCTCTTTGATCTTGCGTTCTTTCCCGCTGATCACCCTCAATGAATACCACTTCTTTTCTTCCGACATCGCTACGGGAAATTCTTAATTTGTGCCTACGCCATAAATAAACTTGGTAAGCCAGTTGGAACCGCCGTCCATCACGGAAATCAATGCCGTGAGGATGAGAGAGGCGATCAACACAGCCACCGTATTGCCCATAAGGCTATTCCATGTAGGCCAGGTCACTTTGTGAACCAATTCATTATAGCTTTCCAGCAAATACAATTTGATCTTTTCCATTTCGTATCTTCATTTGCACGGGCAGCAGGACTTGAACCCGCAGCCTACGGTTTTGGAGACCGTCGCTCTACCACTTGAGCTATGCCCGTAAGTTTGTTCGTTAACGGCGAAAGATTAAGCGCTTCCGTAGTGGGAAACACTTAATCTTCGCCGCTTTTGCAAGTATATGCAATACAGTAATTATTCGATGATCTCGGTCACCTGACCTGCGCCTACGGTACGGCCGCCTTCGCGGATAGCGAAACGCAAACCTTTTTCCATAGCGATTGTGTTGAGGAGGTGTACCTCCATGGTGACGTTGTCGCCAGGCATCACCATTTCAACCCCATCGGGCAGTTTGCAGTCGCCCGTTACGTCGGTAGTACGGAAGTAGAACTGCGGGCGGTAGCCGTTGAAGAAGGGCGTGTGGCGGCCGCCTTCATCTTTGCTCAACACGTACACCTCACACTTAAACTTCTTGTGCGGCTTCACAGAGTTGGGAGCGCAAATTACCATACCGCGACGGATAGCTTCTTTTTCAATACCGCGCAGGAGCAGACCGGCGTTGTCGCCGGCTTCGCCGCGGTCGAGTATCTTGCGGAACATTTCCACACCCGTAACGGTGGAGGTAAGCGGTTTTTCTCCTTCCTTCATCATACCCACGATCTCTACCGAATCGCCCGTCTTGATCACACCGCGCTCGATACGACCCGTAGCCACGGTACCGCGGCCGGTGATGGAGAATACGTCTTCCACCGGCATGAGGAACGGACGGTCAATGAGGCGCTCCGGTTGCGGGATGTCATTGTCCACTGCATCCATCAACTCCTTAATAGCTCTTTCGCCATCCGGGTTGCCTTCGAGAGCCTTGAGTGCCGAACCCTTAATGACGCTGGCGTGAGCGCCGTCGAAGCCGTACTGGTCGAGCAGTTCGCGCACTTCCATTTCTACGAGTTCGAGCATTTCGGGGTCGTCAACAAGGTCAACCTTGTTCATAAAGACCACGATTTTGGGTACGCCTACCTGCCGAGCCAGGAGGATGTGCTCGCGGGTTTGCGGCATGGGGCCGTCGGTGGCAGCCACCACGAGGATAGCGCCATCCATTTGAGCAGCACCCGTAACCATGTTCTTCACATAGTCGGCGTGGCCCGGACAGTCAACGTGTGCATAGTGACGGTTAGCCGTCTGGTATTCCACGTGCGCCGTATTGATGGTGATACCCCTTTCTTTCTCTTCGGGAGCAGCGTCGATGGAATCATAGTCCTTCTTTTCGGCGAGACCCTGCTGGGAAAGAACGTAGGTGATGGCAGCCGTGAGAGTGGTCTTACCATGGTCCACGTGACCTATCGTACCAACATTTACGTGCGGCTTGGTTCTTTGAAATTGCTCCTTAGCCATTGGTAGTTGATTTAGGATATGGTTTAAAAAGATTGTGATTCAAAACTTGAGCCAATGAAGGGAATTGAACCCCCGACCCCTTCCTTACCATGGAAGTGCTCTACCCCTGAGCTACATTGGCTTGACAGCAAATTCATCCGGGCGATAACAAACCATTCTTCGGAAAATGGTCAGTTTGTCATGCCGGGATGCATTTTTTTTTGAGCGGACGACGAGATTCGAACCCGCGACCCTCAGCTTGGAAGGCTGATGCTCTACCAACTGAGCTACGTCCGCATTTGGTGTGGGGGTGATAGGATTCGAACCTATTCAGGCGTAGCCAACAGATTTACAGTCTGCCCCGTCTCTCCCACTTCGGCGCACCCCCGGAAAATATGTCAATGCATTCGCGTTGAGCCTCATCTGAGGAATTCCGATGGCATCGGAACACGCTCCCCCGGCGCTTTCGCCGGGTTCTCCCTCCACTGCTCCTGCGATTCCCGAGCCAGTGGAGGGACTCCCCGACGCTCGCATCGGGGTCCCTCCACTGCTCCTGCGATTCCCGAGCCAGTGGAGGGACTCGAACCCCCGACCAGCTGATTACAAATCAGCTGCTCTACCAACTGAG
>CAZNYK010000079.1:0-2227 GCA_964577215.1 uncultured Saprospiraceae bacterium
GATCGAACGATAAATTGCTGGTTTGCTCTTGCCGGCTTCATCTGTGCCAATCTGTGGAATTTGTGGACCCTCAGGAACCTGTCGCGAATAACTTACCGATTTGGTCGGCCTCTTTTTCCATCATACTGCGTTACTTCGTCAGTCAGATAGCGCTGCTATCTTCCATCCTCGTGCCTTGTCTGATGAAAAAATAGTCTCGCCGAAATCAGGCAACCTATTCACGCCACGTTCCTTAACATCCTTCCTCTGCGATACCTGGGGATTACTCTTCGCCCGGCCCCGGCGCCTGCGGCGCATTGGCAAAATGCAGCGTGCGCTGCGGAAAGGGAATGGTGACGCCGTGCGCCTTGAACTTGCGCCAGATGGCAATGCGTATCTCGCTTTTGATGTTCTCGATGCGGAACACCTCATCCGACCAGAAAAAGAGCCTGAAGTCCACAGAGGAGTCGCCGTAGTTTTCAAGCCTGACCCTCGGCTCCGGCTTTTGCTTCACCATGGGGTGTTCGTTGGCGGCTTCTTTGAGGATGTTCATCACCACGTCAATGTCGGAAGCGTAATCCACCCCTACGTTGATATCGAAGCGGGAGGTAATGTGCTCGTGGGTCCAGTTGCTCAGTTGATTCCCGGTGATGTAGGAGTTGGGCAGGATCACATAAGTATCATCGCGGGTCATAATGGTAGTGGTCCTCAGTTCTATGTGCGTCACCCTGCCCACGATGCCGTTCACGTCTATCACGTCGCCTACCTTCACCGTGCTGTCAATGAGGATGATAATGCCGGATATGAAGTCATTGAAAAGGTTTTGAACCCCGAGGCCCAAGCCCACCAACAGCGCTGCGGAGCCGGCGATGAACACGGTGATGTCCACGCCGAAAAAATCCAGGCCGAAGAGGATGGCCAATACGAAAAGCACATACTTGACGATCTGGTACAGGGCGTATTTCTTCCCTTCGTTGAACCGGTTGGAGCGGTAAATGGATTTTTTCAAAGCCCACAGCACGATGCTCGTGGCAATGATGAGCACGGACAGTCCGATGAGGTGATAGACCGAAAAGGAAAATTTGCCTATTTCGAGTATCTTGAAATTGAGAAACTGCTCCATGCTGCGTCAGCGCTTTGATTTGAACCTCAAAAATACAACTCCCGCCACACCCAGCAAGAACAATATCACGGCAATGAGTTCGGCCTGCGTAAACTGTACTCCCAGCGCTTCATACCGCTCGTTGACCCGTATCTTCTCAATAAAAAAGCGCTCCACGCCATTGAAAATGAGATAGATGAAAAACAGCATGGCAGGTACGGCCACCCGTTTGCGCAAAGCCCAGAGGATGCCGCCTATAGCGAAAGCCATTGCCGCTTCATACACGGAGGTGGGGAAAACCGGTTCTGCCAGGCGGCGGCAATATTGCCCGGCACAATCGCTCATGAGCACGCCGGTGTTGATGATATTGCGCGGGTAGTCCATGCTCCATAGCCAGTCGGGCAGGAACCACCATGCAGGCTGCGGACCGGCCGCTATGCCCCAGTCGCCGTCGCCGGAAAAATGGCAGCCCAAACGCCCTATTCCGTAGCCGATGATGAGGGCCGGCGCTACGGCGTCTAACACGTGTACGACCGGGATGCGCTTTTTGCGCAGGTACAGCCACACCGCCAGGAAACCGAAAATGAGGCCGCCGTAGATGGTGAGGCCGGCGCCGGAAAAGAGCGTGCCGGCCGGATCGTTGAAAAAAGGTTTCGGGTCTTCCAGGATGGAAAAGATTTTCGCGCCGATGACTCCTGATACCGCCGCGATGACGGTGATCTCCCCGATGCGGTCATGAGGGAAAAGCTGCACCGTTTGCTTCTGGGGTACGCTTTTGCGGGTGTTCCGGTATTTCATGCCGGCAGAAAGCGCCGCCCCGGCCAGTCCGGCCCACCATACGCCTTTGAGGGAAAACAGCTCCGCCGCCGCATCGGCCTGGAAATCGGCAAAATGCATGGCGATGTAGGGTATCTTGAATCCTAGGAAAAAGCCCCACAGCACGGCCGAGACATAGTCGCCCCAGGTGGCAGGGCCTCCTTCCACGATGGTTTCGGTCATGGGCAGGAGCAACCCTTCGCGGCTTTTTCGGCGAAGTTCCACGAAAAGTACCCGGGCGGCGCCCAGCACGGCGAGCACCAAGAAGATGCCGTACACTTTGAAGATGGAGGTCCAGTTGTCGGCGGCTGTGCCGAACAAGTCGTGGAA
>CAZNYK010000079.1:2327-18116 GCA_964577215.1 uncultured Saprospiraceae bacterium
CTCCGAATTCAAAACGCGCAAAAATAACCGCTTTTTTCCTCCCCCCGGCCGTAACCGAGGGCGGCGGCGCGTTCGAAGTCGTAGCAGGCATCCGGGCGGTTGCCTTCGAGGATGCGGGCGATTGCCCGGTTGTACCAGGCTTCGGCGTATTCAGGATTGAGGCGGATGGCCGTACTGAAGTCCTCCACTGCTTCGCGGTACCGGCCGATGAGTACGAACAGGTTGCCCCTGTATTTGTACAACCCGGCATCGCGGCGACCCTCCGGGGTCT
The DNA here is from genome assembly GCA_964577215.1 of uncultured Saprospiraceae bacterium. Lineage (GTDB taxonomy): Bacteria > Bacteroidota > Bacteroidia > Chitinophagales > Saprospiraceae > UBA2329. The sequence continues at coordinate 2,599 of CAZNYK010000079.1, forward strand.
GCAAGGCAGCTTCCAAATCCCCGATGGTTTGGAAAATATTCCCGTCGGCCCGGAGTTGCGAAGTCAAATCTTCATTGAAGGCCAATACCGTGGTTTTGCGCATGGGATCGCCGTAGCCGTAAAAATCGGCCACATAGGGATTGAGCCGGATGGCCATATCGCGGTCCTGCTGAGCGCTGCGCGAATCCCCGAGCCTGAGCTTGGCCAATGCGCGTTTCATATAGCTCTCCGCAAAATTCGGGTCTTGCATGATGGCCAGATCGTAAGCGATGAGCGCCTGCTCAAACTCGCCCCGGGCCATGTGGCGGTCGCCGCGCACGACTTGTTCGTTGATGGCGCTTCCGTAGCGGCGGGTTTCCACCGGCCCGGTTCCACGCAATATCTGGGCGTCGGCTGCGATGGTGGAAAAAAGAATGAGTATGCCGAAAAAACGGCTTATTCCAGGAAGATGTGTTTGGATTCGCATAGGTCAGGATTTTCACAAATGATAGTAAAACTATTTCTGTGTAACGTTTAACTATCTAAATGGTTTTGCTTTTGTAAGTGATTATCTTGCCTGATTGGGAGGTTCAAACACCCTGATTGCCTATTTTTGCAGCAAATACCATCCACATGCGTTCATTCTGCACCACTTTAATCGCGATTTTATCGGCATTTGCCCTCTGCGCTCCCCTTGCCGCGCAGAAGCCCGTATTCAGCCCCGAATCCCTCTGGCAACTGGGGCGCGTATCCCTTCAGGACGTTTCGCCCGACGGCAGCCTGGCGCTGTACACCGTCACTTATTACGACATGGCAGCCAACAAAGGCAATACCGACATATACAGTGTTGCTACTGACGGCAGCGCTGCGCCCCGCAAGCTCACGGCTTTCCCCGGCGCCGAAAACAACGCCCGTTTCCGCCCCGACGGCGGCCGTATCGGCTTCCTGCTCAACGGCGTCCTCTGGGAAATGAACCCCGACGGCTCCGATCAGATGCAAGTGGGCGCCGAACCTGTCGGCGGGTTTTGCTACAGCCCCAAAGGCGACCGCATCGCTTTCATCAAGGATGTGAAATATCGCAAATCCGTGCAGGACATCTACCCCGATCTCCCCATGGCCAAAGGCCGCATCATCGACGATCTGATGTACCGCCACTGGAATTATTGGGACGACTTCAGCGACCCCAACATCTTTGTCCAACCATACCGCAACGGCAAGCTCGCCGGCGAAGCCGTCAATATCGTGAATGCGGCCATCGAGGCGCCCGTTGAGCCTTTCGACGGCATCGAGGAAGTGGCCTGGCATCCCGGAGGGCGCAAGCTTGTGTACAGCGCCAAGCGCCAAACCGGCAAAGCCTATGCCACCGGTACCAACACCGATATTTTCCTGTACGACTTGGACGCCGGCACAACCGCCAACCTCAGCGAGGGCATGCCGGGTTACGACAAACATCCGGCCTTCTCCCCCGACGGGCGCTACCTGGCATGGCTGAGCATGGCCACACCCGGATACGAAGCCGATAAAAACCGCCTCTTCGTACTCGACATGCAAACCGGCAAAAAGGAAGACCTCAGCGCCGCCTATGACGAGAGCATCGATGCTGTTCAGTGGGCCGCCGACGGGCAGAGCCTGTTCTTCCGCGCCGGGGTAAACGCCACCTGGCAGATTTTTAACATCCCGCTGAGCACCAAACGCATACGCCAGGTCACCAACGGCCAGTGGGACACCGGCGCCTTCATCGCACGCAGCCGCCACCTCATAGCCGCGCGGAACGACATGAACACCCCTGCCGAGATATTTCGCGTCAATCTTCAAACCGGCGACATGCAGCCGCTCACCTTTACCAACCGCGACCTGCTGGCCGGGTATGACGATATGAGCGTGCGCAAACGCATGGTAAAAACCACCGATGGCAAAGACATGCACGTATGGGTGGCGTATCCGCCCAACTTCGATCCCAACAAAAAATATCCCGCGCTGCTCCTCTGCCAGGGCGGGCCGCAGAGTTTGGTCAGCCAGTTCTTCTCCTACCGCTGGAACGTCAGGCTCATGGCTTCGCAAGGCTACATCGTAGTGGCGCCCTGCCGCCGCGGCATGCCCGGATTCGGCACGGAATGGAACCGGCAGATCAGCGGCGACTGGGGCGGGCAGGCCATGCTCGACCTTCTCTCCGCTATTGACGATGTGAAAAAAGAACCCTACGTGGATGCCGGGCGCCTCGGCGCAGTAGGCGCCAGCTACGGCGGGTTTTCCGTGTATTGGCTGGCCGGAAACCACCAAAAACGCTTCAAGACCTTTATCTCCCATTGCGGCACTTTCAACCTGGAGAGCTGGTACGGCACGACGGAGGAGATGTTCTTCGCCGATTTCGACCTCGGCGGAGCTTACTGGAATGAACCGAAACCGGTATCATATACCAAATTCTCTCCGCACCTCTTTGTGAAAAACTGGGATACGCCCATGCTCGTGGTACACAACGAAAAGGACTTCCGCGTGCCCATCGGCGAGGGTTTACAAGCTTTCCAGGCAGCTCAACTGCGCGACATCCCCAGCCGCTTCCTCTACCTGCCGGAAGAAGGACACTGGGTGCTCACCCCGCAGACGAGCATTTTGTGGCAGCGGGTGTTTTTCGATTGGCTCGACCGCTGGTTGAAGGAATAGCGCGCAAAGCTTGCCGACACATGTGACATTTCAAGGTTGTGAAGTCTTGATACTCAGCCTCCGTTAAAGTTCTTCTTAATTTTGCCGGTCTCGCAAAATGTTATTAGATTTGCCATGAACCTAAAATTCTTCGTTCCATGGCCGCTCCATCCGTGAAAATACCGAGTTCTTACACGCACAACCTGAATTTCCAAAACGGGTTGACCATATCCGTATTCGCTATGGATGTAAAGAGCGAATCGCTGATAGTGGGCGACAAGAACAGGCCGGTGGCTTCGCTGCTGATCGGCGATGCCCAGCAGCCGATCACAACCACCATACAAGGCAATAAAGACAAGCCTGTCGTCTCTCATGTGGATTTGCTCAACTTGCCGCACCTAAGCAAGCAGGACATCAAAGACCTGCTCACCCCTGAGATACGGATGCGCATTCCCAATTACAACCAGATCAGTTTCAAATTCCTCGGCATAGAGTTGTTCAACGTGTGCCTGAGCGGCGAGTCCCAGGTCATTACCGAACCTTACGTCCCCAACGCTTACGAGCGCTGCGAAACAGATTGCTGCGAACCGGATACGCGGCCCTTCCCGCAGTCCACTCCCGGTATTGCTCACCGCGACTCCGTCGCCAACCCTGCGAAACCATGATAATCTTAACTTGTGACCATACGCACGACAAGGTTCGCTGCGGGGAAAAGGAAATCCTGCTCAGCGGGCCGCCTTCCCAGATGCGCGGCGTACTCACCCTGAGCAACGGCGATACGGATTCCGTGCTGGTGCGCGAACTGCCTATGAAACCCGTGGGCAAACATGCGCTGCGCCAGCAGGCATTAGTCCTCAACGCACCCTTGTCGCCGGGCGAAAACCGCAGGCAACAACTCAACGTGGCTTTGCCGCCCTCCACCGCGCCCGGCACTTACCGGCATACCGTTTCCGTGGGCGGAGAAGAGAAGACCCTCACCATGATCGTGCAGGAAACGCTGGAGATCGAGTTGATCCCCGAAAGCCTGACCTTCATAGGCATAGCGCCCGGCTTGTCGCATGCCAAAGAAGTGGTTTTGGTCAACAAGGGAAACGTGCCCTTCGCCATACCGGCCCTTCGCCACAATATGACATTGGACATGGACCTCATCTGCCGCAATATGTCCATGGCCCTGAAAGAAACCCCCGACGGCGACTCCAAAGCCACCCTCGACGCCTTTTTCAAAGGCCTTAAAAAGGACCTGACCGACTGGATAGAAGTGCGCATCAAAGAGGCGGGAAAAGTGGTGGCGCCCGGCGAGTCCATCGTCTTGCATATCACTTTCATTTTGCCCAAAGACATCGATCCGAACCGCGAGTATGAAGGCGATTTGCGCATCCTGGACCAGTTGCTGAGCTATATTATTGTACCCGGGCCGAAACAGAAGGCGTAATGCCGCCGGGTTCCGGAAACCAACCCGATTCAACAAAAATAAATTAGTGGCCACATGAAAACCGCCGACACCTTTGAAAATATCCTTTTTCCCGGCGCCGATCGCTGGGTGCAGGCTGCTCGTTCCCTTGCGAATATGTACAAAGACGCATGGGAGAAGGCCATGGAAAGCGGCATGAGCCTTGCCGATCAGTGGAATGCGGCAGCAAAAGGGGTTGCCCATACCGACGACAATTGCTGCCGGCCTGCCGGCGTTTGTCCGCCCGAGCCGGATTGCCCGCCCCGTTGTCTCGCGGAGATCAAGCGCTCCGCCTGCCCGGGCGAGGTGCTCGTGGTGCCGTTCAACGTGAAAAACACCTGCGGCAACGCCCGCACTTACAGGCTCGGCATCCGGCCCATGGTGAACAGGCAGGGCCAGCCGGCGCCTTCCCAACCCTGGCTCGACCGCGCGGAACTGCACCTCGAGCCGGGCCAGATAGCCACCGTGACCATGACCGTCAACCTGATGCAGGGCTTTCAGGCGGGCGACTGCTACCAGGCTGAGATCGTCATCCGGGAAGACAAGGTCAACCAAAATGTATGCTTTGATTTGTGCGTAGATGCCTGCAAACCCGCGGTAGAAGTACGCCCGCTCGACGAGAAGCGCTACCTCATGCGCTGGCAAAACTGGCAGGATCATTTTTATTGTGAACAAATGCCGGAATCGGATTACCGGGGCAAGCAAGGTTGATCATCAACCGCAGCCAAAACAGAAAACAATGTCGGAATCGAGTCCTACCAACGATTTAGTCAAAGACTTCGAACGGGTCGTCAAAAAAGCCATAGAGGCCAATACCGCTTACTACAAGGAAGCTGCGGCTGCGCTACAGCGCGTCTATTCCGGCAAGTCTGAACTATCAGGGCAGGCCGTAGTGGATTCGCTCGCAGATGCCTTTACAAGCTTGGTGAAATTGCAACTCCGGTACGCTGAAAACCTGTACGACCTCCAGCACCGCTGGTCTAAAGATATGGCCCAACAGGGTGCGCATGCCGCCGCGGATAATGCCGGCCCTGTTCAGGTGGCGCCGGAGCCGGAGCGAAAATCCATGACGCTGAGCAGCCCGCCCGGAGAGACGCCTGCGCTGATGCTTCGCCTGCACAGCCGCGACTCCGCCGCCCGGCACTGCCGCTTTGAACACACGGGCTTCGCATATGCCCAAACCGGCAAAGCAGCGCCCCTGTCATTGGTTTGCGATCCGGAGTCCTTTTCGCTCACATCCGGGCAGGAAGTGGAGGCAAAGCTCGTCGTAGGCATACCCGAAAACGCGGAGCCGGGCGCTTACCTCAACACCGTCACCATACACGGATACGATGACAGCGTATTCGATCTCATCGTGGTGGTAGAACCTAAGGCAACTCCTGAAAAAACCGCCGCCCAGCCAAAAAGCGCAAAGACGCCCTCCCGAAAATCTAAAAAACAAACAGACGGCGAGCCATTGCTATGAGAACATACCCATACGCGTTTCACATCGCTCTGGATGGCAACGGCATCAACGGCATCGAAGGCATGGCCGGGGTGTGCTGTTTTCACTTTGACCCTGCCGACAACGCTTTTGCCTTCAAAATCCAATATTACAACGGCCTGGCCGGCGGCCACGCCCTGCACATCAGCCCCGGGCGCAATTACGGCTATCTCGGCACCACGGGCCAGCACCTCATGTTGTACGATCCGCAATCGCTGGGCGAACTGACCCGCCAAACCACGCTCCTGTACGAAAAAACCGACACCAGCATCCGCGGCAGCACGCACGTGGCCTGGATGAACGACAAGGAGTTCATCGCGGCGGTAGGGGATTTCTTTTACCAGTTTCACGTGGACCATTTGGACCAGGGCCGGAAACTAGGGCCGCACAAGATCATGCTCCCGCACAGCATGAAATTTACCGCATCCCGCCGCTACCTCTGTTACGGCTCCATGGACAACCCTGCTTTGGGCAGGAACGGCGAGGCCAAAATGGTGGGGATATGGGATATGGAAACCGGCGAAGCCACCCGCATCGATCTGCCCGCCACATGCTGGCACTTGGTGCCGCATCCCACAAAAGACCTCTTTTATGCGGTCTCCTTCCGCGTGCTGCCCCAGGATCACGTGGACTACCACCAGTGGGCCATGGCTTTTTTTAAAGAGTACGCGTTCGAGATCGATGCCAAAGAGAAAAGGATAGTGCGCCACTGGGCCTGCGGCAGGGAAATTCCTGCCCACATCAACTCGGACGTGACCATTTCCGATACGGAACTGATCTTCTGCAACGGCGGCAGTCATACCATCGTTTTCATAGACCTGGAGAGCTTTGCCTCGTTTCGCATCATAGACGAGAAGCCCAGCCTAAGCGAAGTTTTGGACCATAAACGCACCATGGCCACTACCGTGTACGATTCCTTGGTCCGGGGAGGCTTCTTCACCGCGAGCCAACACCTGCTCGGCGCCTTGCGCATCAGCCGCTTCCGGTTGATGGACTCTGTGCATGCCTGCCAGTTGTCCAAAGACCAGACACTGCTCTTTACCGCTAATCGCGGCATGAACCACATCACTATTTACGACTACCCCTCGCTCAACATCCGCCTGCGCGTGCCCATGCCCGACATCCAGGGGTATGTGCCGTATGTGGGCAGCATGGGCGATCCGCGACTGGGGTTCCATCACAGTTATCTCGTAAGTCCTTTGTAAATGTCGAAACTCACCGCCCGGTCCCATTCTTCCCGCGTATGCATCGTGCAAAACGAAAGCAGCGAGGCCGGCGCGTTATTGGCGGAAGCCCTCCAAAAGGCGCTTTTTTGGCAAACCATTGAAAAGCAGCGCGCTCAGTTGGGGCTGGAAAAGCCGGAATTCCGCATCCTCATCAAGCCGGATATGACCCTGTTTGACCACCGCGCCTGCACCGGCACAGACCCGTTTCTCGTCGAGGCCTTGATTGACCTCCTGAACGAAAACGGTTATCCTCAGATAGTTGTGGCCGATGCCGAGGGCAGCGCTTCGCTCTGGTTGGACAACCGGGAGGTGCTCGTGCTGGCCGAGCTGGCAGGCTACCGTTTTGTCACGGAACAAGGACATTCCTACGAAGTGTTGAATTTGAGCGAATCTCTTGTGGACGCCGGATTCCCCGAGGGCAGCGTCCTGGCCGGTACCGAGCTCTCGGAACATTGGCTTTCCGCGCATTTTCGCATCAATTTTTGTAAAAATAAAACCGACGAGGCCGCCGGGTATGCGCTGGGTTTGCACAATCTCATGGGCATACTGCCGCTCAGGGCCAAATCCTACCACTACCGTTTGCGGCTGCGCGAAGAGGAGGTAGCCCTCGACCTGTACCGGCATGCCGCCGTTCATTTCAGCATTATAGACGCCTGGCTGAGCAACCACGGAAGCCAGGGCAGCCGCTGTCCCAATGCGCTGTACACCCACGCTTTCTTTGCTTCCGACTCGCTGCTGCTCGCCGACTGGGCGGGCGCGCTGAAAATGGGACTCGATCCGTTCATTTCGCCGCTGAACGCCGCCGTGCTGCGCGCCTGTGGCTTGCCCAAAAACTACCAGTTGGAGGGCGACTTGCGGCTCTGGCCGGGTTGGAAAAATGCGTCTATCCACATCCGCGAATCCACCGCCAGGCGCAATGCTTCCCCGTTGGCCCAGCGCCTCGCCGAAGCCTGTCTGCAAACAGTGAATACCGATCTTTTCCCCTTCAGAAACATAGTGGACAGCCGGCTCAACGCCATCCTTGCGCATCGCCTCAGGGATGTGGACGACGACTCCGCCGCGCGCTGGGGGCTGACGGCGCTCAACTACGCGCTGGCCAACCTCGAAAGTTTCCGGCAAGCCTGGCAAATCCTTTTTGACAAAGACAGCCTGCACCGCATCGAAACCCGCCTGAACGTAGCTTTGGACGAGCTGGCCGGCGAGGATTTTGAATCCATTGAAGACTATATCCTGCCGCTGCAAGCCATTCTCGCGCACACCCTACCCGACCCAAACGGCCTGCGCCGCCGATATATCGACGGCTCCGTTATCTTTGAGTACTACCGCATCATTCCGGTGCCTTATGATAGTTTCATCCAGCGAGTGGACATATGCGGGGCCGTGCAGATGATGTACGACAATATAGGCGGCGCCCGCGCCGTGGTGAAAACCGACAGGCAGGGCCGCCCCGTTTACCAGGCCGAACGCGACGTCTATCTGCCCCAGCCGAACTGGATGGTGCTCTTCGGCGGCAAGCACATAGATGTGGACAAGCTGGAAGTGATACGCTACGGCAAAAACCGGCAACAGAACTTCTGGCGTACCGTACACAGCGCCAACCAGTCTGCCGAATACGACGACGGCGTGGTCACTTTTGAAAAAGACCCGGGCGGAACGCGCGTCACTATCGTGGCGAGGCAAAAGTTCGCCCTGCCGCTTTTCTGGCAGGTTTTCAATATGGATTACCTGCCCGATGTGAAAGAGGCCCTCGTATCGGATGCTTATATTCGTTTTTTCTCCCGTACCATGGCCAATTTTGAAGCGGCAGCCGAAGGGCGCGCTCCATTTATCGGCAAAACCAGGGACGCCCGCTACGGCGAGGCATACAGCGCGGATGGTCTCCCGCCGGAAGTGGAACAGCTCAAACATTTGTTTTCCATCCTGGCCGGGGTGGTGGAAAAATGGGTCAACCGCGATGCCGGGCCTTCCGGCGCCATCGACCTCGGCGCCGACGATCTCGGCTTCCGGCATTTTATACCTCAAGCAGAGGGAGATAAAGCTGCCGGGGAATTGAGCCGGTTTTTCGGCGATTTGGCCAGGGCTATGGGTAAGGACCTCAAAATGTTGGGCCAATGAGACCAAGCAACAATACAGAAGTGCTCGTCACCGGCGCCAACGGCTTCATCGGCAGCCATCTGTGTCGAGCGTTGTTAGACAAAGGTTATCGCGTAAGAGCCATGGTGCGCCCCGGCTCCGACCTGCGCGGCTTAGCCGGCTTGGATGTAGATTTCCGGCACGGCGATATTTTACAACCGGACACGGTCGCCGCCGCCGCCGGAGGGTGCAGCTTCCTGTTTCATGTGGCAGGCGTATTTGCCTACTCCGGCGTATCGGGAGAAACGCTCATCGACGAGGCCCGGCGGGGGGCGGAACACGTGGTGCAGGCAGCGCAGAAAGCAGGCGTGAAGCGCCTGGTGCTCACGTCCTCTTCCGTCACTTTCGGCGCAAGCAGAAGTAGAACCGCCATAGACGAAACCAAGCCCGGAGATTTTGATGACGCGCCCGCATACGTACACTCAAAAAGGGTGCAGGAAGAAACGGCATTCCGCTTAGCTGCTCAATCCGGATTGGACCTCGTAAGCGTACATCCCACGCTCACCGTGGGCGGCCCGGATTACGGCCTTACAGAGAGCAATCACGCTATTGTGAGTTATTTGAACGACCCTTACAAGACCACCTGGATAGGCGGTTGCAACATCGCATCCGTAGGAGACGTCGCCGCCGGCCATGTGCTGGCGGCCGAAAGAGGTCTTTCCGGTGAGCGCTATCTTCTGGGCGGCGAAAACCTCGAGTGGCGCGAAGTGCATCGCACGATCTCCGAATTGTGCGGGCTGCCCGGCCCATACCTCACAGCCAACCATACGTCGGCCTACCTGGCGGCGGCCTTTCACGAGGCGCTGGCTTTTTTTACCCGCCAAAGGCCGCCCTCCACCAGGGAACAAGCCCTGATGGCAGGCAACTACTATTGGTACGACCACAGCAAAGCCGCTGCGCTCGGTTACGCTCCGGCAACGGCGCGTGTGGCGCTGGCCCGGGCAGTTGCCTGGCTTGCGGCTTCCGAACATATCTCCGCTTCGCTGAGGGCTTCGATGCAGTTGCACCCGGAGGTGTATGAGAGCAGGCAGGGGGGGTAATTTTGTCTTATTTTTGCTCAAAAAAGCGGGGCGCCGCATTTTGGATTTTGGTTTGGCGGCAACTCCGCAATTGTCCCATGTTCAAACTGACAAACACAAAAATATGCAGTTCAAAACGGTCGCCATCGTAAAACATCCATTGGAAGCAGTGTGGGATGTGATGCAAAACAGCTTGCCCCTTATAGCCGACAAGGTGGACGACATCGAAGAGATCATAGCGCTCGAGCGCAGCTTCTCCGACTCGGACCATGAAAAGGTGGTGCATATTTGGAAAGCAGCTCCGCCGCTCCCCGATTTCCTGAAAGGCTTGGTGCAGCCCGAAATGCTCGCTTGGACAGATTCCGCCGTATGGATTCCCGGCAGCCGCAGCTGCGAATGGGTGATCGAGTCGCACTATTTCAAAGAAAAAATGGCCTGCTCCGGCATCACGCTGTACCAACCGGCACTTGGCGGCGCTGGCTGCCGGCTCAACTTTGAAGGAGAATTAAAATGGCATCCGGCTGCCGGTATTTCCAACAGCGTGGTGTTGCAGGGAATGGAAACGGTGCTCGGCGCCTTGATCCCTTCAAATTTCAGGAAGTTGGCCGCGGCAGTAGAGCAGTTTATCGGGCAGCGTTAAAAAAGCGTAAAAATCCCTTTCCGGGCTGCGTATCTTTGCGTCCGTTTGCGTTTAGCCTCCATATCAATCATTCCAAAGAAGAAATGTCGCACCCAAACATCATGAAAATTCGCTTTGCCGCAGTGTTGTTCGCTATTGGCGCAGCCCGCCTGCTATTGCCTGCCCAGGACTTCAGGGAGGCCTACATTGAAGAATACAGGGAGATTGCCGTACAGGAGATGGAGCGCGCCGGCGTACCGGCCAGTATCAAGCTGGCCCAGGCTATCCTGGAATCCGATTTCGGTCGCAGCGATCTGGCCAAGCGCGCCAACAACCACTTCGGCATCAAATGCGGCGCCAATTGGGACGGGCGCGAATTCTACAAAGAAGACGACGACTACGATGCCAAAGGCAAGCTCATCAAGTCTTGCTTCAGGGTATATCGCAGCCCGGAAGCATCTTTCATTGCGCATTCCGAGTTTTTGCGCGATCCCACCAAAGAGGAGCGCTACGGTTTCCTCTTCCGGCTCAATCCCACCGACTACAAAAGCTGGGCACGCGGCCTCAAAACGGCGGGCTATGCCACTGCTGCTACTTACCACGATCGCCTCATCAACATCATAGAGACATACAAATTGCACCAGTATGACCGCCTCGGCCAGGCCCCCGTGGCAGATGTGACCGTGCCGGGCCGGCCTGCTGCGCCTTTGGGCTACAACAACGATGTGCGCTTTGTACTATCCGCCGACAACGAAACCGTTTCTACTATTGCCCGGCGCACCGATGTGTCGCTCAACCAGTTGATCAGGTTCAATGAACATCTCTCCGACGGCGAGCAGCGCCTGGAGGAGGGCACGATGGTATATCTGCAACCCAAACGCAACGCATACCGCGGCCGGGCTGCACAACATTTCGTTGCGGAAGGAGAAACCATGTTCGATATTTCCCAGGCATACGGCATCAAACTCGCTCAACTCCTGCGGCGCAACCGCATGGACAAGGGTATGGAGCCTGCCGCGGGCCAGCCGGTCAAGTTGCGCGGCAGTAAAGTGAAGCAACGCCCTGTATTGCAGAGCGAAGCGCCGCCGCAGCCCTTTAACGACGTCCGTTTGGATATGGAAGAAGTGCCTGAAAAGCTGCCTGTTGCTCCACCTGCCAATGCGCCGTCTTCGGTATCGCCGGAACGGGAACCGGCTATCCGGCCGGCTGCTCCTAAGCCTGAGCAATCCCAACAGCCGGCGCCGGCCCCGGTCAATTCCATTCCTCCCGCGCCCGAACCCACGCCTCCCGCAGCCATACCGCCCGCGCCCGTGCGCCCGGAAGAGCCGAAATCCGAGCCGCGGCCCGAAACGCCAGTTCCCCAGCTGCAACAGCCGGTATATCACGTAGTGGATCGCGGCGATACCCTGTGGAATATATCCCAGCGTTACGGCACCACCGTGGCGGCAATCCGCGGGTTGAACAATCTGAACAACGACAATATCCAGCTTGGGCAGCGCCTGCGCGTGAAATAGCGATGGTTTTGTTACCTTTGCGCCTCATCCCCGTTGATACGCGATACATCTTATTCCAGCGGGGTGATTTACAGGTGTACAAATTATCGCAGCCATGAAATACTACGCCACGCTTTGTATCTTATTCATCCTGGGCGCAGGTGCGCTTCAGGCCCAGGGCTACGTCTTCGGACTGAAGGGCGGCCCCAGCATCGGTGTGCAAAACTGGGGAAATTCCTTCCAGCGAGACCCGATGATCCGGTATCACGGCGCCCTGTTCATCGAGTCGCTTCCCGAAGCCGACCAGTGGTCGCTCTTTGCGCAGGCAGGGTACCATCCGCGGGGCAGCGCTATCCGCAACCGCAACTTTATCAATCCGATCGACGGCAATTTCTTTCGCCCGCCGGCAGATGTTTTTTTGTTCCACAACGCTTCGCTCCTGTTGGGCGCCAAGCAAAAATTCGACCTTGGGCTGAGCAGCAAGTGGTTCTATTCCTTCGGCATCCGGGGCGAGTACACGGTAGATACCAATTTGGACAGGTATGACGACTTTTTGGCGCAAAACCCAACTATTGCCGCTGTGTATCCCATCAATGTATATTTCAATGAGGATGGCTTCCTGGGTATCCGGCGATTTAATTACGGGTTCTCCGGCGGAGGCGGTTTGGAATGGCAATTTTCGGAGTATATCGGCGGTTCGTTAGAGTTTACCGTCAATCCCGATTTCTCCCTGCAATACCGGCAGCCGGCCATACCCAACGTGCGCGACCCCTGGACGGGGGAGAACCGCACCATCCCCGAACGCAGGATCCGCAATCTCACATTTGAAATGACCCTGGGATTCCGGTTTTTGAGGAAAGTGGTTTATATTGATTAAAAAATGGTCTTACGCTGCGAACATCTCGATAAGATATACGGTCGCCGGCAGGTGGTACGCGACGTATCGCTCGAAGTGCACAAAGGCGAGATCGTGGGATTGCTGGGGCCGAACGGCGCAGGCAAAACTACCACGTTCTATATGGTGGTGGGCTTCATTAAGCCGAATGCGGGCCGCGTTTTCCTCGACAAAGAAGACATCACCAACCTGCCCATGTACCGCCGGGCGCAGTACGGCATCGGTTATTTGCCGCAGGAGGCATCGGTGTTTCGCAAACTGACGGTAGAGGACAACGTGCGTGCGGTTCTTGAAATGTCCCGCCTTAGCCGGGAGGAGCAAAGGGAAAAACTGGAATCCCTGATTGAAGAATTCGGCTTAGAAAAGGTACGCCGCAGCCGGGGGGATACGCTCTCCGGCGGAGAGCGGCGCCGTACCGAAATAGCCCGCGCCTTAGCCACCGATCCCAGCTTTATACTGCTCGACGAGCCTTTTGCAGGCATTGACCCCATTGCCGTGGAAGACATCCAGTACATCGTAGCCAAGCTGAAAACTAAAAACATCGGCATCCTCATCACTGACCACAACGTACAAGAAACGCTTTCCATCACCGACAGGGCCTACCTCATGTTCGAGGGCGGCATCCTGCGCGCCGGCACGGCAAAGGAGCTGGCCGACGATGAATTGGTGCGCAAAGTATATCTGGGCAAACATTTTGAACTGCGTCGCAAAGTAATTGATGTGTGATGGGCCCTCGCTACCTTTTTCGTGTTTTGCTGTGTGCCGGCCTCGCAACCGGGTGTACCGATCATGCGCCGACCCGCCTCAGCTCTGCCCAAATGGAGGCGCTGGACTCCCTGTTTACGATCCAGATGCCTTTGGTACGGCAGGAAGCGGATAGCCTGTGCGACATCCACTTCGAGCAGCGCCTGCGCCGGCTCGTGGATTCACTGCTCATCGCCCGGCGCGAAGAAGAAGCGCGGCTTCGCCAAAGAATTCCCAAACAATGAACCGGCCCGCATTAATTCTCGCTTCCTTTGTGCTAAGCTTGTTGTTTCAAGCCTGTGACGACAGGGAACTGCGCATCAAACAGGAGCAGGCACTGCTGGAAAGCCGGCTCCAGGAGCGCTTGGACATGGGGCGCCGCTTGCGAATAGAGGACTGCGACCGCAGATTGCTGGATTCCGCCATTTATTTAGTGGATTCTATCCGCGTCCTGGAGGCCAAATGGGCGCTCGACACGGTGGATAGGCCCCACAAGCCCTACAAGCCTGAACATCCCGGCCCGCCCGGCGTTTCACTGGACACCCTGGAGGTGAAACCGCTGCTGCCGGATTCGGTGAGACAATAAAAAAAAGTTAACACTCGAAAATGACAATAATCCAACTCATCGCAGGCCTCGTCCTGCTCATTGTGGGCGCAGAGGCCCTTGTGAGGGGAGCATCCAGGATAGCTGCCGCAGCAGGTATAACGCCTCTTATCATAGGCCTGACGGTGGTTGCTTTCGGCACCAGTTCTCCGGAGCTTGCTGTCAGTATTATGGCCAGTACCTCGGGGCAATCGGGTCTTGCGCTGGGCAATGTAATCGGCAGTAACATATTCAATGTGTTGTTCATCCTGGGTATTTCCGCGCTGATCATCCCGCTGGTAGTGCACCAACAGCTCATCCGGGTAGATGTGCCCATCCTCATCGGTTTGTCGCTGCTCACCTGGTTGATGGCAGCAGACGGCAGCATCCTTCCCTGGGAAGGGTTAGTCCTGGTTTTATTAGGGTTTGCCTACCTCGCTTTTGTCGTGCGGCTTAGTCGAAAAGAGAAGAATAAGGCGGTGGAAAAAGAGTACGAGGAAGCATTTGGAGCCGATAAACTTTCCCCGGGAAAAGGCAGCACCCTGCGCTCGGTACTTTTTGTCATTGCAGGGCTGGGGATGCTCCTGCTCGGCTCGCGGTGGCTGGTAGCCAGCGCCGTTGTCATCGCTCAGCGTCTCGGCGTGAGCGATTTAGTCATAGGTTTGACGATCATCGCAATGGGTACATCTTTGCCGGAAGTAGCCACGTCTATCATTGCGGGGCTGCGCGGCGAACGCGACATCGCGGTGGGCAATGTGGTGGGCAGCAACCTTTTCAATATTTTTTTCATCCTGGGAGCCGCAGCCTTAGCGGCAAAAGGAGGCGTGGAAGTACAGGAGTCCGCCCTGCGTTTCGACTTCCCTGTGATGGTGGCGGTGGCGCTCGCCTGCCTGCCCATATTCTTTACCGGCAGCAAACTAGACCGCTGGGAGGGCTTTATTTTCCTCCTGTACTATATTGCTTATACCGTTTACCTGATCCTTTCCAGCCAGCAAAACGCTGCGTTGGATACGTATAGCCATGCCGTGCTGTGGTTTGTCATTCCGATTACGGCGCTTACCTTGTCGATAATCGCATGGAGGCAAAGCAGGCCCAAAAATACCGAAGCCTGATGCGAGGGGACGGCGCCGTTGTTGTGAGAGATATTTTGAGGAAGATACCGGGGAATTGAGAAAAAAGAGTGGTGCGGGACGGAATCGAACCGCCGACACAAGGATTTTCAGTCCTTTGCTCTACCGACTGAGCTACCGCACC
>CAZNYK010000080.1:0-1191 GCA_964577215.1 uncultured Saprospiraceae bacterium
ATCCACCTGCTCATGCCAGGGCAGGCCCCAGGGGCCGAGCAGATCGAGGAAGGGGTCGGGGTTGAACTGCTCCACATTGAACACTCCCCTACCCGACCACAGGCCGCCCAGCATCATGGCCGCGCCGAGCGCTGCGGGTACGCCGGTGGTGTAGGACACGCCCTGCGTGCCGGTTTCCTTGTAGGCGGCCTCGTGACTGCAGTTGTTCCAGATGTAGTAGCTGCGGTCTTGGCCGTCCTTGACGCCTTTGATGCGGCAGCCGATGGAGGTTTGGCCGGTGTAGTTCTCGCCCAGTTCGCCGGGATCGGGCAGCACGTACTTGAGGAATTCCAGTGGGATGACTTCCACGCCCTTGTACATGACGGGATCGATGCGGGCCATGCCGATGTTCTGGATCACGCGCAGGTGGGTGAGGTATTCGTCGCCGAAGGTCATCCAGAAGCGGGCGCGGCGCAGGCTGGGATAATTTTTAACCAAGGACTCCAGTTCCTCGTGGAAGATGAGGTACGACTTGCGCGGTCCGATGCCGGGGTAGTTGATCATTTTGGCGATCTCGTGCGGCTTGGTCTCTATCCACTTTCCGTCCTGGTAGTAACGGCCCTTCTGGGTGATCTCGCGGATGTTGATCTCCGGGTTGAAGTTGGTGGCGAAGGCCTTGCCGTGACTGCCTGCATTGGCATCGATGATATCCAACTCGTGCATCTCGTCGAAATAGTGTTTGGCGGCGCGGGCAGTGAATACGCCGGTCACCCCCGGATCGAAGCCGCAGCCGAGCACGGCGAGCAGGCCCGCATCGCGGAAGCGGTCGTGGTAGGCCCATTGCCAGCTGTATTCGAACTTCGCCTCGTCCTTCGGCTCGTAATTGGCGGTATCTAAGTAATGCACGCCGGTTTCGAGGCAAGCGTCCATGATGGTGAGGTCCTGGTACGGCAGGGCCACGTGCAGCACCATTGCCGGCTGGAACTCACGAATGAGCGCTACCAGTTCCGGTACGTTATCCGCATCCACGCGGGCGGTATGGAAGTTCTTGTGGCCGGTATCGCGGCGCACCGCTTCGGCAATGACATCGCACTTGCTCTTGGTGCGGCTGGCGAGAAGGATCTCGGAGAAAATTTCGGGGTGCTGCGCGCATTTGTAGGCAACTACCCTGCCGACGCCACCTGCGCCGATGATGAGGATTTTGGACATTAT
>CAZNYK010000080.1:1291-2674 GCA_964577215.1 uncultured Saprospiraceae bacterium
ATGAACATGGCCTCCTCGTCGCCGCGGTCTTTGAGCTTGACCTGGTCTTCAAAGCGCTCGCGCTGATCGATGGGATCGTTCAACTCGGAGTAGGCATTGGCCAATTCCTTGCCGTTGACCATCAGCTCGAAGCGCTCCACTAAGCCCGGCTTGGAGCGATGCCGCTTGGTGAGCGGACTCATCTCCACCGGGTAGTCGGTAATGAATGTAGGTTGTATGAAAGACGCTTCGCACTTTTCGCTGAATATCTCGTCGATGAGCTTGCCCTTGCCCATGGTATTGTCCACTTCCAGGCCCAGTTTCCGGGCAAGCTCCCGCAGTTCGGTTTCCTCCATCCCATCCACATCGAAGCCGGTATGTTCTTTGATGGCGTCGAGAATTCCGATGCGCCTGAAGGGCGCCTTGAAGCTGATGACGTTGTCGCCTACCGGCAATTCAGTAGTGCCGTGCAGGTCAAGCGCTACTTTTTCCAATAGTTGCTCCGTGATCTCCATCATCCAGTTGTAGTCCTTGTAGGCTACATAGAATTCGAGGATAGTGAATTCCGGGTTGTGGGTTCGGTCGATGCCTTCGTTGCGGAAGTTGCGGCTGAACTCATACACCCAGTCAAAGCCGCCCACGATAAGCCGCTTGAGGTACAACTCGTTGGCAACGCGCATGTACATCTCTATGTCCAAGGCATTGTGGTGCGTGATGAAAGGCCGGGCCGTAGCGCCGCCGGGAATGGTTTGGAGCACGGGGGTATCCACCTCCAATGCGCCGCGGGCGTCGAGAAAATCCCGGATGCTTTTCACCATTTTGGTGCGCTGGATGAAAGTCTCCTTAACGCCAGCATTGACCACGAGGTCCACGTATCGCATCCGGTGGCGCAGTTCCGGGTCCACGAAGGCGTCATGCACATTGCCTTCCGCATCCATTTTCACGATGGGCAACGGGCGCAGGGATTTGCACAGGAGGATGAGCGACTGGGCATGGACGGTAATTTCACCGGTGCGGGTGCGGAAGACGAAACCTTCGATGCCGATAAAATCGCCGATGTCCAAAAGCTTTTTGAAAAACTCGTCGAAAAGGCGCTTGTCTTCGCCGGGGCAAATATCGTCGCGGCGAACATATATCTGGATGCGTCCGGAGGAGTCCTGCAATTCGGCGAAGCAGGCCTTCCCCATGTCGCGCACCATCATCACGCGGCCGGCGAGGCGCATATTTTGGAATCCTTCGGCGCCGTCTTCAAAGCGGGCTTTGATATCGGCGGCAGAGGCATTCAGCTCAAAAAGCTCTGCCGGGTAGGGCTCTATGCCGAGATCGCGGATAGCCTGGAGGTTTTGCCTTCTGATGATTTCCTGTTCCGTCAATTGCATTGGCATGTGTTTTTGGAGGCGCAAA
>CAZNYK010000080.1:2774-18096 GCA_964577215.1 uncultured Saprospiraceae bacterium
CACCTCAATAGTGTAATAGCTTGGTGGAATACGCCAGTGGCTTCACAATTTCGTTAGTGCGGGCATTGACGGGCATGAACTGCCAGGGGGTGGTCTGTTGAGTCCAGTCAAAATCCGCTTTTTCCATATAGCGTTTCCGATATTCCAAAGGCGTACAGGAGCGATACTTTTTAAACAGCCGGTTGAAGTTGGCTAAGTTGTTGAACCCCGACCTCGCCGAAATTTGCGCCACGGTGTCATCGGTATCGAGCAAGAGCTTGCAGGCGTGCCCAACCCGGAGGTCAATCAAAAACTGGGTGAAGCTCCTGAAAGCGTATTTGTGAAAAAAGTGACTGAATGCCGATTCGCTCATATGTACCTGTGCCGCTACATCGCCGATTTTCAACTCTGCCTCAGTGAAATGCTTCAGGATATAGGCATACGCTACCTGGATGCGGTTGCTCTCGGAGGGCATCCCCCTGGGGGAAAAACCTTCGCTTGACAAAAAAGCCGCCTCCGTGGCATTGGACAATAAATCGAGCAGGCTGAAAAATTCGATGATATTGGCAAATCCTTTGTCCTCCGTAATACTCAGCAGAATGGGCATGGCCTCTTCGAAAGTTCTGCCGCCGAATTTGATACCCCGGCCGGAATCCTGAAGCAATTTCCTGATCTTGAAGAAACGCTCCCTCTGGAACATCTGCCCGCTGAACAAATCCATAGCAAACTGGATGGTAATGACCCGGTAAGGTTGCCCGCTTTCCTGCATGTGCCGGTCGCCGTCCCATTTGTGGTAGAGATAGGGGCCGAGCAGCACTAAGTCGAAATCCGTGTATCGCTCGGTGGAATCGCCCACGATGCGGGTCCCGGAAATACCTGCAATGAGATTCAACTCGAATTCCGGGTGATTGTGAATGGGGTAGTCGAACCCGTTGCTCGAGGAGTCGAGCACGACAAAAACGTCCTGCGACTTCAATGGCGTGATTTCTCTGTAGATATGCATAATATGGAAAAGAGTTATTCGCAAAAGTATCATTTATTCGCAAAATAATACTACTTTGACTGCTTTGAGTTGGGTAAATTTGCAGAAAGCCAAATAAACCGAGATCGCCATGGGAAGGAGTCAACATACCGTTTTTGCATTCCTGTTCTTTTTATTTTCCGTACAAATAGCTTACGCACAGCCGTTTAAAGTGTCAGGAGTGGTGAGTTCATCCGAAGACAAACTGCCCCTGATCGGCGCTACCATCCTCGAAAAAGGCACCGGCAGAGGCACTATTACGGATGTGGACGGCAGCTTCGGGTTGGATGTAACGAATGCCCAGGCAGTTTTGGTGGTCAGCTATGTGGGTTACCAAACCCAGGAAGTGCCTGTACAGGGCAGGGCGTCATTGACCATAGTGCTGACGCCCGAAATGAACATCATGCAAGAAGTAGTGGTGACCGGCTATAAACGCGAGATCCGCAGCGACGTCACTTCCGCGATCACTTCTGTAAAATCCAGGGATATTGAAAAACTCGTCGTGGTCGGCCTTGATCAGGCCCTTCAAGGACAGGCGCCGGGGGTCATGGTCACCCAGGTTACCGGCGCGCCGGGCGATGACATTGCCGTGCGCATCCGGGGAGTCGGCACGCTGGGCAACAACAACCCGCTATACGTCATAGACGGCGTTCCTACCACTGGCGGAATCAATATGTTTTCACTCACGGACATTGAATCCATCGAAGTGCTGAAAGACGCTGCGGCAGCAGCTATCTACGGAGCGCGGGCTGCCAACGGCGTGGTGCTCATCACCACCAAACGCGGTAAATCAGGCGCCCCGGTGTTTTCCTTCGAATCCTATGCCGGCGTACAGCAGCCTGTCCGTCTGCCGGAACTGCTCAATGCGGAGGAATATCTCACCCTTCGCAATGAGGCCATTGCCAACGCCAACAGCCTTCGCAACCCGGCCAACCAGTTGCCTGCCTACGACCTTTCCATACTGGATACCTTGCCCGACAATAACTGGTTAGACATCATGTTCAACCCCGCGCCCGTGCAACGGTATGCCTTGTCGGCAAGGGGGGGTAGTGAAAACAGCAACTATTACATTTCCGGGGAATATCTTTCCCAGGACGGTATTTTCACGGGACAAGGATTTGAAAAATACCAGGTGCGCTTCAACGGCGAAATAGGCAAGAGAATATTCCGCATAGGAAACAACCTGGCGTTTTCCCATACGGATCGAAAGGTCATCAACGGTTCAGGCGACGGCTTCGGGCCGGGGAATGAGTTGAGCGGCGTCCGCTACGCGCTTATCGCATCGCCCGTATTCCCGGTGCGTTATCCCGATGGAAGTTATGTAAAAGTCACTTCCGACCTGGGCGACCCCGTGCTCTTCGGCGACGGCAATGCCAACCCGCTGGCTTTTGTGGAAAATACGGATTGGACCATTAAACGTTATCGCGTGTTCGGCAACGTCTTTGCAGAATTGACTCCTTTCGAA
This sequence comes from uncultured Saprospiraceae bacterium, assembly GCA_964577215.1. Taxonomy (GTDB): domain Bacteria; phylum Bacteroidota; class Bacteroidia; order Chitinophagales; family Saprospiraceae; genus UBA2329. Next base: position 5,240 of record CAZNYK010000080.1, read on the forward strand.
GGCTTTAACCTGCGCACAACCCTCGGCGGAGATTTCCTTTTCGATCGCGAAAAACTGTTCAAGGAACGCCTCTCCCCCGCTGTTTACGACCCCACGTCCCTGAACGAAGGCCGGGTATTCGATCAAACCTTGGTGTGGAACAACACAGCGGATTTCACCCGTACTTTCGGCGCCCACCGCATCTCCGCTCTCGCAGGCATGGAAGCCATTCAAAATCACACGGACTACCTCGGCGCTTCAGCCAACAACTTCCGCAAGACTGACCCCCTCTTCCGGTACATCAGCAGCAGCATCCCCGAAGAGATCAACAACATCGGCGCTTCCGGCATAGCCACGGAGTGGGCGCTACTGTCCTGGTTCGGGCAAGTAGGCTACTCTTACAAAGGCCGCTACATGCTCAATGCAGCGGTGCGCCGCGACGGTTCTTCCCGTTTCGGCAAAGACAATCGCTGGGGTACATTTCCCTCGGTCTCCGCGGGCTGGAATGTGTCGAACGAGCCATTTTTTCAAAACATCCGCTTTATTTCCAGCCTGAAACTCCGGGCCAGTTGGGGCCAGTTGGGCAACCAGGAAATCGGGGTGTATCCTTATAGTTCATTGGTTAGCTTAGGCGACTTCGTGTATGTGTTCGGCGAGCAGATCGTCACCGGGGCGAATGTGGTGGAATCCGGCAACAGCAATATCAAATGGGAAACCAGCACCCAAACCAATTTCGGATTGGACCTCAGCCTCAAGCAAGACCGTTTTTCTCTCTCCGTGGATGCTTTCAGGAAACGCACCGATGACATCCTGGTACGAGTACCGGTACCGCAGGCCGGTGGTTCTACCCGCCCGCCTTTTGTCAATGCGGCTTCCGTGGAAAACAAAGGCATCGAGGCCGGGCTGATATACCGCAATAAAATCGGCAAATTCAACTACAATATCGGCGCCAACTTCTCGGCAATGCGCAACAAAGTGCTTTCCATTGCCGAAAGCGAACCCATTCTCGGAGGCTTCGGCCTCTCCGACGGCCCCATTACCAGGACGGAGCCGGGCTATCCCGTCGGTTCGTTTTTCCTGTGGGAAATGGCAGGGTTGTTCCAATCGCAGGAAGAAATCGCGAGCAGTCCATTCCAAACCGCCTTTACGCGCCCCGGCGACGTGAGGTTTGTGGACATCAACGGAGACAACCGCATCGACGATAAAGACCGCCGCCACGTGGGCAATCCATTCCCCGATTTTACCTACGGAATTACGCTGGGGTTCAGCAGGGGCAACCTTGATTTTTCTACCCTGATCCAGGGGATACATGGCAACGACGTGTATTTTCTCTATGGCAATTTCGCCTACGAAACACAATTGCGAGGCTTCAACTCCTATAAAGAAGTGTTGGGACGCTGGACTCCTTCCAACACCGATACCGACATTCCCAAGGTAAGCGTGGATGACCGCAACGGCAACCGCCGCGTTTCCACCCGGTTTTTGGCCGACGGCTCTTATATGCGGGTGCGCAACGTCACCCTGGGGTATAATTTTAAAGACGTCATCCGCTGGAAGGACATCGGCAACATGAGAGTTTACCTGACCGTGCAAAATGCCCTTACGATCACCCAATACCCCGGCCTCGATCCCGAGATCCAGGCCAACGCCAACGACACGCGCGGCCTGGGCCTTGCTTCCGACCTCAGCGTAGGTATCGACTGGGGCACCGTACCCGCGCCCAGGACCTGGATCGCGGGGGTGCAGGTGGAGTTTTGATAATTTCTTGCTCAATAAAATATAGCCAAGATGAAACAGGCGATTTTTTTCCTTTTTGCCGCTGTTTTTGCCCTGAGTTCCTGCCAGGGTATCCTCGACAAAGAACCCATTGCTACGCTCGACGCAGGCTCTTTCTTTCAAAGCGAAGCCGATGCCGTGCAAGCGCTCAACGCCGCTTACAGCCCGCTGTTGTTCAACAACCGGAATGGCAATTTTTACTGGGCATTTGCCGTGATCACTGCCGATGAAGCCATTACAGGTGGGGACGGCTCCCGGCCGGGATTGGTGGAATTGGATGCCTTTACCTATACGCCCCGAACGGAGGAATTCAACGCCTTTTGGAAACTCCAATACAACGGCATTACGCAATGCAACCTCGTATTGGACAACCTGCCCAAGGTAGAAATGAACGCCGCCCGGCGCGATCAGATCAGGGGGGAAGCGCTTTTCCTCCGATCCTATTACTACTTCCTGCTGACACAGGTGTTCGGGGATGTACCCTTGATCACCCGGATATTACCGCCCGAACAACTGAAAATGCCGCGCACGCCGAAAGCTCAAATTTATGCCCTGATACAGGCTGATTGCGAAGAAGCGGCCTCCCTGCTGCCGGCGACGCAACCGGCTTCTGAAATGGGCCGGGCCACCAAAGGCGCTGCATACGCATTGGCTGCCAAAGCATTTTTGTACGAAAACAAATGGGACAAGGTATTGGAGTACACGGGGAAAGTAAAGGACCTGGGCGTGTACGACTTGATGGCCGACTATGAGGCCAATTTCAGGAAGGAAACCCAAAATAATGCAGAATCCGTCTGGGAAATCCAGCACGCTCATCTCGAGCTAGGTGTCGGCAATTTCCTCAACCAGTGGTGGATGTCGCGCAAGCTCAACGGCTACGGCTTTGCGGAGGCTACGGCGGCCTATTTCAACAGCTTTGAAGCGGGCGATCCACGCCGCCGTTTTACTGTCGCATCCAACAATGAGCCCTACTTCGGTTCCATCTGGAAACCATCCTTTTCTTCCACATTCTACGGCCCTCGCAAATACTTGCAGGATACGGCTTCGGTTTCCCAACCCGCCGACGGCGATATCAACTACACAGCTATCCGCTTTGCAGAGGTACTGCTTTGGGAAGCGGAGGCCCTCAATGAATTGGAGCGCACAGCGGAAGCGCAGGTTCCGCTTGAAAGGGTGCGCGCACGCGCACGCGCCCAGGCAGCCAACCCGGCCACAGCACTGCCGCCGGTAATGACGGCCGACCAGGTGGAAATGCGGCTGGCCATCCGCCAGGAGCGAAAAGCAGAGCTGGGCTTCGAGTTGCACCGCTTTTTTGATCTCGTGCGATGGGGCATCGCCAAGGACGTGTTGCCCGGGTTCCAGGCCGGAAAACACGAGGTTTTCCCCATTCCGCAAACGGAGATGGATTTGAATACGCAGTTGGTGCAGAATCCGGGGTATTGAGGTTTTTTGCACCATCTTTTCACATAATAGTACCATTCATGCCGGCAAGTTTTGCTGAAATTTGCCAAAATGGTTTTTCCGGCAATCCATACCAAATGAATAGAATCGCTACATTCATCGCCCTTTTCTTCCTGTTTTGCACCTCTGCCCTCAGGTCACAACCCGGCCAAATTGCCGTGCCCCGGGTGGACATCATGCCCAATCAGCCTACGCCATATAATGTTCGGGATTGGAAACAGGTGGCACTGCGATACGACTCCTTTGTATATGACCTGCAAAAAACCGGGCAATACCTCCCGCTTACATTCATCAATCCTGCCGGGTTGAACTACCCGGAACGCCCGTCTTTCAGGATGCACACCTATGTAGGCACCAACTCGCCATTCGGGAATGAAGCCATTAACGTACTGCCCTCGCTGGTAGGCGCCACGCTCGTGGGCATTGACAAAACCGATCAGTTCGGCCGGAATTGGGTGCTCATGGCCCAGGATTTTTTCAATAAAAACAACGGGGAGAACATCTATCTCAACAACCCTGCCACTACCAGCGGCAACGACTGGTGGTACGACATGATGCCCAACGTCTATTTTTATCAGTTGTACGACCTCTACCCCGGCATGGGCGGCGAGGCAGAATGGCAATTCAACACCATCGCCGACCGCTTTGCCGAAGCCGTGCGCGCCATGGGCGGCCACGACGCTCCCTGGCAACCCGCCTTCATGAACTACCGGGGCTGGCGATTTCAAACAATGGAGCCTAACGCAAGCGGCGTGCCGGAGCCTGAAGCCGCCGGTGCTTATGCCTGGGTGCTCTACAACGCCTGGAAACGAACCGGCAATCCCGAATACCTCAAAGCTGCAGAGTGGTCGATCGAGTTTTTAGACAACTGGCCTGCCAATCCTTCCTACGAACTGCAATTGCCCTACGGCACACTCACCGCCGCCAAAATGAACGCCGAACTGGGGACCAACTACGACGTGGAAAAAATGCTCAACTGGTCCTTCAACAGGGGCAACCTGAGAGGCTGGGGCACCATCGTGGGCACATGGGGCGGCTTCAGCGTGTCGGGATTGGTAGGCGAAGCCAATGATGCAGGCAACGACTACGCCTTCCAACTCAACGGCGTGCAACAGGCCGCTGCTCTCGTACCTATGGTGCGCTACGACAAGCGCTTCGCCCGCGCCATCGGCAAGTGGATGCTCAACCTGGCCAATGCCACCCGCTTGTTTTTCCCGGGCTTTTTGCCCTCCAACTTGCAGGATGCTTCAGCATGGTCGGCGGCAAACGACCCGGACCAGGTGATCGGCTATGAAGCCCTCCGGCAGGTGTGGCAGGGGAACACCCCCTACTCTACCGGCGATGCCCTCAACGGCGGCTGGGCAGCCACCAACTTAGCCCTGTACGGCACTTCATCTATCGGCTACCTCGGCGCCATGGTGAAAAAAACCAATGTGGACAGGATATTGCAAATAGACCTGGCAAAAACCGATTTTTTTGGCGAGGCATCCTATCCGACTTACCTGATCTACAACTCTTACAATACCGCCCGGACAATACAATTTGCCGCAGGCGATACCGCCGCGGATATCTATGAAGCCCTGTCTGAAAACTTCATTCTGGAAAACGCAACCGGGATCGTTAACCTCACCATTCCGGCCAATCAGGCCATTGTAGTGGTAGTGTGCCCGGCCGGCGGCGAACTGAGCTATGATAAGAATAAAATGTTGGTGGACGGCGTCGTGGTGGACTATCGCCAGAGTGCGCAGCCTTTTACCTGGGCGCCCCGGATCAAGGCGCTCTCCTCATCAGCCAGTCCTATGGAGATCGCCGCCACGGCAACGCTGTACTGCACGGTTTTCGATGCCGATTCCGACGAATTTACATTTGAGTGGAGCGCTGATGAAGGTGCGATTGAGGGCACGGGTGGAGAAGTATTATTCAGCGCTCCTGATTTCGCCGGGGAGGCTGCCATTCGTTGTATTGTATCCGACCCGGAGGGCAATCGCGATACAGCCACGCTTGTTCTGCCCATCGTCCCGGAGATCAACCACCCGCCTGTCTTGGTGGAAATTCAAAAAAGCATGCCTTTCACCGCCCCGGGCGAATCGCTGCAACTTACCTGTATAGCCACGGATGCGAACAACGACCTGCTGACCTATGCATGGGTCGCCTCCGGCGGCGCCATCAGCGGTACCGGCAGCACAGTGGAATGGACGGCGCCGCTTGCAGAGGGCATATATGAGATATCAGTGACAGTCACAGACGATGGCGGTTTGTCCACTTCTGGTACGACTACTTTGCTGGTTAAGATATTCAGCGCCGGTTCAGGGAATCTCGTAGCGCATTATCCCTTCACGGGTAATACCGGCGATGTGAGCGGTAACCAGTTGCACGGCCAGTCTAACGGAGCGGTACTCACTCCGGATATGTTCGGCAATCCGCAAAGTGCATACTATTTCAACGGCGGCGCTCAACACATCTCCGTGCCCAACAACCCGCTGCTCAATTTCCAGGACGGCATCACTGTCAGTTGCTGGTTTAACGCCGCCGCCCTTCCGGAAAGGGAAACCTTCCTGCTTTCCCACGGCAGTTGGCAAAACCGCTGGAAAATATCCATTACCCCGGGCAAGCTGCTTCGGTGGACGATCAATTCCCTCAGCGGAATTGCCGATCTCGATGCGCTTGCGCCTGTGAAAACAGATACTTTTTACCACGTGGCCGTCACCTACGACGGCAGCTTGCTTGCGCTCTATCTGGGCGGCGAACTACATAGTTACAGGGCACTGAGCGGCCTGATACGCACCACCTTCGTACCATTTTTGATGGGGCAGATGTTGCCCGGCGATGCGAACTACAACTTCAAGGGCGTGATCGACGAGGTAAAAATATACAACTACGCCCTAATCCCCGACGCTGTAAGGATGCTCTACGAACAGGAAGCCACCTCAACGAATGAGGTGCCGGCGCCGCAAGCCGGCCTGCTCCGCATTTACCCCAATCCGGCCTCGGAAAGCATTCGGGCGGCACTACCTTCCAATGCAGGCTCCCTGGAGCGGATACGGGTGTTTGATCTGGCCGGCCGCTTGCTCATGGAAGCAGAAGGCGGTGGCACAGCATGGATAGACTTAGATGTAAATCACTTGAAAACAGGCTTGTACGTACTTATGGGTCAAAGCGAAAAGGGCAGATTCAACGCTCGCTTGGTCAAGCGGTAGCACGAGAAATCGGCCCGATATGGGATTATATTTTCTAACCATTAATCGGTAAAAAAATGATGAAGAATCTTCGAATTTCTGCCTTATGGCTATTGAGCTCTATATGGGCCATGAGCCTGTATGCGCAAGTCCCGGTGGCGCACTACGCCTTTTCGGGCAATGCCAAAGACGGTTCGAGCTTTGCCAACAACGCCGCAGTCAACGGCGTCAGGTTGGTACAGGACCGCTTCGGTTGGGCCAACAGCGCCTTCTTGTTCGACGGCGTGCAAAGCTCCGTCACGGCGCCCAACCCGCCGCATATGAACTCAGCCACAGCGACGATCAGCTTCTGGATCAATCCCGTTGCTTTCCCGGGGCAGGGTGAGGCCTACATCCTCTCCAACGGGGGCTGGCAGCAACGCTGGAAAATATCCCTTCCCCCTCACGGCCGGCCGGTATTCACCACGCACTCCAACGGCATCTGCTGCAGCGATATGGACAGCGGCGGCGACAATGCTTTGCCTTTAGACGTGTGGACGCACGTGGTCATGGTACACGACGGCGCCAAAGACATTATCTACTTCAACGGGGTGCAGGTAAATGAGAGAAACGTAAGCGGGGATCTGGACCCCACCACACATCCCTTCGGCATCGGTTACGATCCGATTGACAATGCCAACTACTTCAACGGCGCGCTCGACGATGTGATGGTATTCGATCAGGCATTGAGCGCAGCGCAAATTGCAACATTGTACACCGAACAAAGTACGCCGCCCGTAATTCCTCCCGGCGCAGTGGCCTCTTATGCTTTCATCGGCAACGGCGCCGACGCCACGAATTTCGGCAATCATCTCGATATTACTACGGCAGCCATTACTACCGACCGGTTCGGCTTCGGCAAAAGCGCTCTTCTGTGCAACGGCGCCTCTTCTGAAGTAAAAGCGGCCAACAGCGAACAACTCAATTCTCCTTACACTTCGGTAGCTTTTTGGGTTAAGCCCAACAGCCTGCCCGGCAGCGAAGAGGTCTTTCTCATGTCGTTCGGGGGATGGCAGGAGCGGTGGAAAATCTCCTTACCCGCCCACGGTAAGCCCGTGTGGACCACTAATCACTCCGGCGGCATCTCCGATATGGACAGCGGCGACCCCAACGTATTGCAAGCCGGTGTGTGGACGCATTTGGTTATGGTACACGACGGCGCCAAAGACCTGATATACATGAACGGAGTGCTGGCGGCCGAAAAAAATGTAACAGGAACGCTCAACAACACTACCAACGTGCTCGGCATCGGCTACAACCCCATTGACGGCGGCAACTGGTTTGACGGGGCTTTCGACGAAGTGCAGCTCTATAACTTCGCTCTCTCCGGTTCGGAAATCGCAGACCTGTATGCGGCTCAAGCCGCTTTTCCCGGCACGCCCTCCGACCTTGTCGCTCACTACAGTCTCAACGGCAACGGTTGGGATGAAACGCAATTCGGCAACCATGCAAACTTGCTGAGCGGCGCTTCTGCTGTGGCCAACCGCCACGGCTGGGGCTCCAATGCCACGGCCGGAGCCGCCAGAGCCGATAACTCGGCAGCGTTACAATCCGACTACACCACCATCAGCTTCTGGATCAAGCCCAACAGCTATCCCGGCTCAGGCGAGGTGTACCTGCTATCCCACGGAGGCTGGCAGGAGCGCTGGAAAATCTCCATGCCCTCGCACGGCAAACCCGTATTCACCACCCACTCCAACGGCGCCTGCTGCAGCGACATGGACTCCGGCGGCAATAACTCCCTGCCCATCGGCGAATGGACGCATGTGGTAATGGTGCACGACGGTGCGCAAGACATTATTTACTTCAACGGCGTCCGGATGAATGAGATAAGCGCGCCGGGGGCTTTAGACAAAACCAAACACCCTCTCGGTATCGGGTATGATCCTATCGACAACGGCGGCTTCTTCGACGGCGCAATCGACGATGTGCAGATATACAATGTAGCACTCAACGACGCCCAGGTACTCGCCCTTTTCGGGGAGCAAGATCCGGCGCCCTCCGTACCGGGCAACTTGGTGGCGCATTATGCATTCAGCGGCAACAGCTCAGATGCAACGCCATACAACAACCATGCTTCTCCTCCAAGTTTGGACAGGGACCGCTTCGGCAAAGCCAACAAAGCCGCTTCTTTTAACGGCGCCTCCACCGAGGTGACGGCAGCCAATTCACCGCAACTCAACTCGCCTCACGCTACGGTGAGCTTCTGGGCCAAACCCAACAGCTACCCCGGCACCGGCGAATCCTACCTGCTTTCTTTCGGCGGCTGGCAAACCCGCTGGAAAATCTCCCTGCCGCCTCACGGCAAGCCGGTTTGGACCACCAATCACTCCAACGGCATTTCTGACATGGACTCCGGCAACGAAAATGAGTTGCCCATCGGCGAATGGACGCATGTGGCGATGGTACACGACGGCGCCAAGAACCTGATCTATATGGACGGCGCTCTCGTAGCGGAGAAGGATGTGGTAGGCGACCTCGACGACAACACGCTCCACCCGCTCGGCATCGGCTATAACCCGATAGACGGGGGCAATTGGTTTGACGGCTCACTCGACGAAGTGCAACTCTACAATACTGCGCTCAGCGCCGCAGAGATCGCAGCCCTCTATGCTGCACAATCACAAGACCCGGGCAGCGCCGATGACGAAGCGCCCTGCGCTCCGCTCGACCTGACAGCTGAGGTGGTTTTCAATAATGTGCGTCTCAACTGGTTGCCGGCTACCGACAACGTGGGCGTTGCGGCTTACAACATCAGTATCGACGGTGCTCCGGTACTCACTACTACAGCTACAACAGCTTATTTCCCCGGCTTGCCGCAACTCACGGAATTCCTGTTCGGCCTGACCGCAGTGGACGAAGCCGGCAACGAATCATTGCCTACTACGCTGAGGGTGACCACGGGGCCTGACGAAACGCCCGACGTGACGCCACCCACCGTTCCCGGCAACTTGAGCGGGTCGCCAAGCTTCAATTCCGTGCTGCTGAGTTGGACGGCTTCTACCGACGACAGGCAGGTGGCAGGATACATCATCTGGGTGGACGGCATCCTGTACGATACCGTTCCGGCCTCCTCGCTTTCTGTTTTGGTGACCGGTCTTGAGCCGCTTACCTTATATACATTTGAAGTGGCGGCGGTTGACCTCGCAGGCAACGTTTCCGGCCTGGCAGATCTGACCATCAGCACCACCGCTCCGCTGGATACCGGCGAACCCGGCCTGGTAGCCCACTATCCTTTCGACGGCAACGCCAATGATGCCACGCCTTATCAGAATCACGGCGTTATCGGGGGCAACCCGGTATTTGAAACAGCCAACCATGCCCATGGCGGAGGAATGAATATCCGCTTCGACGGCATGCAGGATTCGGTATTGGCCCCCAACGCCGTGCAATTGCTTTCCGACTATACTACCGTCTCCTTCTGGATACGGGTGGACGGCATCAACGTGCAGGATGCCGAAGCCTATGTGATCGACTTCGGCCACTGGAATCAACGCTGGAAGATATCCCTGCCGTCGACACACAGTCAAATCGTGTGGACGACCAACAGCAACAATGCACAGTTTCCCAACTTAATCAATGACATGGACAGCGGCGACGGCAATGCGTTGAGCATCAATGTCTGGTCGTATGTGACCATGGTACATGATGGCGCTAATGACATCATCTATATGGACGGTATCGAAGTGAACAGGGAGCCCGTGCTCGGCAAACTCAATACCACGGCGCGCCCATTGGGATTCGGGAACAACCCCATTGAGGGAGGCCAGTATTTCATAGGAGCGCTGGACAATGTAAAGATTTACAACAAAGCGCTCACCGCCGGGGAAATTGCCGCATTGTATGCCACGGGAACCTCCGGCGCCGGTGATCTTACCCTGGCAAGCGCTTATGTGGACCGGGTCTTCCCGAATCCCGCAAAAGATCATTTGACGGTACAGCATCGCCTGCCCGCCAACCAGGACTTGTTACTGCGCATTTTCGACATGCAGGGACGGCAATTGGATGCGGTTCGCCTGAACCGCGCAGATGTTGCCTCCGGGCAGTTTTCGATCAATGTCAATAATTACCCGCCGGGGATGTACTCGCTCAATTTTGTGCTGGGCGGTAAAAACCTCGGTTCGGTGAAGTTCAACAAGCAATGAACTGATTAATAAATTGCGAGCTGTGAGCCTTGGGCTTCACCAGGCTCATAGCTCGCGATTGTTCTTGATGCAACGATTTTTCAGAATATTTGCCTTTCTCTCATGGTAAAGCGCTTTTCTGAGAATCCGATTCTCACCAAAGGGGACATCAGCCCCAGCCACCCGGATTGGGTGGTGGAATGTGTACTCAACCCCGGCGCATTCCGTTTTGAAGGCAAAACCTGGCTTTTGCTGAGGGTAGCGGAACGCCCCGTGCAAAAAGAAGGCATGGTATCGTTTCCCGTTATGAACGGAGAAGGGGAGTTTAAGATCATGGAATTTGATTTGGATGACTCCTCATTAGACCTTTCCGATGCCAGGATTGTGGGATACAAGGGCAAGACCTACCTTTCCACTATCTCACACCTTCGCTTGGTGTGCAGCAATGACGGGGTGCATTTTTACGAGCCGGCGGGTTTTCCCACCCAAATATTCGGGCAGGGAACGCTGGAGACATTCGGAATTGAAGATTGCCGGGTCAGCCTGATTGAGGGAATTTACCACCTTTCCTACACACAGGTATCGGAAAATGGCGTCGGCGTCGGCCTTATCCGCACCGCCGACTGGCGAAATCTCAGCCGGGAGGGCATGATCCTGCCTCCCCACAACAAGGACTGCGCGCTCTTTGAGGAGAAGATCGGCGATAAGTACTACTGCCTGCACCGGCCCTCCGGCATCGGCCTTGGAGGAAATTATATTTGGGTTTCATCTTCCCCTGACCTGTTGCACTGGGGCAGGCACCATTGTATCCTTCACACCCGCGAGGGCTGGTGGGACAGCGCGCGCGTAGGCGCCGGAGCTGCCCCCGTCAAAACGCCGGAAGGCTGGCTTGAAATTTATCACGGCGCCGATCACCAACACCGGTACTGCCTGGGTGCTGTACTGCTCGATCCCGAAGATCCTTCCAAAGTACTTGCCCGCTCTCAGCACCCGCTGCTGGAACCTTCTTTAAGTTATGAACGGAAAGGATTCTTCGGCAATGTGGTATTCACCAACGGCCATATTGTACATGGAGATGAGATCACGCTGTATTACGGCGCCTCGGATGAGGTAATTTGTGGGGCCACGCTGTCGATTGGGGAGATTTTGGAAGAACTGTTGAAGTTGGCCTGAGGCGCTCATCTCAGCACTTCTCCTGTTTCCCCATCAAAAAAGTACATGCGCTCCACTTCGGCATAGAGCGGCAATCTGCAGGGAGGTTCAATGACCTCATCGGCAGAAAGGCGGGCCGTAATGGCGCCGCCCGGCAGCTCGGCGAAGACAAAGCTTTCGTGGCCGAGGCGCTCTACGAACTGTATCTCCGCTTCAAATTCCACGAATTGCGCCGGGTTTCCGGGAGGATTCGCGTGAATGTGCTCAGGGCGAATGCCCAGAACCGCTTTCCGGCCTGAATGGGCAGCATTGCCAGCAGATCCGGGTAGCCTGACCGAAAAGGCAGCCGCATCAGCGCTTTGGAAAAATGCGCCCTCCTGTTCATGTACGATCCTGCCTTCTATAAAATTCATGGGCGGCGAGCCGATGAAGCCGGCCACGAAGCGATTTTCAGGATAGCGGTACAGGTTTTGCGGGGTGTCTATCTGTTGGATTTCGCCTTTGTCCATCACGGCGATCCGGTCGCCGAGGGTCATGGCTTCCACTTGGTCGTGGGTGACGTACACCACGGTGGTTTGCAGTTTTTTGTGCAGCCGTGCGATCTCCAGGCGCATCTGCCCCCGCAGTTTGGCGTCTAAGTTGCTCAGAGGCTCGTCGAAGAGGAATACCTTGGGATTGCGCACAATGGCCCTCCCGATGGCCACGCGTTGCCGCTGCCCGCCCGACATGGCTTTGGGTTTGCGGTCCAGCAGGGGTTCTATTTCGAGAATACGTGCCGCTTCCATGACTTTTTCCCGGATAGCCGCTTTACTTAGTCCCCTGATTTTCAAACCGAAAGCGAGATTGTCGTAAGCCGTCATGTGGGGGTAAAGGGCATAGTTTTGGAAAACGATGGCAATGTCTCGGTTTTTCGGCGGCAGGTCGTTCACTACTTTTCCGTCAATGGAAAGCGTACCGGAACTGATCTCTTCCAGGCCGGCGATCATGCGCAGCAAGGTGGATTTGCCGCAGCCGGAAGGGCCGACGAGCACCATGAATTCTTTGTCGCGGATCTCAAAATCAGCGTCTTTTATGGCGTTGACTTTCCCGTAGTTTTTCGTGACGTGGTCAAAGCGGATGGATGCCATGAGGGTCTTTTGAAGGTTAAAGG
>CAZNYK010000081.1:0-17919 GCA_964577215.1 uncultured Saprospiraceae bacterium
AGGCGCACCACCACATCGAAAGACTGGTTGAGATTGATCTTGTCGCCGTTCCAGATGGAGCCGGCCACAAAGTTGGCTTCCGGGGTAAGTTGATAGCAGGTGTCGTTTGTAGCTATCGCCTGTCCGTTGAGGAAGAACTGGGCCTGCATTTGGAACGACAACGCGAAAGACCACGCAGTAAGAAGAAAACGTATCTTCATGAGCAGTTTTTTGCGGATCATTCCTTCCAGATGGCTCCGAACCCGGCGTCCCAGAATAGCTTGTTGAGGGCAGGGATCGAAACATTCATTATCTCCGATGCCCGGGCTTCCAGGCGCGCCCATTCCCGGTTCAGTTCTTCCAAGCGATCCCTGGAGGGCTGGTTCACGCGCGGGATGTCGCTCTCGGTGTGGTTGATAAGGAAGAGATAATTGGCGCTGAACTTATTGGGAAAGTTCTCCACATCATCATAGGCTTTAGATTTGCGCTGTACCATGTCCTCGTCCCAGGTTTTCATGCGTGCAGAGAGCGCCTGGGCCTCTTTTCTGATGGCGTCGTACTTTTCCCCTGCCGGTAACACTTCGATTATAGCGTCCAATTGCTCGCGCTTGGCATGGAGGGTGTTGACCAACTGATGCATCCGGGTCAGTTCAACTTCCATTCGGCTCATCATTTCGTGGTATTCCCGGTAGGTTTCCGCGGCGGCTGGATAAAGGGGGTTGGGCAATATATCTATCTCTGTAGTAACGGATTTCCCATCTGCCGTCAGGGTGATGGAATATTTGCCGGGCGAAGCCTTGTGCCCCCGGTAATTGGCCTCGATGTAAGCTGTGGGTATGCCGGGCATGGTGGGATAGCGCAGGTCCCACACAAAGCGGTTCAGGCCCTTGGTTTTGGGCAGCACCGGCTCGGCGGGCGGGCCGCCGTCGTAGCTTTGAAAAGTGGAATCAGTGCGGGAACTGAACGCGCGCACCAGATTGCCCCGGGCGTCTTTTACCTCTATACCGATATGCTCGCCTTTCTCTATTTCCGGCAGGTGGTAATAAATGACCGCACCGGAAGCGGGGTTGACGCCCCGGGTGGGGTGGGCGCCTTTGAATTCAGGGGAAGACTGATCCAATTCGCTGCGCCCGTTGGCCAAGACGACCGGCGAGGGCTGGAATATGGTCACCCCGGAAATTTCCGGCTTGTATTGCCGCAACAGGCTCAGATCGTCCAATATCCAGAACGAGCGGCCGGAAGTGGCGGCAATGAGGTTGCTTTTGTGTACCCGAAGGTCGGTAATGGGGGTAATGGGCAGGTTAAGTTGGAAGGGCGACCATTCCTTGCCACCATTCCATGAAATATAGACGCCGGTCTCTGTACCGGCGAATAGCAAGTCTTTGCGCATATCGTCTTCCCGCACCACGCGGGTGAAGGCGCCGTGAGGAATACCGGCGCTGATGTTGGTCCAGGTTTTGCCGTAGTCTGTGGTTTTGTAGAGAGCAGGCTTGTGATCGTTGAATTTGTAACGCGTAGCGGCGATATATGCAGTGGCAGGATCGTGAGGCGATACTTCAATGGCGTTGATCAGGCATTCCGGCAATCCGGCGGGCGTCACATTTTGCCAGGTTCTGCCGAAGTCCTTGGTCAGGTGCAGCAAGCCGTCGTCGCTGCCCACCCAGATGACGCCTTTGTCCTGCGGGGATTCCATCACGTAGCTGATGGTGCCGTAGTTTTCTGCGCCGACCACTTCATTGGTGTAAGGGCCGCCGCCCTTGCCCTGTTTTTCTTTCTCGTTGCGGGTGAGATCGGGCGAGACTTCCGTCCAGGTTTGGCCCATGTCTTGGGTTTTCAATAGTTTCTGTGCAGCGTGGTACCAGGTATTCGGCTCGTGTTTCGACCAGATGATGGGCGCGTTCCAGTTGAAGCGGTACTTCATTTCCTTGGCCTCCATAGCTAAGTACTGTATGGGCGCTGCCATGATATTGGTGCCAGCGCCGGCTTTGGTATCCAATATTTCTATGGTGCCGAGGTAGCTGCCGCCCATGACATAGCGCGGATCGTCGGGGTCGAAAGCTAAGAAGGCGCATTCTCCTCCGGCAGAGGCGGTCCAGCTTTCGGTGGTAACGCCGCTGCTGCCGAACTCCCGGTTTGCGATGACCACGGAGGTATTGTCCTGCTGGCCGGCATATATCCGGTAGGGGAATCCGTTATCCACGTTGATGCGGTAAAGCTGGGCGGTGGGCATGTTGGTTTGCGTGGACCAGGTTTTTCCAAAGTTCAGCGTGATGCCGGCACCGCCGTCATCGGCAATAGCCATGTTTTGAGGGTTGTGTGGGTTGATCCACAAGTCGTGGTAGTCGCCGTGGGGGCCATGGACCTCTTCCCAGGTTTTACCTCCGTCGATGGAGCGCAGGGCGGGAGCGCTGAGCACATATACCGTGTGCTCGTTGTGCGGATCGGCATACACCTCGATGTAGTACCAGGCGCGCTGTACCAAGCGGTGGTCGCTGGATATACGCGTCCAGCTTTTACCGGCATTTTCGGAGACGAACAAGCCGCCGAGTTCCTGCTCGGAGTCGCTTTCAATAAGGGCATACACCCGTTCGGAATTGGAGCGGCACACTGCTACGGCCATCTTGCCGAGTTCTTTGGGCAGGCCGTTGTGGATTTTGAACCAGTTTTGGCCGCCGTCGGTGCTCTTGTACAGCCCGCTGCCCGGCCCGCCGCTGATCACCTTCCAGGGCAGGCGGCCGTGCTCCCACATGGCGGCATAGAGGATCAGGGGGTTGTTCATGTCCATGGCCAATTCGGCGCAGCCGGTTTTTTCATCCACGTACAAGACACGCTCCCAGTTTTGGCCGCCGTTGGTAGATTTGTAAATACCCCGCTGTGTGGAAGGGCCGTACAGGGCGCCCTGTGCCGCCACGAAGACGATGTCGGGATTTTTGGGATGCACCACGATGCGGGAAATATGCTGCGAGGAATCCAGCCCCATTTTTTTCCAGGTTTTGCCGGCGTCGGTGCTTTTATACACGCCGTCGCCGTGGTGGGTCATCACGCCGCGCGGGGCGTGCTCGCCCATGCCCACATACACGATGTTGGGATCGCTTTCGGCAACGGCCATGGCGCCCACGGAGCCGGTAGTGAAGTAGCCGTCGGAGATATTGTGCCAGGTATTGCCGAGGTCGTCGGTTTTCCAGACGCCGCCGCCGGTGGTGCCCATGTAGTAGGTGCCGATGTCGCTGGTCACGCCGGCAACCGCCACGGACCGGCCGCCCCTGAATGGCCCGATGCTGCGCCATTTCATGGGCTGGAATAAGGCGTTGTAATCGATCGCTGGTTTTGCCGGAGCTGGAGCCGGGGCCGGCTTGCGCTGCGCTTCAGCATGGAAAAAGGAAAATATCACGAGGGAAAACAGCAGGGCGCGCCTGGCGGCCTGGGAGTAGATCAATGTGGGCATTTATAATCCATTTTTACTTTACAAGTATCAACAGCGTATTGCATGGTGCAAATTTACGATTTTAGCCTGAACTCCACCCTGCTGAACCAACGCCCGGCAACTTTGTTGCTTGTTTTTCGCTCCAATCCATAAGTATATGCTGCCTGCAAGCCCAACTAAAGTAACCCTTTCCTGCGATGTCGCGCTCATCGGCGCAGGCGGTGCGGGCATGTGCCTGCTCTTGGCCATGCACGAGCGCGGATACCTGACGGGCAAGCGGGTGCTGATCTTGGAGCCTGATGCCAAAGAGGCCAACGACCGCACCTGGTGTTTCTGGGCCCAACCCGGCGACCCCATCGCTCTCTCTCTGGGGCCGCTGGCGGGTTGTTATAGCGACTATGCCTGGGTGCAGGGACAAAGGCAAGCGCTCCATCCCTACCGTTATTACCATTTGAGAAGTGCAGACCTCTACAGTCATGTCAAGACCATCCTCCGGCAATACCCGCTCGTGGAGTGGCGGCAGGACTCAGCCGGTGAAACCATTGCAGCAGAAAACGGCATCCGGGTAGAAGCAGGCGGTACGCACTACCATGCCGGATGGGTTTTTGACAGCCGCCTCAGCCCTCAACAACAGGAATGCCTGAGCCATAGCGATGACTTGGTCTGGCAATCTTTTTTCGGTTGGAGGGTTCGCTTCCCGGAGGGCCATTTGGATACGGATACCATCCGGCTGATGGATTTCAGCGTTCCGCAGGATGGAAGCACCCAATTCATGTATTTCCTTCCCACGGCTGCCGGCGAAGCGCTTGTAGAGATTACCCGCTTTGATCGTTTGCCCATCAGCCGGGATCGCGCGGAAGCATTGCTGGAAGAATGGATTACGGGGCAATTCGGCGCCTTCGAGGTGCTGGAAACCGAGGCCGGCCGCATTCCCATGACCATGCGCCTGAACGCGGAAAAGCCCCTTTACGATGCGAGCGCCCGGCACATTCCCATCGGGACAGCGGCAGGAGCGGTGAAGGGTTCCACAGGATATGCCTTCAGCCGCATGTTCACTCATGCGTTTGGCATAGTGGAGGCTATGCAAAAAGAAAGGCCCTGCCCGGCGCCCTTCCAGGAGCGGCGCTTTGGGTTCTACGATTCGCTGCTGCTGCACTTGCTGGCCAGGCAGCCGGCGCAGGGTAAGCGCATTTTTGAAAGTCTTTTTGAGCGGATCCCCGTGAATAAGGTGCTTCCGTTCTTAGACGAGAAGAGCAGCTTGCTCCAGGAGACATCCATTTTGTTGTCACTTCCGTTCAAACCGTTCTTGCAGGCGCTGGGCGAGGTGTACCTCTTTCCCGGGCGCAGAGCGGGGGAAGCGATTCGCTCAAGCCTCAGCAGGGCCTTGCCGTTGTTGCTCGGCGTTGTGGCGCTCATCCTTCAGCTTTCTGCACCGGAGGCGCTTCAACAGTTGGCAGCGCCCTTGCTGTTGCTGGGTATGATTTTCCCGGGCATCCCGCACGGCGCCCTCGATCACCACCTGAGTCCGGCCGGGCAATTGCGAGGCCGCCGCTTAGTGCAATTTGTGGCCGCTTACCTCGGCATCATGGCATTGATCCTCGCGGTTTGGGTGTTTTCTCCGCCTCTGGGATTGGCTGCCTTTTTGCTCTATTCCGCCTGGCATTTCGGAGAGACGGACATGCAGCACTGGGGGGCTTTACGGCCGTTCCGGGCCATGTTGCACGGCGTTTCGGTATTGGCATGGATCCTTGCCACGCATCAGGTCGAATTCGAGAGTTATCTGCAAGCGCTGGGCCTGGGCGAAAATCTTGCTTTTCCCGTTCCGGTCATGCAGGGCGTCGCAATTGCCGGGCTGGCAGGGCTGCTCGGTACAGGGCTTTTTCTTCCGGCGTCGGCGCGGTTTTCCTGGTTTCAGACGGTATGCATGCTGCTGATCGGGGCATTCCTGCCGCTTTTGTTGGCCTTTGGCCTGTACTTCATCGGAGTACACAGCCTGCGCGGCTGGATGCATTTGCAAGCGGGATTGAGTGTGTCGTCCATAGGGCTGCTGCGCCGGTCGCTGCCTTTTTCATTGGGTGCGTTTGGGCTTTTCGCTTTGCTGATACTGTTCAGCCATCTTGCTGATTTTCCTTTCGAAGGCATGATGCCGGGGCTTTTTGTTTTTCTCGCAGCCATCAGTGCGCCGCATATCTGGTTCATGCACCGGTTTTATAAGGTGTCTTAAAATGCTAACGGCCCCTGTTCCTCATCGCCTTCAACGCCCTCATATCCCTCCAGTACCGCTTGGCCAATGGAATGATCTGCACCTTGCTGGAAGCGGCGTCGTCGGTCCATTTCACGGGCAGTTCATAGATTTTCAGGTTCAGCCATTCCGCTACGCTGAGCAATTCGGTGGAGAAGAACCAGCCGTTGTTGCGGGCGCCGCCTTCGTAAAGCTTGAGGTAGGCGGAACGCTTGAGGAACTTGAATCCGCACATACCGTCTGAGAACCCCACGCTGAGGTACACCTTCAGCAGGAGGTTGAAAACGCGGGAAGCGATCTCGCGTTTCAGGGTGCGGCCGATGACTTGTGACCGGGGGTGGAGGCGCGTGGCATACACGATGTCGCAATCCTTTTCGGCGATGGCTTGGTATGCCTCCAGGAAATGCGAAAGATCGGTGGCGAGGTCTAAGTCCATGTAGCCAACAATTTCGGCCTGCGATTGTCCCCAGGACGTTTTCAGTGCCAGTCCCACGCCTTTTTCGGGCACTTTTACGAACGCTATTTCCGGGTAGGTGTTGGATAGTGAAGCCGCGATTTCCGGAGTGCGGTCGGTAGAGCCGTTGTCGGCAATGACGATGCGCCATTGGCCCGGGGTGGGGTAGTGGGCTGAGAGGAATTCCCGGAGGATACCTGTTTGCCGTTCCAGGGTTTCTTCTTCGTTGAGTACGGGAATGGTTACGTCAAAGGTCATGCGCGTGAACGGTATTGCCGGGGCGAAGATAAAAGTTTGGCGCCAACGGCGCATTTCTTTAATATTCAGGAAAGTTTCAGGGGCAAAAAAGCTACCTTTGCGCCGGTTTTCCGAAAGGAATGACAAAGTTTTTTAAAATCCTAAACAAAAATCCAAATATGAGTAAAGTAACCGTAATAGGCGCCGGCAACGTGGGCGCTACCGTGGCCAACACCCTGGCTCACAAAGACCTCGTAAAAGAAATTGTCGTGCTCGACATCATGGGCGATTTCGCGCGCGGCAAAGCTTTAGACACCTGGCAACAGGCGCCCATCGACAATTACAGTACTTACCTGTACGGCACGGACGACTATAAAGACACCGCCGGCTCTGATATCGTTGTCATTACCGCCGGCGTACCCCGCAAGCCGGGTATGAGCCGCGACGACCTCATCACTACCAATGCCAAGATCGTGGACACCGTCACCAAATCGGTAATGGCCAATTCTCCCAATGCCATTCTCATCGTGGTATCCAACCCATTGGACGTGATGACCTACGCTGCGCACAAGTCTTCCGGCTTGCCGGCTTCCAAGGTGATCGGCATGGCCGGCATCCTCGATACGGCGCGCTACCGCGCTTTCTTAGCTCATGAGTTGCAAGTGTCGCCCAAAGACATACAGGCGATGCTCCTCGGCGGTCACGGCGATACCATGGTGCCCCTGCCGCGATACACCACCGTGGCCGGCATCCCGGTGACGGAACTGATCTCCGAAGATAAGCTGAATGCCATCGTGGAGCGCACCAAGGTAGGCGGCGGCGAGTTGGTCAAGCTCATGGGCACTTCCGCGTGGTATGCGCCGGGCGCCGCTTCCGCTCAAATGGTGGAAGCTATCCTCCGCGATGAGAACCGCGTGTTTCCCTGCTGCATCAAGCTGGAAGGGCAATACGGCATGAAGGATGTCTATCTCGGCGTGCCGGTCAAACTCGGCAAAAACGGCGTGGAGCAGGTTATCGAACTGAAACTCAACGAGGCGGAAATGACCCTCATGCGCGATTCAGCCAAGGCGGTGCGCGGGGTGATGGAGGTGTATGATAAGATGTGATATTGGCGGTACACGGCCCCGGCCACTGGTCGGGGGTACACGGTGCTCGGTATTAATCCTTAATCGGTAAATCAATAAGGTAATTAGATGGCGTCAAACCCGGAAGTGGGGAGGGCGCCATCTGGTTTTTGGGGCATTCCTTACCAGCGCGCTTTAGCCGCCGGTGAATGCCCTTCGTACCACGGTGCTCATGATGCGGGTAGAACCCGCGAAATAGTCTGCGCGAGGTGTGAACCTCCCCGCGAGCGGGTTTACGGTTACGAATCCTTGGAGGCTTCGCAACCGGGGGCGATCCTTATTTCCCTGAGAAGTAATCCGTTTTCTTGTAAATATCCCCTATTGATACGAGATTGCCCCTGACTTCGAGCACCTCTCCAGCTTCATTGAAAAAGAACTTTTTCCAATGCTCCCCTTGCCGCACAAAATGCGTCACCGCCGGAAATCTGGACTCCACGAAAAGAATGTGCTCTACGGAGGGAAGCTCCTGGTAGCAAGGCAACTTGTCTTCCCAGTCGTGGTCGTAGGTAGTTTTGGATAGCACTTCCACGACAATGAAGGGGTTGGTTTCGGCATTCAGGCCGGGGGAGTATTGGAACAATTCAGATGGCCCATCAATGAGCATGACGTCGGGATTGAATACCTTCCGGCACGATTGGATGTAAACCGGGCGGTTTTCGGCAAAGCCCTGATAGTGGCTTTCCGAAAAAAGCCCCCTGAGCAGAAAGGAAAGCTCGAAAATGATATTTCCATGTGCATTGGATTCGTATCCCATAGCAATGATCTCCCCATTTTGGTATTCGATGTTGTATTCCGCTTTGTCGAGCAGTTGCCAGTACTCATCCCAGGAGGCCGGAAACCTGACCAAGCCGGGGCCTATTTCCCATAGCTCGGCTCTTGTGAGCGGTATTTTTACGGCGGCTTCCATCATTTACGAGTTTTTTTGAGAAACAACCTTACCTGGATTTAGGTTGGTTGCCCTTACTACCTGCCTATCACTACTGGCTGCACCCCAACCTTCTTATTCCCCGTCAGCAGCACCGCTACATACATACCCGGCGCAAGGCTTGAAACATCAACTGTTTCACCTTCAGAGACTCTGCGCACCGGGATTGCCGGCCTGCCGCTGATGTGGTATAAAACAATGGCTGCCTTTTCCACGCCATCTATGCCGGAGAGATGCAGCACGCTGTCGGCAGGATTGGGATACAGGCTGAACGTAGAGACCCATTGCGGCTCGCGCGTGGAGGTAGCCGACACATCGGCGAAAAGCCACTGGTAGGCAGCCGGGAACTCCCGCGCCCAATACCACTCGCTGTGTTGCCCGTCGCTATGCGTTACTACCTGAAGTTCGTTGGTGAAAAATCCGGCCTGCAGGAGCGTATCGTACATGGCGTTTAGCTGCGCTACCACGGAGCCGCTGCCTTCCAGTTGCCCGGCGAGCAGGTAAATGCGCATATCGCCCTGCCTGCCCGTGGAGGAGGTATGGCTGAATACCTGCGATGAAAACCAGTAGGATGGTGAAAATACGCCCACCTTGCCGAATACATCCTGCCGCTCGATGCCGCCGTAGTGCGAGATCAGCCCGCCGAGGCTGGAACCCATGATGCCGGTAAACTCCCGCTGCGGGCGCGTGCGATACACAGAGTCTATATGCGGCTTGAGGGTTTCTGCAATGAAGTCGATGTATTCGTCGCCTTGTCCGCCGCCGTATTGGGGGTTCACCCAGGGCGAGTATTCGTTGATGCGATTGCCGCCGCCGTTGTCAATGCCTACTACGATGATGCCGTCATCGCCCTGCGCGAAGAGGTCATTGAGCGATTCGTCCACCTTCCATTCTCCCGCGAAGCTGGTGTTTTGATCAAAGAGATTTTGCCCGTCTTGCATGTAGAGCACCGGGTAGTGTTTGCCTGAGGTATTGTAATCGGGCGGCACGTACACCCAGATGCGGCGGCTGCGGTTGAGTTGCGGCATGAAGAAGTCTGTGCTCATGATAGACACATTGGGCGCCGCGGTGCCCGTGCCTCCTCCTCCGAGGTCTTCCCATCCGGCAATGGAGAGGGTAAGCGTCTGAGCGCCGCCGGTGTAGTTAAATGTGCGATTGGGAATAAATCCGCCGGAGGCATTGCCCTCCACCGTAGCCCATGAGCCGCGCGTGAACTTGAACTGCATCTGCGTGGGCTGTATGTCGAGCGTGATGGCGTATTGCCCCTGCAGATTGGGCGCAAGGATATGAGCAGCGCTTCCCGGGTCCCAGCCGTTGAAATTGCCCGCGATGTGGATGTTGCTGCCGGGAGGGGTATTGGCAGGTATGGAAGAAAGCACAATCGTGAGTTGGGCCTGCAACGCGCTTGCGAGCAACAGACCCGTTACAAATAACAAAAATGACTTCATTTTAATGGTTCGTTTATGCTGAGCAACTTGTGCTGAGAGCCATTCGAGTTTGTAGTGCATTTGATGTTCGTTCCGGGTTGCACTACCGGGCCTCGTCTCCCCCTCTCCTCGTCTCCCCCTCTCCCGTCACCTCTGCACCACCAGCGTCCTTTGCACCACCCCATCTCCATTCGCCATCCGCAAGTGATAAACGCCTGGAGCAAGGCGGCTCAGGTCTATTTGGTGATTGACGGCGCCTGCGGGAAGAACAGTGTTTGAGATCAGGCGGCCCTGCCCGTCTATCAAGTGCAAGTTGGCCGGCGTGATTAGTGCCGGCGCAATGGTCAGCGTAGTACTGTGGCCGGCAGGGTTGGGCGCCAGGCTGAGCTGCGTTTTCGCTACCGGATCAGCTGTTGAGTTTGGTTCCATCAAAACGGCATAAACCGGTACCCGCTCGCTGATGCACTCAATGTCGGGCAGTTTTACTACCCAATTGTAAAAGTAGTAATAGACATCCGAGCCTAAACTGGTAGTTTTGATGCTTACCACATTGGGGATCACGTAGGGGTAATTAATCCCTGCACTGCTGGTCCGCCGGAATCGCGGGCCATTGAAATTAAAGGATAGCTGGTTCTGTGCCGTGTTGGTTGTGAGCACTAAATTCATACCGGCAGGCACATCAAAATTGAGTTCCGCCACTGTTTCACCTGCCTCAAAATCCTGGCTGTGTGCCTGCAGGACGGCGCCCTGGGCATTGCGCAGTTCAATGATGCGCTTGCCGGGCGTATCCGTGATCACCTTGACAGAACGCAGGATAAAAGGCTGGAAAGCGTCGAAGATCAAGGCGCCGTTGGTGTTGTTGCCGCTGTACTGCGAACTGCCGGCGTGCTGCTCCGGGCCGACCGTTTCTACCGGGCCTGTATATAATTCCGGATCTTCCACATAGAAGGTATCGGTGGCTGTGAGCATGGTGATCTCATAGGTATTCCCCACAAACAATGGTTGTCCCCCCACCGGTACATCGTACCAGCGCGGAAATTCACCGGTGGCGCTCAATACGGCCATACCTTGTCCAATTATGGTATCGTTGGTCACTACCGGAAGCGGGGCGTCCAGTACGGTCACGTTTACGGGTTCGGATTCAAACGAACGGCAAAGTCCCGGTATGCTTACGGTGTATGCTCCGCTTTCCGATACGGTAATGGATTGCGTCGCCTCGCCCGTTGACCAGGCGTAGCTGTCTCCTGCTCCGGCCTGGAGCACCACGCTGCCGCCTGGGCAGAAGGTGGTGTCGCCCAGTGCGGAGATAGTGGGGAAAACCGGCGGATCAACTACTACTTCTATCGATGGGGTAATAGTGGCGCAATCGCCGTTTTCGTCGCGCACCACAGCGCTGTAGAGCCCGCTTTCCGTAGCAGCTATATCGCGTTCGATGGAGCCGTTTGACCATAAGAGTTCCGAGCCTCCGCTCACGCTGAGTTCCACGCTTTCGCCGGGGCAGAAAACGAGCGGCCCGTCGATCGCCACAGAAGCGTTGGGAGAAATACAGGTACCTTCCTTGATCTCGATCGACTGATCCGCGGGTATGTCGTAAAATACTTCGCGCAGCCCTGAGGGCCAGTTCACTACCAGTGAGTCCGCCATTGTGTTTGCGCCCAGGCCGAAATGCTGGAAAAAGCTGTTCATGATGCCGTAGCTTTCCCCGCTGCGTACTTCCCTGATCTGGATACCCCATGGGCCGAAGACGGAGATGCGGGCGCCCACGGCGTTGCGGTTGGATGTAGTGCCTTCCAGCCGGACGGTGAGGTAGTGGTTGCCGTTTTGGGTGGTGTTGAGCCATACCACATCGGGAATGTTGCTGGGCGTGGT
Source organism: uncultured Saprospiraceae bacterium (assembly GCA_964577215.1). Classification (GTDB taxonomy): domain Bacteria; phylum Bacteroidota; class Bacteroidia; order Chitinophagales; family Saprospiraceae; genus UBA2329. The sequence continues at coordinate 11,682 of CAZNYK010000081.1, forward strand.
GTACACTTGCGCATAACCGCCGTACACATCCAGGAGGCCGTCGTTGTTGAGATCGCCTACTGCGAAGGATTCCATCTGTACGTTTCCGAAAGCTGCGGCGCCCAGGTCGGTGAAGGTGCCGTCGCCGTTGTTGCGGAACAGGTGGTGGCGGGTGCCGGCCACGATGATGTCAAGGAAGCCGTCATTGTCGAAATCCCGGAAAATCCCTTGTACCGGAAGCCCCTGAACAGTGATGCCGGAGCTGGCCGTAATGTCGGTGAAGATGCCATTTCCGTCATTTAGCAGAAGTTGGCTGGCGACGTCATGGTTGGTGATGAAGCAGTCGAGGTCGCCGTCATTGTCGAAGTCCCCGAAGTCTGCCGTCCAGGATTGAGCGCCGTTGCGAAGGCCGTAAATATCGGTTGTATCCTGCCAGAAAGTGCCGTCGCCGTTATTGATGAAAAGCTGGTTGATGCGCCTGCCGTCTTCGGGGTCGTTTACGCCGGTCCGGCATTTGGCGATGTACAGGTCGATGTCGCCGTCGTTGTCGAAATCCGTCCAGACGCTGCCGTAATTGCCGGAATTGTCTGAGGCAGGTACTGTAGTCATATCTATCCAAGTAACGGGGCTGAAAGAACCGTTGCCGTCATTGCCCCAGATGCGGCTCATGCCGTCGTCATGGCAGGCGAACACGTCCAACCAGCCGTCGTTGTTGATGTCAACAAAATTGGAGCCTTGCAGGAAGATGTTGGAGCCGGGGAGGTTGCCGGTGGTATAGCTCGTCCCGTCAGATGAGGCTTTGATGAGTTTTACTCCATCGTAAGAGCCTCCGGCGAGGATGTCGTTAAATCCATTGTTGTCGGCGTCAGCAACGCACATGCTCCACTGGCTGGCGTTGGAGATTTGGCCCACGTTGATGGTTTGGAACCCCGAGCCGTCGGTTTTTTGCAATTCGATGGTCAGGATACGCCCGTTGCGCAGATGAACGATATCGTCATATCCATCGGAGTTCATGTCGGCAACGCCGATAGCTACCCCGCTGAAGTGGTTGCCGTAGTTCAACCTGGCATTGGCGTTCAGGAAGCTGATTTGTGCAGTAAGGGAAGAAGTGATCGCCCATAATGCGACCGGGAGCAAGTAGAAGAATTTTTTCATGAGAAGCTTGAATTTGAGGCCTTAAAGGTAAAAAGAAATCAGACCCTGGCTTTAAATGACCAGGTAAAATGCACATGGGCGACAATTTCACCGGTAGCCTGCACACCTGTGGATAGCACCCTGACGGTTTGCCCTTCGCCGGTAGCCACCGCCTTTTCTACCGCCTCCCTGATGAGGTCGCCATCAGTGCAAGTGAACGTAGTGAGGGAAGCAGCTTTTTTTACGAATTCAGCCTCCACCTTGGTAATGAGCATCGAAACGCGCCCCCGTCCGTGCAGGTGGGTCATAGCCAATAGCCCGGTTGATATTTCCGCAGCGCCGCACTGCGCGGCAAAGTAAATGGAACGGAAAGGATTCTGGCTGCGCCAGCCGAACGGTAGGGTCACCGATGCTTCGCTTTCCGTCACGCTTCGGATTTTTACACCCCAAAATACGAGGGTAGGCAATTGCCGGATCAGGTAGAGCCTCATTTTCCAGGGCGTGTTGAGGGCGCGGAGGAAGGCGCTCAGGGATTCGGGTTGGGTTGCCATGTGCTGAAGTATTATTGAGTGCAAGGTAGGGAATTTGGGAATACCTGAACTGAGTTGTTTGCTCCGGCAGCGAATTTGCAGAGGTCTGAGCGAACCGGTTTACTTCCTGAATACAAAATACACAGCCAGCACCAGGAAGAAAAATCCCACTAAGTGATTCCACTTGAGACTCTCCTTCATGCCCTTGAACTTGAGGTGGCCGTACCATGCCAGCGTCATAAAGCTGTTGGACAATACCAGTAGAATGATCGTGTACCAGGCTTTCATAGCGGATTGTGTATTTTTGCGCAAAAAGCGGGCAAAAATAAATATCCTATGGAACAAGCATTAGTTGTTTTTGAACCACTCCAGGCGCCGGGTTGGCCTGTGTTTTTCACCTTGTTGGGTGCGCTGGCAATCGCCGCCGCCATGGCGCTTCAATTGCGCAACAAAGCATTAGACCGCAACCGCCGCATAGTGCTCTCCATGCTTTTGTTTTTTTCTTTTCTGATCGCTTTGTTTACCGGAGGAGGAATAGCGCTGAATGCGTCGAAGTTTCAAAAAGTGGCGATTTATGGATCCGGTATTTCCATTGGCAAAAAGCAAATTGCTTTCAGCGACATGCGCGGCTATATGATCAGGGAAGACCGGCGGCAGTCCACCATCAATCCTTCCATGACTACCCGAACGGTGCGAACCTTGGTCATAGAGGAAAAAACAGGTAAGACGCATTTGCTGCCTGAGGAATACTACGATCTGTCGAAGCTGATGAATGCACTGGATGGGGCGTATGAAGAATGGAGAAGATAGAATGTAAAATGGCGTCGCGCACTTTTGCGGTTTAAAATTTTACATTTTACATTTTGCGGTTTATAAGATCACCGGAATGCCTGTGAAGATATAGGGTTGTTGCGCTGGTAGGGGATGTTGAGGAATTCCAAGGTGCCCGGTTTCACCGCGATGTAGAAGTTGTAGGTGCCGCGGGTAGGCTGCCAGTTGAATCCCATGTCCCAGCAGTGCAAATCCCTGCTGAAGCCGAAGGAGGGGAAAGAAAGGCCTTTGCGCTGGAAGTCATAGCCAAAGTTGCCCACGTTGATGTTCCAGTTTTGGGTGAGTTTGATGCTGCCTTGGACATTGAGGGAGTTGGTGGCAATGTCAAATACGGTCTTGCCTGTTTGGTCTGTGCGCCATCCCAGTACCAGGTTGTGGTTGATGCCGAAATTTTCAAACAGGCCGATAAAGTCTTCATCTTTTACTTCCTGCTCTTGAGGTCGTTGTGTGCGCAGGTCTTCGATCACTTCGTCGGGTTTGCCCCGCAGCATATCCCGGATTTTTCCAATGGTCATACTGGTGTTGAACCTGAAGTCCGCCTGGACAAAGCGGAAAGGTTGGCGGCGCGCTTTCCAAACGGTGGTATTGATGCGCCGGCCCGTTTCATCAATTATATATGGATCGAAAGTTGCGCCCATCCCAAAGGTGGTCATGCCTTTGAAAAACCGCGCCGTGCCGGAGGCGCTGATAGGACTCCACTTGAGCGAATCGGCGGCAAAGTTGTAACTACCTCCCACAATGAGGTTGTCAAACAGCTTGATCTTTCGGTCCATCGTGTCTTTCCGGCCCCGTATTTTGGCTTCAAAGATGTTGTTGAGGGAGTAGGAAATGCCCATTTGGCGGCCGCTTTGGGGCGGCCCTCCATAGACTCCTCCTTCAAAAATGGAGTACATGCGCATCAGGTCGGCATCCAAAGAGTCCTGCACGGACGGGAAGTATCCGAGTCTGGGATTGAGGTAATTGGGCGAGTAGTTGAGCGACACGCTGGGCTTGATCACATGGCGCAAGCCGCGCACAAAGCCGCCTTTGAAGCGAAGCGTGCCGAATATTTGCGTGGTAAGGGAAAGGTTGGCCGAAAAGGTCCGGAAGGGGGCGAAGCCCGACTCCCGCATTTGCTCGATGCTGCCCAGGCGAATGGTATCGTAGCGCTCCACGCCTTGTTCGATAATGGTGTCTATTTGCAAGCCTGGGATAAATTCGCGGTTCAGGGTTTGCAGGTACCACACTTCGCCGTAGCGCACGCCGGGGTTGAGATTGAAGTATTTGAGTACTTTAAAAGAGGTGCCTGCGTCGGCGCTGTGGCGCACCCCGAACTGTGCGTCGTCCAGCGTTTGGCGCGAGAAGAGGGTCGTATCGGTAGTATTGAACCGGTTGCTGGCCTCGCCGGTATAGCGAAGTACGATTGACTCGTACCAGCGTTCCTGGCCCAATCGCTTCTTGTGTTTGAACGGATAAAGCGCCTGGGTGAGGAACTGCACATTCGGGAAGCTGATGGTCATCTGGCGGGTGAGGGCGTTTTGGGTGTGGTTGAAGCTCGCGCTGAGGCTGTAGGGCTTGCCCGGCCAGTTTTTGTTGTACGACAGGTTGGAGTTGAGCTGCGTTTGCAGCACGCTCTGAGCATCGTTGCGGATGATGCGCTGGTTGTTGTTGGTCTGAATGTTGACGCTTCCGCCGAAGGTTCGGCTGGGGTGGGCGGCGCGGTCCTGGCTGTGGCGCCAGGTGAGGCCGAAGGAGTTGATGCGGTCCACAAGCCCCTCGGCATTTTCGCTGCGGCGGGAGTCGTAGTTGATGGTCAGGCCGCCGGTATATTTGTACCGTTTGCGATAGTCGGCAGTAGCGCTTACCCCCCATGTGCCTTTGAGGTAGATGTTGCTGCGTAGTTGGAGGTTGAGGTGCTCGCCGAGGGGAAAGTACCAGCCCACGTCCCGGAGTCCGAAGCCCCATTGGTCTGAATATTCGTAATCATTGGGAAAAAGCAGGCCGGTTTGTTTCCCGCTGGGAATGGGAAAGAATCCGAACGGCAGCCAGAGCGGGGTAGGGATGCCTTGAATTTCGAGGTGGGAAGGGCCTACCACTACCGATTTTTCCGGGATGATCTTCAGCTTTTTACTTTTTATGCCAAAGTGCGGGTGCTCGGCGGTGCAGGTGGTGAAAAGGCCATTGTAACTGTATATGACATCCTGCGCTTCGGCGAGGGAATCTGTTTGCACCCCGCTGATGAATTTGGAGCGTTCGCCATGGATAATGATGTCGTTTTGTTGGGAGGTTACATCATATACCATGCCTTTGCGCGTTTGAAAGTTGTAGCGCAGGCGTTTGGCATTGAACGACTGTTCACCTTCGGAGAACTCGGGAAATCCGGCCATGCGCCCGGTGCTGTCGGGCAAACCTTCTGCGGTGACGATGCTGGTTTTCCAGTCAAAGACGATGTAATCTGCCTTGAGGGTGATAGTGGTGTAGGTGACTACCGCTTCTCCGTAAAGATGCACCTTTTGCTCCACGAGATCGAAGATCATGGAATCCCTCGAATTATATTCCACGGGGGCATCGAGGGAGTCCTTGGAAAAGAGGATATTATCAGCGTTCAGCAAAAGGGAGTCGGCAAGGAGGGGGAGGGTGTCCTGTGGCGGCGGAATGGTGTCCGAAAGCGGTATGCGTTGCCCCGCAAGCGTGAGGGTAGCGCACAGCATGAGTAAAAATATGCCTAACTTCTTTGTTTTCAAGCGGTATTATGGCTTATTTTGCACGACCGGAGAGAAAACCGCGGGAAAGATCCCCTTGCAGGCTACTACCGAAATCAGAAAACTGCACAATGAAAAACATACTGCTCCAAACCTTTTTCCAAACGCGCCGGCCTCGCCGAACGCCCCTTGATCCCAAACGGTTTAACGTTTTTTTAGCGTTTCTTCTACTTGCCGCTTCTGTTGCAAGCGGGGGCGAAATTATTAAACAAAACGGTAACGCCGGCTATCGAATTCGCACGGTGGTAATTGATGCCGGTCACGGAGGCCACGATCCGGGGTGTTTGGGCAGCGACAGCAGGGAAAAACACATCACGCTGGCCGTGGCCAAAAAATTAGCTGCCGCCATTCAGGCCGCTCATCCCGGGTTGCGGGTCATCCTCACCCGCGATACGGATGTTTTCGTCCCTTTGCACGAACGGGCCGCAATCGCCAACCGCAACCAGGCCGACCTTTTCATTTCCATCCATTGCAATTTCATGCCGGGCCGATCTTTTGTACAGGGCTCAGAGACCTACGTGATGGGCTTGCATACCGCCGAACACAACCTGGCGGTAGCGAAACGCGAAAATGCCGCCATACTCCTGGAGGAGGATTACGAGCTTCACTATGATTTCGACCCAAATTCGCCTGAAGGCCATATTGCACTAAGCATGTACCAAAGCGCCTTTATTGAGCAGAGTATTCTTTTTGCCGACTTCGTAGAGAAGGAACTGGCCCTGATTGGCCGCAAAAGCCGCGGGGTGCGGCAGGCCGGCTTCGTGGTGCTCAAAGCCACGTCTATGCCTTCCGCGCTCATCGAGATAGGATTCCTCAGCAACAAGGAGGAAGAAGCATTTCTCAAAGGGGAAGGAGGGCAAAACGCCGTTACCGGCGCCATCTTGAAGGCCTTTTCCCATTACAAGTCAAATATCGAAGGTGGCGCAGCCGAATTGCCGGTAGCTTATGAGGCGCCGGGGGCAACGGGCAAAGTAGAAAGTGCAAAGGTTAAAGTAGAAAGTGCAAAGGTTAAAGTAGAAAGTG
>CAZNYK010000082.1:0-17858 GCA_964577215.1 uncultured Saprospiraceae bacterium
ATCCTTTATCCTTTATCCTTTATCCTTTATCCTTTATCCTTTATCCTTTATCCTTATTTCAATCCCCCGTCTTGATCCGCCTCTGCTCATCCTCCAGGCCGGTATTGCGACGGCGCGCGGCTTTCACTTCACTGTTGCCGAAGTTGTAGCTCATGCTCATGCGGAAACGACGGCTGTCCCAACCGCCTGCAATGCGCATATCGAGAACACCGAAACGGCTGGTTCCGCTCCATTGATTGGTTCTGAAAATGTCGCTGACGGCAAGACGGAGGTTGGCTTTTCCATCAAGAAGTTTTTTCTGAATACCGGCATCCAAGCTCCACATGGCGTTCATTTCGAAAGTACCGCCCCAAAGCGAGGGTGCGTTGTACCAGCCGGAAACCTCCAATGACCAGCTTTTAGGCAGTTTGAACGAGTGTTGAGAATAGACATTAAAAGTTGTAGCGCTCAAATCCACCAACTTATCGCCGCCGTAGTCGGCTCGGTTTTGCAGCATCGAACCGGTGAGATTGGTAAAGCTGCTCCACCAGGGGCGGATCTGCACGGGCGCGCTAATGGCGAGACTGTATGCGTATTGATCGGTCAGGTTGAGCCAGGTGATGTAGCTGCCGGTGACGCCTGCGGTGTCCACTATACGGGTTATCTGATCGCGGGTGTGGCTGTAGCTCAGCGTGGTATTGAAACGTTGGAGGAAAGTATGGGTAAGCTTAACGCTGTTGGCATATTCCGGCCGGAGGAAGGGGTTGCCCTGCTCATAAGTAAGCTCGTCAAGGCGGCCCTGGAACGGATTGAGGTCCTGGTAAGACGGGCGATTGATCCTCCTGCTGTAATTGACCTGAAAGCTGTGTTTCTGGCTCGGCGAAAAGGTAATGCCGCCCGAAGGGAAGAAATCGATATAGCTGCGTTCCACCTCGGCATTATCCACGGGGCGGAAGGCTGTGAGGACGCCTTTGGAGTTGGTTTGCTCCGCGCGTAAACCAGCCTGGAAACTGAATTTCTTGAACTGCCTGGCATAACTGGCGTAGGCGGCGTTTACATTCTCGGTGTAGTCAAACTGGTTGCTCAGGTCGGTGTTGAGCAGTTTTTCGCCGTCAATCACATTGAAAAAATCGAAAGTATTGTCGGTAGCGACGACCGCCGTTTTGATACCTGCGCTGAATTTACCGCTCAGTAAAGGCCGCTCATGGTCAATTTTCAATGTATAGATGTTGATGCCGGTAGGAGTTTGATTCGCATAAATGCGCTCGGAGAGCACAGTTCGCTCTGTCGGGTCAAAGTAGCGGTTGGGTTGGTCTTCGGCACCATCGTTGCGGAATCTGCCGTGGTCGGCGTCGATGTTCCAGATGGTTTCCTTGCCGTTATCGAACCGGTAATTTATGTTGAAATTTAAGTTATTGCGATAGCCATCGTTCCGGGAAGAAGCCACGAGGATGCTGTCTAAGGCGGTCTGCCCGGCTTTTCCGATCAACGCGCGGCTGTTTGCCCGCATTTCGTATTCACTCCTGAAGCCATTCACCATAAAACCAACGGTGTGCTTTTTATCCAGGAAGAAGTCGGCACCAGCTTTGAAGTTGTGATTGTACGAAGAGCCCCCGTTCAATGAGGTTTGGTCAAAGATGAGACCGAGTTGGGAGCGGAACAGATCCATGTTATTGTACCAGTTGCCCGCGTTGAAGTTATAACTCCCGAAGGCGTTCATAGTCCTGTTGCGGTAATTGCCGCTAACTCCGCCCTGGTAATTGGAAAGAATTCCTACGGAATAACCGAGGTTGGCACTGCCGTTGCCGCCGAGGCGTTTGTCCTTCTTGAGGCGGATATTGATGATGCCCGCATTCCCGGAAGCGTCAAAGCGCGCAGAAGGGTTGGTGATCAACTCGATGGCGTCGATCTCATCGGCCTGAAGCGATTTCAGGAAGGCCGCCAGGTCATTGCCCCGCAGGGGAGAAAGCTTACCGTCGATGTAGATTTGCACGCCGGCGCGGCCCAACATGGTGATGTTGTCGTTGTTGTCCACTACTACGCCGGGCGCTTTGCGCAGCAACTCCAATGCATCGCTGCCGGAGCTGTTGATGGTGTTTTGCACGTTGAACACCATTTTGTCGGACTGGATTTCGAGGATTGGGCGCTGTGCTGTCACGGTCACCTCCTTCATTTCCACCGTGCTGCCTGCGTAGCGAATGTCGGGCAGGCGCAAGTTTTGGCCTTCGGCAAGGGTAAAGGTTTCGGTTCGCAGATCGGGTTGCCCCACATAGCTCACGCCGATGAAATATTCGCCTGCCGCTGCGTCGGGAATACGGAAGCTGCCGTCCGGAGCTGTGTATTCCAACTTGGCGAGCGTCGAGTCGGCAGCGCGATGCAGGAGGATCGTGGCATACTCCAAGGGTTTGCCCTCAGCGTCAAATACCTGGCCGGTGATAAGCCCCAGTGCATTTTGGGCGGAGAGGAACTGTGCTGCAAGCAGCAAAAGGGCTGTGCTGAACAGCCCGCGAGAGGGTGTTTTCATTATAACAGTCAATTGGTGATGGGGCAAAGATGGGGGCCTGCTATGGGGGAAATGACATTTTTATGACCAATAGAGAAGCCGTTTCGATAAAACAGCAAAAAAACGGGGTTTTGGCACGGCTTTTGACATATCCTGTTTGAAACCGAATGAAAAAGAAATACTGACTTTAGCTTTTCGAGCCTTGTGTGCGGAGGAACCCTAGCATGAGGCTTTTTTTATTTTAGAGCTTGTTGGGGATTCCATCCTCATTCCTTCGTTCCGAGTTCATTGAACGCTAAAACTTTCCTTCCGGTTTCCCCGGGATAAATTGTATTTTTGCCCCGGCTTTCCCGCGATCTTCAACTTTTTCCTTTTTCCTTTTTCCTTACCCAGATGGAACCTAAGCAAACCACCCCTTCCGACAGCCGGCCCAGCATGGGCGAAAACATTTGGGGCCCGAAGTTCCCCATCTACGGTCTGATTGTAATCCTAATCTTCCTTGCACTGCTTATTGGGAGAGCCTGGTACCTCGGCGTGCCCATCAAGGAAGTTTTTCGCAATACCGACCCCAAACCTGCGGCTGTGGACTCCATACCTGAACGGCAATGAACCATCCGAAACCTTTCAAAAAATACCAGGGCGCCGGCAATGACTTCGTGCTCATTGACAACCGGGATCCCGTATTCCTGCGCCGCGAGGATACCGGGCGCATCCGCCTGATGTGCGACCGCCGCTTCGGCATCGGCGCGGATGGTTTGATGCTGCTGCAAAATGCGGCGGGCTATGATTTTGAAATGGTTTACTTCAACAGCGATGGCCGGGAAAGCACTATGTGCGGAAATGGCGGGCGCTGCATCGCAGCATTCGCACAATCCCTGGGTATCACCGGGGACAATTGCCGCTTCCTGGCAATTGACGGACCACACGAAGCATTTATTCCCAATAACAACTGGATAGAGCTCAAACTTGCAGATGTTCCCACCCTGGAGGCCGGCGAAGGATTTTATTGCCTGGATACCGGCTCGCCGCACTATGTCAGGTTTGTGCAGGATATCGAAGCTGTTGATGTGGACGCAGAGGGGAAAGCCGTGCGCTATTCGGAGCCATTCCGGCTCAACGGCATCAACGTCAATTTTGTAATGGAGACTCCGCAAAGGCTCTACGTAGCCACCTACGAACGCGGTGTAGAGGGAGAAACCCTTTCATGCGGCACGGGAGTGACGGCAGCTGCCTTAGCCTATGCCCGCAAAACCGGTATCCAGGGCTTTGCCCACATCGGGGTACACACCAAGGGCGGCTCGTTGGAGGTGAAGTTTCATGCAGGCATTGAAGGCTTCAGCGAAATATGGCTGTGCGGTCCGGCAGAAGAGGTCTTTAGCGGCGTATATTGAAATCGCCCTCATTTCTCCACCTGGCCTGCTTTCCATATCCAGATACACGCCAACAGGGCCACCAGGCCGAATGCGATGGGCAGGCTGAAAGCTTTGGCTAAAAAACCAATAAAAGCAGGCCCCCCGAGAAAAGCCACCATGGCAAAGGTATTCATGGTTGCCAACCCGGCGCCCGGAGGCAACCCCGGAACCCGTGTGGCTGCCGCATACAAAATGGGAGCGCCAATGGATACGCCGGCGCCCGTGAGTGCAAAGCCTGCCAGGGCTATGACCTTTGTTTGTACAAATAAGAGCAGCAACAACCCCGAGGCAGCTACCAGTCCGCCGGCGCGAAGCACGCGGTTTGGCCCGGCGAAGGCAATAAGGCCATCGCCCACAAACCGGCCGGCAGCCATAAAAAGCGCATACGCTGCAAAGCCCCAACCGGCAAGCGCTTCGCCGGCGCCTAAAACCTCCCGCATGTAAACCGCCGACCAGTCAGACATAGTGCCTTCGGTAAGATTGGTGCACAAGCTAACGATGATAAGTACCCACAAGGCCTTATTCGGCATAATGAAGCCTGAGGTTTTTTGCACAGTTTCCGGATTGGCAACCGGAACGGCCGGCACAGAATGCAAAGGCCTTTTCAATCCCCATGCAAGGAGTAAAATACCCGCTGCAATAGCCAACACATATACGGTAGGTTGAAGCCCCAACCCCGTTATGCTTCCTGCCAGCGCCGCTCCGGCCATGGCGCCTGTACTCCATAACCCGTGGCAGGTGGAAAATATGCGCAGGCCGGCTCCTTGTTCCAGGAGGGATGCGCAGGTATTCATGGCAATATTGAGAAACCCCATGCCGGCGCCCCAAAAGAGCAGCGATACAGCTACCAACCATATAGAGGGCAACGCGACAGGCAATATACCCAACGATGCTGTTATCGCCAATGCGCCGAGCGCGGATACGACGGGGCCGAAACGCATCAATACCGGCACCGAAAGCGAATTCATAATTACTATGCCGGCCGGGGCACACAGCAGGAGCAGGCCAAGTTGGGCTTCATCCAGCCCGAATTTTTGTTTCACATAAGGGATCAGCGCCGCCCAAGTGCCGAAGATCAGCCCGGAGCCTGCGAAAGTCAAGCCGGTAGCGCGGGCCGCAGGATGCCGGAAAGAAGCCAGATTGATCATTATGCTAACAAGATTTTAACTGACTGCGAGGAAATAACTGCGATTTTTTTGCCGTTCCAAAAAGCACACAAATACCCGATGCCATGATGTATGCCCAAAAAGAAGCTCGCAGCGCCCGGCAGTTCCGGGCCGTGGCGATCCTTGCCACCATAGTATTTCACCTTGCGCTGTTTGCTGCTGTTGGTTCCGGTATGTTTGGAGCAAAAGACAAGGAGGATTCATCCCAGGTTTCTGTAAAGCAGGAAGCAGTCGTGGAAAAAGGCAAAACCAACCTTGCAAGACCATAGACTCAAATCGTTCATATCCAATCACATACTCAATCCGGAAAAACCTTTGCTTTACCCATGCGATCAACACTGGAGAAGTATGCGTCATGCGGGGTATCATCTCAGGCAGTCCCCGCTCACTCCCAACACATAATTCTGCACAACGCCGATGCGCTGGGCCGTTTCTGCGCCCTTGAACCCTTCGATCATTTCGTCGCGCAGGTGGGTGCGAGCCAGGTCGGTGAGTTGTTTGGCTACCGGCTGGTACGACCAGTGCCATTTCTCCTCGAAATAGCCGTTGGGGCGGTCGGGGCCTTTGGCGGTATAGGGCCGGCAAAATCCGTATTCATGGGCATGAGCGCTGAGCCATTCGAATATTTTCATACCTTCTCCTTTGAGGAAGTAGGCGTCTGAAAGGGCGTTCAGGTCAATATCCGTACCCCAGTGATGCCGTGAAGAGCCGGGCATCGAACTGAATTCCAGTATTTTGAGCGCGCGCTGAACGGGTTCGGGAATGGTCTTGGATATATCCGCCCCGTCCACCTGGCGGCTCCCATTCCACTTGGCTTCCCAAATTTCTTTTTGGCGATTGAAATTCCGCGCGGCGGAAATGATCTTCAGCTTCACCCCGTCTTTAAGGGCCGCCTGGTACATGAGATTGAACGCCTCGTATGTATCGCGGCGCAGGTAATGCCCATCACGGTCAGCATGGGCGATATCAACCTTCACGAAATCGGGATGAGCAGATGGGTCGAATTTGCCCATGAGATAGGCGATGGTGAAAGAGTCGCGCCGGGCGGCTGCGGCCGGTATTGCAGAACCCTGTTCCGCACCAACCTGTATCGCGGAACTCCGTTCCGCATCTTGTTGCCTTGCAGCGTCCCCTTCCGCATCCGCCTCGAGAAAAGTTGCAGCAGCATTTCGTTCCGCAGGAGCATTTCCGCAGGCAAAGGAAAAAACGATTAGGAATAATAAAACAGGGCGCATAAGAGGGTTTGCGATTTAATAGTCAGGCTTTTGAAAACTCCAAACAATAACGCCGGGCCGCTTCACAATAGTTTTATGCGAGCACACCCGGCGTTATTTCTCAGAAAAGGCGGCAGATCAGAAACCGGACCTGCCGGAATTGGCATCGTTGTAACGCTTGGTCACTTCCTGCCAGTTGATTACGTTGAAGAATGCAGCCACATAGTCGGGGCGGCGATTCTGGTAATTGAGGTAGTATGCGTGTTCCCACACATCGAGGCCCAGTATGGGGGCACCCTTTTGTTCTGCAACGTCCATAAGGGGGTTGTCCTGGTTGGGCGTTGAGGTGATGAACAGCCGGTCATTGCCGTCCACACAAAGCCAGGCCCAGCCTGAACCGAAGCGGGTGACGGCCGCATTGGAGAACTGCGTTTTGAAATTTCCGAAACCGCCGAAGTCGCGCTCAATGGCTTGGTGGATATTCATCTGGGAGGAAGGCTCACCTCCGCCATCCGGCGACATGACCTCCCAAAACAGGTTGTGGTTGTAAAAGCCGCCGCCGTTGTTGCGCACGGCAGGCGAATACTTGGAGATATGCGCAAGGATTTCCTCAATTTTGAGTCCTTCGGCATCTGTGCCTGCAATAGCGGCGTTGAGGTTGTTGGTGTATGCGGCATGGTGCTTGGTATGGTGTATTTCCATGGTGCGCGCATCAACGTGAGGCTCTAAAGCATCGTAGCCATAAGGTAGATCGGGAAGTTGAAATGCCATGATGTAGGTAGCGTTTATGAGTTAGTAAATTGTTGTAGAAAGGTAAAAGTAGAACGTCTTTGCTGATTTTTAGTTTCGGTAAAAACAGGATTTCTCTTTTCCCTCAGCCGGCGTGAACCGAACGGAGTTGGTTTTGTTCCTCTTCCATCAAAAGATACAAACTTCAATAATAAATGGTAAATACTACAGAGGTGGAAAGTATAGCAGCCAAAGAAGCACAAACCCGCTACCCGGTACACGAGTTTATCCGTCAACGTTGGAGCGCACGCGCTTTCTCCGACCGCCCCATTGCTCATGAAGAGTTGATGACGCTCCTGGAAGCGGCTTCCTGGGCTTCTTCGAGCATGAACGAACAGCCATGGGTGTACCTCTATGCGCATCGGGGCGAGGAGGCATTTGACCGGATGTACGAGTGCCTGCTGCCTGGCAACCGCTGGGCCGATGGGGCCGCGGTGATGCTCATCAGCTTAGTCCGCAAAAAATTCAGCGCCAATGACAGACCCAACCGCCACGCCATGCACGACGTCGGCTCCGCCAATACCACTCTTTTGCTGCAAGCTGCCGCAATGGATATTTTCGGCCACATGATGGGCGGATTCGATATGCAAAAAACCATCGATACCTTCCAGGTACCGGAAGACATGGAGGTATCCTGCTTTATCGCACTGGGTTATTTGGACGATCCGGAAAAACTGGAAGAGCCCTTCCGCACCCGCGAAGTTTCGCCGCGCAGCCGCAAGCCGATCGAGGCGTTTGCGTTTTCAGGGGGCGAACTGCCGCAGTAGGAAGCCATGGGTGGATCAGCGCTTCGGTTGCCAAAGGGTAAACACTCTCGAAATATTGAATCCGAAATGCACGCCCTTTTCTGCCCAGTTGCCGGTGGTCTCGGCAATGAAGCCCCGTTCGATCATGGAAGTAGAATTCGTAAAGTGCAGCTGGAAAACGTGCCCCCCGGTTTCAATATCGAAACCTATGGACAGGGAGTTGCGAAATTCCGGCGCCAGCGTGTTGGGCATCACATAAATATACTCCCCGTTGATGGCGATGCGCTTGCTGAGTTTGTACCTGCCTGCGATGCCGAGTGCGGGCACATCATTTTTTTCGGCGGTGGTCCTCACTAAGTTGCGATGCACCACAGTAGGCGAAAGTTGCAAGCTGAAGCTCTCGCTGAATTTGCGTCCCAGGATCAACTGAAAAGTGTAGTACAGGCGGGAAGAGAACAGGTTTTCCCTGTTCGGCTCAGGCCACTTCAGGGTTTGGATAGCGGCCGATGCAAAGATGGCGGCAGTAACGGGCATATTCCGTTTGCCCGTGCTTTGGCGCAGGAGTTTATACTTGATAAACCCATCGTAAGTTTTCTCCAGGCTGCTGCGGCCTGCGCCAATGGCGAGATTATCGGTGATGCCGAAATCGAGCCCCAGGCGGATGGTGGCGTTGTCAAGGCCGAATATGTTGTAAAGCCCGCCGTCGAGCGTACCAAAGCGGTGGGAGATTTTAAAATCCATCACACCCGGAGCGGTATTCTCCAAGGAATGCAGGTTGACGACCCGGTTGGTTTTGAAAGCGGCGTTAGCGTATTCTGTCTCAGGCGCATCTTCGCCGAGCAGGGAGAGTAGGTCGTCCTGCGCTTGAAGAGCAATACAGCATAGCAATGCCGGCAGGACAAGAAGCGAGTATAAAAAGTTCCTTCTCATTTTGTTTCGTGTTTCAGGTTCAATACTGCAACTAAAACGAAGCCCGGCCGGGTAACTCCATGATGTCATCCGACCGGGCTATAAAGGTATTACAAATCGTTATTTCACCAAAGGCGCAAGGCTTACATCCACCTTGATATCTACCACTTTAGCGATTTTTTCGGCTACCACCTTGGGTATGGAAATGTTGTAGTCGGCCACAGCCACCTTGAAAGCGGCTTTTGCGCTGAGGGCGCCTTTGCTGACAATGAATGTGCCCTCTGTTTCTACGTCTTTGGTCACATCTTTGATCGTGAGTTTGCCCTTGACCTTAGCCGAATAGCTACCGTCTTTTTTCAGGTCAATTTTACCCGGTTCGAGTATCTCGCCTTTGAAGGTAGCTTTGGGATATTTTGTGCTCTCCATGTAGTTTTCGTTGAAGTGCTCCTGCATGAGCGCTTTTTCAAACTGGAATGCTTTGATGAGCACGGCAAACTCAATGGCGCCAGTAGCGAAATCCGCTACTGCCGTAGCCTGCTGGTTGTGTGCTTCGATTTTCTCCATAGGGGCATCGGAATAAAACGATATCTTTCCTTCGCGGGTAAAATACTTCTGCGCTTGCACGCTGCCGGCACATAGCACAGCGGCGAGGATGAAAATGATTGTTCTGGACATGATGATTGATGATTTTTGATTGATGATTTTTGATTTTTGATGTATTGGCTCAATGGGGCAAATGGGTAAACGGGTTAAATGGGTATAACGGGTTTATGATACAGTGTTCTGTTAATGAATACCCAATTGGCCATGCCTCGGCGATTAAAGTCGCCGGTACTTCAACAATGCCGTATGCCGTTACCCGCCGGGCACGCACCGCACCAGCACCACATCCCCCAGGAATCCTGTGCAGTTCCCCTTGAGAGAGACGACATCCCCCTGTTGGTACTCCGGGAAAGCCACATCGCTGAACGGATCCAACTCGCACTTGACGCCAAAGATGCCGTTTTCAGTTTCGAGTACTACCGTGGTCTTATCACCGGGCAGCACCTGGGCAATCGTTCCGCTCACTTCAACAATTTTGCCGAGATATTTTGCATTGGCAGCGTTTTCGTCCGCTTCGAATTCAGAGAAGAGCGCATTCGCATCCAAGGAATACTCAGCTTTTGCTTTTGTCATGTCTTTGTGCGGCTTATTCCACATGTAGTACCCTACAGCGGCGCCGATGACCACGAATACCGCCAAAGCGGCGATGAGAAATTTTTTCATTGGCATGTTTTTTTTGCTCTTCAGCGCAGAAATCTGATAATCGCGATGAGGGCATCAATTATTGGGAGCGCCGTCGGCGATCCACTTTTCAATTTTGGAAATGTTGCATGCCGAAAGTTTGGGCGCATTTTGAGGCATGGGCGAAAACCCGGGATCGCGCCGAACAGCCCCGATCAGCCTTCCATTATTGATCCATACCTTGACGGCGTCATAACCCTCCAACCGTACGCCTCCCAGGTTGGCTGCCGTACTGTGACAGGCCAAACAATTCGTTCCAATCACTGGTGCGATATCGGCAGAAAAGGACACGGTATCCGTGTTGCAATTGGAGGGATAAAGTTCCTCCTCGTTGTCGTAGTAGCAACCGGCAGCAAAAAGGCCGGAGAAAAGCAGGATAGCAGATAGTCGTTTCATGCAAGATTTCCGTTTTTCACTTAAACGCCTTTCCGCTTGTTTAGTTATTCGGCGCGCCGGCATCTATCCAGGACTCGATCTGTAAAATATTGCACTCCGGCATTTTGGCGCCGCCAAGCGGCATGGCGACGAAACCGCTTTGGTGATTGATAGCGCCGTAAAGCCTTCCACCGGATACCGTCGCAGCTACGCCGGCATGAGTACTGAAATTCAGGCCGGCGCCGGGTGCGGCGCCACTATGGCATCCCAGGCAGTAAGTCTGAATTACCGGCCGTATATGTTGCGACCAACTCATATTGGTAGTCTGGCATGCTCCGGCATTGGCATCACAGGTCAAATTCCTGGCGCCTTGGTTGATCCACTTGGCAATGAGCGCAATTTGTTCCGTAGAAAGCCCTTGCCGGGGAGGGGGCGGCATTATCTTATCGGGGCGGGTTTCGGTGATCACCTCGTAGAGATCGCTTCCGGAGAGATTGCCCGGCCGTACATTGGCGGTTTGCATAACTCTTTGGTAGGATGTCAGGATCACGCCCTCCTGCCGGGAAGCCTCGTCGTGGCAGCCGCTCAAGGCGCAGTTGGAGCGGAGGATCGGCAGAATTTGCAGTTCAAAATATACAGAATCGGCGCTACAAGGATTTCCGGGCGTCACCACGGTGGTGTCGCCGGGATCGGTAATATCAGGAGAAAAAGGATCGTGTTTGCACGATTGCAGGCCGCCCGCCGCGCTTGCAAGTAAAATGGCGACAAGAAAACCGGCGAAGGGAAAATGATTGTTTGCGCTCATCAATAAAATCAATTGTGCTGCAAATGTAAGGGCTATGTGAAGGCGCATGCAAATACATCTGACTGAACGGGAAAAAAAATGTACTGAAACGGGCATCCATCCGTTTCAGCAAGCATTTTTTCCGTTCCAGTCAACATAATTTCCCTGTGTTGCCAGTTAATAGTGAAATTTGGAGCATGAAAAACGCGATTCTAATCTTCATTCTGTCGGCCTCGGCTTCCGCGCCGGTTTCGCTGTTCGCTCAAAGCGGGCTGTACAAAACCATTTCCGGAAAAGCCGTATTCCGTTCCGATGCCCCTTTAGAGATCATAGAGGCCTCCTCCAAAGAATTGAGCGGCGTTATCGACATGGACAAGCGCACTTTTGCCTTTTCCATTGCCAACCAGTCCTTTTTGGGATTCAACAGCGCTCTCCAACGCGAACACTTTAATGAAAACTACATGGAAAGCACCCGTTTTCCAAAATCGACTTTTTCCGGAAAGATCATAGAGGATGTGGATTTCACCCAACCCGGCGCGTACACCATACGTGCCAAGGGGAAGCTCCAAATTCACGGAATTGAACAGGAGCGGATCATTAAGGTAAGCATTTCAGCCGATAAAAAGGCCTTCACAGCCAGGGCTGCATTTACCGTTTTGCTGGAAGACTTCCAGATTTCCATACCCAGGGTGGTGTACCAAAAAATTGCCGAAGAAATAAAAGTTACCGTTGAAGCGACATTTGCCAAGCAGTAGGTGGGTTGCCGTTGCATTGCTACTCTGTCAAAGTTTCGGGGCAACCGGGCAAACCCCCATCTTTCGCCGCCACGAACCCGGGGCCGCTTTTACCGATGTGCGCATCGGAAAGGCTTGCGAAGACCGTCACGGCTACTTATGGCTGGGTACTGAGCAAGGATTGCTGCGCTTCGACGGTCTGCAATTTGAGCGCCCTGTGCAAGAGGTCTTTCCCCAGACCAACGGCAAAGTGACGGCCATGTTCCGTACAAAAAAAGGCGTACTATGGGCCGGCTTCCAAGACGGCAGCGTGGCATTCGCCGATCGCATGGGCCGTTGGCAGTTGTGGCAATTGGAAGAAGGGCTGCCCGCTGCTCCCATTACGGGATTCGCTGAAGGCGATGACGGCCTGTTTTGGGTAGCCACCTATGGCGAGGGATTATACTACCACAACGGAAAACATCTCCACCATCTTTCCACCGATGAAGGGATGCCCAGCGACGATGTGTACGCCATAGTGGTTTCTCCCCAAGGCGAGATATGGGCAGGCACGGATGCAGGCATTGCCGTTTGCAGTTTCAGGGAAGGCCGAAAAACCATCTCTATGCTGAGCACCGCCCAGGGCTTACCGGATGTCATTGTCACAGCATTGCTGCCTGATGAGCAAGGCAATATCTGGATAGGCATGCACGATGGCGGAATTGCATATTTCGACACAAGGGTGCAAATGTTCTTTTGTCCTCTGCAAGCTCCCTGGCCTCATGGCGTCGTTTCTTCCTTAGCCCTGTTGGAAGGGCGCGAGTTGTGGATAGGTTCAGATGCCGGCGGGTTGTTCAGGTACAGGCTGAACGGGGGACATTTAGACCGCATCAATGGGAACAGCGGCCTGTCCAGGTCCAAAATCACCGGCCTCCACATAGGCGCCGAAGGACATCTGCGCGTAATGACCAACGAACGGGGGTTTTATTCCGCCAACCTGCAATTTGCCCTGCTCGAAGTGCCGGACGGCGGTGTGCAGGCCGTATTGGCCGACAGCCGAAACCGCCTGTGGGCCGGTACGCCCGCGGGGCTTTTTTATGGAGATTTAGATGCGACCGGCCCACACAAGCTCGTTCCCTACCCGGCACCGGGAAACATGAACGTCATCAGCTTCTACGAAGATGACTGGGCAAATATCTGGGTCGGGACCTTCGGCCAGGGGCTTTTTGTACTTCCGGCACAAGGCGGCAAATGGATATCTTTCAGCGAACTGAACGGGCTGAGCAACAACAGCATTCTCGGCATCGAAGGAAACGCCCAAAAGGTATGGCTGGCCACCTTAGGAGGCGTTACCGAATTCGAGCTTGGAGGAAATATTGCCCAAAACAAACCCGTCGCCATTCGCAACTACCAGCAGGAAAACGGACTGGGCGCTAATTTTATTTATTCCGCATTTGCCGACTCAAAGGGCCGCGTTTGGTTCGGCACCGACGGCAAGGGCATCAGCGTAATGGATGCCGGGGACATCAAAAATTACGATCTTGCCATTACCGCAGATCGGGACACTTTTCCGCTCCATGCCATATATTCCTTTTCCGAAGATCACGCGGGCAACATTTGGTTTACCACGGCCAAAGACGGGTTGTTCTCCTTTGACGGCGTATACTTCACCCGCTACGACTACACCGACGGCATGAGAGGCAAAGGGGTTGCCTTCATCCGGCGCGATTCATACGGGTTGATGCTGCTGGCTCACCGAAACGGCATAGATCTGCTGAACCCGGTAACGAAACAGTTTCTGCATTTTGAAGAAGGAGCGGGCATCTCCGGATTTGAACCCAACCTCAATGCCGTCTCCGGCGACAGGGAAGGGCATATCTGGATTGGCGCACAACAAGGCCTATTGCGTTACACTCCACTGGGCAAACAACGAGCGGTGCATCCCAAAACCGTCCTGGAAAGTTTGTCCGCTTCTTTGAGGCCCGTCGATTTCCAGGTTCAAAACAGGTTCAAATACGATGAGAACAACTTAGTGTTCAATTTCTCCGGTCTGTGGTACACCGATCCCGAACGCATTCGCTTTCGCTACCGGCTCATTGGATTTAACAAGGATTGGATTTTCTCCGCCGACAGGAAGGCCACTTATCCCAACCTCCCGCCGGGACGATATGTATTCGAAGCAGGCGCCGGGTTGGACGATGCCTTCAGCCCCGCCTCCATTGTACAATATACTTTTCGCATCCGGGCCCCGTTTTGGCGGCAGTGGTGGTTTATCTTATTGGCTACAATCGCTGCCGGTGGCGCCATTGCATGGTGGATCAGACGCAGGGAGGAACTGTTGCGCAGGGAAGCCATGCTGAAAAAAGAGCAGGTGGAAAGCCGTTTCGAGGTGCTCAGGAGCCAGATCAATCCACACTTCCTGTTCAATAGTTTCAATACCCTGGCATCCGTCATCGAGGAGGAACCCGGGGTGGCGGTGCAATACGTGGAACGCCTTTCTGACTTTTTCCGCAGCATCATCCAATACCGCGACAAGGACGTTATCCCCCTGGAAGAAGAATTGGCCGTGTTGAAAAACTACGTCTTCCTTCTGGACAAGCGCCATGGCAGCAACCTGAAGGTAGACATCCGCATGGCGGAAACTGAAGGCTTCATTGCGCCGCTTACCTTGCAGATATTAGTGGAAAATGCCGTAAAACACAACATCGTTTCCCAAACTAAGCCGCTGCACGTGGCTATTTTCCGGCAGGACGGCTGCGTAGTGGTGGAAAACAACCTTCAGCCCAGGTTCAGCCCTGCGGAGTCAACCGGGCTGGGGTTGAGGAACATCATCCGGCGTTACGAGCTGCTAAGCCGCAAAGCCGTGGAAGTAGAACATACCGGCACATTTTTCAGGGTCCGAATTCCATTGATCCAAAACGAAGCATTATGAAAGTATTCATCATCGAAGACGAAGAGGCCGCTGCCCGCCGATTGCAGAAGCTTATACGCGAATGCGAACCGGCGGCAGAGATCGCAGGCACAGCCGACGGCATTGAAACTGCTGTGCTTTGGCTGCAAACGCATGCCAAACCCGACCTCATTTTCATGGACATACACCTCAGCGACGGCTCCGCTTTCGAGATATTCTCCAGGATACAGGTGGACAGCCCGGTCATCTTCTCCACCGCTTTCGACCAATATGCCATCCAGGCTTTTAAACACAATACCGTTGACTACCTGCTCAAGCCGGTCAAGATGGAAGAACTCAAGCCTGCCCTGGAAAAATACCGCCGCATGGCCTCTGCCCCGCAAGCAAACTACAGAGAACTGGCGGACTTATTGCTTCCTTCCAAAGGGATGCGCCGTTTTCTCATCCGCACCGGGCATTCTATGAGGGTCGTAGATGCCGCCGACGCCGCGTACTTTTATTCCCAAAACAAGATCACCTATCTCGTGGCCAAAACCGGAAAACGTTACCCTGTGGACTTTCCCTTAGACCGCTTGGAAGACATGCTCGAGCCTGCGCAGTTTTTCCGCATCAACCGCCAATTCATCATTTCGGTGGCCGCCATACAGGAAATGCACACCTGGTCGAAAAGCCGGGTGAAAATCATTCTCACCCCGCCCTGCGATGCGGAGGCCGTGGTGAGCACGGAAAAATCGCCGCACTTCAAGCGCTGGCTGACGAATAGTGAGGAGGAGTAGGAAAAACATCCCTATTTTTCGCCCACAATTGGCCAGATGAATTACCCACTCACCGAACGACGCCTGTTATGGCTTGCCACGGGCTTGCTCTTTGCAGGCATGTTCATCAACTTAGGCAAGCAACCGCTCTATTTGGAGGAGCCGCGCCGCGCGCTCATCTCTATGGAAATGTGGGAACGCGGCAATCCCTGGGTACCAACCGAGCTGGGCGCGTACTACTACAACAAACCGCCGGTGTTCAACTGGGTGCTCATGGGCAGCGCAGCGCTGTTGGGCGGCTTCCATGAGTGGGCCATGCGCCTGCCTACGGTGCTATCCACCATCGGGCTGTGCCTGATCCTGTTTTTCATGGGCCGCCGGTATGTGGACGCCTCATTCGGCTGGGTGAGCGCCCTGCTCTTTGCCGCCAACGGCAGCATCCTGTTGTTTTTTTCGCACCTGGGCGAGATTGACCTGTTTTACGCCCTTACCGGCTTTGCCGGCTTTGCCGCCCTGTTCCATTTTTACCAGACGCGCAGGGACCTGCTGCTCTTCACCGCTTTTTACGGGCTGAATGCCATAGGTTTCCTCACCAAAGGGCTGCCATCCATCCTGTTCATCGGCCTTTCGCTTGGGGTGTGGTTTGCCTACCAAAGGGACTGGCGCAGGCTGTTCTCCCGGGCGCATTTGGCGGGCATCGGCGTATTTGCACTCATCGTCGGGGGGTATTTGTACCAATACAGCCTGTACAACGGCTTGGACCGCCTGCTGCCCGAATGGATAGGTCAAGCCGGCGAACGCACCGTAGCCGGGCAGGGAATCGGGCCACTGCTGAGCCACTTGGTGCTCTACCCCTTGGATACGCTAAAAGACCTGCTGCCGTTTTCACTGCTTGCCATTTTCTTGTGGCGTAAGGACGTGCCTGGCCTCTTGCGCCGCAACGACTGGGTGGCCTTTTCCGCGCTGGTTTTCGCCGCCAACTTCCCGGTGTATTGGCTCTCCCCGGGGGCTAAGCAGCGTTACCTGTACATGCTTTTTCCCCTGTTGCTGATCGTATTCACCTGGGCCTGGCGGCACCGCGCTGAGTTGAAACCCGTCGTGAACGCGATTTTCAGAGTTCTTACCGGCGCTCTTCTGCTGGTTTTTGCCGCCGGCGCCCCCGCTCTCGCTTTCGTACCCGACCTCTCTTTTTTGCCGTATGAATACCTGTTGGCCGGCGTGGCCGGCCTTGCGTTTTTTAGTTTGTGTTATCTTTATTGGAAACGCAAAGGCATGGAGCTTGCACTGCTGATCGTGGCCATGGCGGTTGCGCGCATCGCGTTCGATCTCACAGTGCTGCCGCAGCGCGCCCATCAAAGCGGCGCCCTGGAAGACAAAGCCTTAGCCGTTGAAATACAGCGCATCGCGCAAGACCAGCCGCTTTACATCTATCGCTTCGACCGCATTTCGCACACCACGGTGTATTATCTCAACCGCCTGCGGGGAGAGTGCCTCAAGCGCTCGTACCGGGAAGAGCCGGGCGCGTATTATTTAGCCGAAGCTGATTGCGTGGAGCGGCCTTATCAGGAATTGCTGGAGTTTGAGTATGATAAGCGGCGGTATATTCTGTTTCAATTTTTGTAGCTTTGAGCCGTATGCTGAGCGGAGTCGAAGCATACGTCTTACACCTCCTGCCATGATGCAAAAAACATACTACTCGTCTCCCATAGGCTGCCTGGAGATCAGCGGCAGCGAGTTGGGCATTTCCTCCGTACACAAGGTGGACATAAGTCCCCTGACCGCAGGTCGGGGCCCACAGGGCGAAACGCCGGAGCCGCTGCGGGAGGCGGTTAAGCAATTGGACGAGTACTTCCGCGGCGAGCGCCGCAGCTTCGACCTGAAGCTCGACTTTGGCGGCGCGCCCGATTATTACAAAGCTGTGTGGCAGGAACTCCTGAAAATCCCCTACGGCCACACCACCTCTTACCAGGCCATTGCCGACAAGCTCGGCGACCCCAACGCCGTGCGCGCCGTCGGGCAGGCCAACCGGCACAACCCTATTGCCGTCATCGTGCCCTGCCACCGCTGCATTGCCAAAAGCGGCGACTTGCAGGGCTATTTCTACGGCTTGGATGTAAAACGCCAATTGCTGGAATTGGAAAACCCGATGAGCTTCGCCCGGCAGGGGAGTTTGTTTTGAAGGGGGCTTTTAGTAGCATAACCCTTGCATTTCTCCCCGCCATTTCCCATCTTCGCAGCACGGATAAGGCCGGCAGGTAAGCTGTCCACGAATTCCACAAATTATCACGGATTCCCTCTGGCAGCATCCTGCCGTCGTG
>CAZNYK010000083.1:0-4979 GCA_964577215.1 uncultured Saprospiraceae bacterium
TCGTACCGAAGGTGGGACTTCCCGACAATGTCGGGATAAACTTCTCCTCCCACCTTTCCGGCTAAGTCGTACCGAAGGTGGGACTCGAACCCACACACCGTATGGTACACGATTTTGAGTCGTGCGCGTCTACCATTCCGCCACTTCGGCATACTGTTTTGGATGCTCTTCTTTTAGAGCGGGGCAAATTTAGAGAGATTTTCTTTGATGCGCAAGAGGTAGCGTTTTTTTAAGTAATAATCTTTTACAAGGGCCAGAAGTTCCATATGCCCGGGCGTATTTTCATAGGATTCCAGCGCTGGGCGTATGCCCTCGAAGAGGTCTTGCTCCAGGTCATGGATGGCTTGCTGAGTAGTGGCGAATTGCTCCGGGTCGAAATCAAACTCCAGTTCCATCAGCGCTTCGTTGAGTTCCATCATTTCCGCCAAAAATTCCTGCGTAAGTTGATTCTGACCTTCCTCTTCCAGTATTCCGTTGAGTTCGAGGATATAGCGCATCCGCTTGTCGAAATCAGCTAAGGTGTGGTAGGCCTGGTTGTTGAGGGTGGACAGATCGAGTATTTCCGCCTGTTTTTCATCCGGCTCCTGGGTGAAAAAATCGGGGTGGTACTTTTTGCTGTTGGTATAAAACGCTTTGCGCAACGCATTTTCATCTATCAGGAAACGAACGGGAAGGCCGAAAAACTCAAAATAATTCATGGCAATGCATTTGGCAGGAAAACCCCTGCGGGCCGATTTGGTTCAAGCAGTGGAACATACCCTTTGCCTCCGGGAACTCTGCTGAATCCTGCGTCCAAGTTTCCCGAGAAGATTTTTTACACAGAGAGCCTCAGTGATAGCATAACTCGTGTGTTCCTTAGCGCTCTTTTCTGAAACGCCGGTTTCCCCGATTCTCCCCAAAATTCAATCTGCTTCAACTTCTTTCACCAAATACACCAGCGTTGGATAGTGGTCGCTGTAGCCGCCGATGTAGGTGCTGCCGGAATAGGTGCGGTGGGGGTAGCCTTTGAAATGACCGGTTTGTTGCACTAAGTAAGGCGCATTGAACACCCGGGCCTGGTAAAACTGGTAACCGCCTGTTTTGGGGTCTATGAGGCTGTGAGAGAGGATGAT
This sequence comes from uncultured Saprospiraceae bacterium, assembly GCA_964577215.1. GTDB lineage: Bacteria > Bacteroidota > Bacteroidia > Chitinophagales > Saprospiraceae > UBA2329. The sequence goes on from CAZNYK010000083.1 coordinate 1,113, forward strand.
CTGATCAAAGAGATTCCAGGAATCCTGGTAGGCGAGGGTGCCGAAGCCTTTCTTGTAAAAATCGTAGAACGGGTTGAAAAAGCCACGGGGCGGGGTGTCCTTTTTTCCGGCCTTGGCATTGAGTACCTGGCGTACGCTTGGGCTCACAGGGTCGTCGTTGAGGTCGCCCATGATGATGACTTTGGCTTTGGGATCTGCCAGTGTGATGGAATCGGCCACGTTTTTACATACCAAAGCGGCGGCATTGCGCAAGGGTCGGGTGGCAGCCTCTCCGCCGCGGCGGGAGGGCCAGTGATTGACCAGTACGTGTAACGGATCGCCGTCGAAAATGCCGCTCACCAGGAGAATGTCGCGGGTAGAGCGAGGGACGCCATTTTCTTCATAGGCCACCATCGGCAGCGTTTTGGAACCTGTCACGGTATAATATTTCGGCTGGTAGAGCAGGGCTACATCTATGCCGCGTGGGTCGGGCGAGTCGTAATGAACGACCTGGTAGTTGCGGCCCGCAATTTCCTTTTGCCGGACCAGGTCTTCAAGCACATCGCGGTTTTCCACTTCAGCTACGCCGAGAACGGCAGCGCCGTCGGGGGTGAATTCGGCGCCCATGTCGGCAATGACGCGGGCGAGATTGGCCTGTTTTTCCACATATACGGCCGTATTGTAGCGGTAGGCGCCGCCGGGCTGAAAGTCCTCATCGTTGGTCAGTGGATTGTTGATGGTGTCAAAAAGGTTCTCTAAGTTATAAAAGCCGACAGCGGCAATTTTATACTGTTTGGGCTGTGCAGTAAGAGCAAGGGGGAGTAGAATAGCGGCGACTGCAATGCAATAGTTCTTCATGGCATTTGTTTTGACACACAAACAAACGCAGTTTTTAGCCGAAAGTAATTTACCAAATGGTTAAATTTTTCTGCCGGGGGTGTTTCCCAATGGAATTATCTACTTTTGCGCTGCATTTGAACACTTACCAGCCAAAACCTGCCGATATGTTTCGCCACTTCGCTTTGGTACTTCCCCTTTGTTTATTTTTCTCCCTTTTAGCCCCGGAAACTTATTCCCAAAATGCGCGAATATCGGGTACGGTGCTTGATCAGGCCACTCAACTGCCGGTGAGGGGCGCTGTGATTTCGCTAAGCGGAACCGCATGGAGCACTTTGAGCGATTACAGGGGAAACTTTGTGTTGGAAGAGGTGCCGGGCGGATCCTATGAATTGAATATCCGCTTGGATAATTACACTGATTACTCCGTTGAAATTAAAGTACAGGGCCGCGATCTCGACCTCGGCGCTATCGGGATGCTGCCCCGCGGCGAAGCAGGGGTAGCCCTCAAGGAGGATCTCATTCCTACCATTTCTCTGTCCGATGACAACCTGGAGGTGGAGGGCAACAACCAGAATATCTCCGGTATCCTTACCGCTTCCCGCGACGTATTCGTATCGGCAGCCGCGTTCACCTTCGGACCGGCGCGTTTCCGCATACGCGGCTACGACTCGGAATACGTCAACGTTTTTCTCAATGGGCTGCCTTTTAACGACTTGGATAATGGGCGCGTCACCTGGAACGTGTGGGGCGGCCTCAACGACGTGACCCGCAACCGCGAAATTGACATGGGCATCGGCCCAATTCCTTACACTTTCGGCGGTGTGGGAGGCGGCAACTTTATCGACACCCGCGCCACTTTCCATCGCAAGCAACTGCGCCTTTCGTATGCTGTCTCCAATGGCGCTTTCCGCAACAGGATCATGGGTACCTGGTCGTCAGGGGTCACCCGCAAGGGATGGGCATTCACGCTCTCCGGCTCGCGGCGCTGGGCGCAGGAAGGCTATGTGGAAGGTACTTTTTTTGATGGATGGGCTTATTTTCTCTCTGCCGACAAGCGCATCAATAAAGATCACCTGCTCAATTTCACTGCTTTTGACGCGCCTTTACGGCGGGGGCGTTCTACCAGCAGCATTCAGGAATTGTACGATCTCACAGGCACCAACTTCTACAATCCGCTGTGGGGTTATCAGAACGGTAAAAAGCGGAATTCGAGCGAGCTGCGCAGCGACAGGCCGGTTTTTATGCTGCGTCACGACTGGAATATCCACAAAGGCGCTATTCTCACTACGGCCGCTTCTTTGCAGATCGGCAGGGACGGCAATACCGGATTGGATTGGTTTGACGCACCCGATCCGCGCCCGAGCTATTACCGGTATCTCCCCAGCTACATCAACCAGCAGAGCATTGCCGAAGGCAATAAACTGGAAGACGACTTTCGCAGCGATCCCAATCGCAGCCAGGTCAACTGGGCCGCCCTCTACGATGTGAACCGGAACAGCCTTTTGAGCCAAAAATTTGCCGGTCTTCTCAACGGACCGGCTCCGGAAGGACGCTGGTCGCAATACATCATCGAGGAACGCCGCAGCAATATCCGGGATTTGAGCTTCAGCTCCAATTACCAGGCTACCCTGAGCGAAAGCGTCAGGCTTTACGCAGGCCTTGTATATCAACGGCAAACCGTCCAAAATTTCAAATTGGTGGACGACCTGCTCGGAGGCGATTACTACGCCGACATCAACCGGTTCGTGGTGCGCGATTTTCCTGGCGATGTGGATGTCGTTCAAAACGATCTCAACAACCCGGGGCGCATTCTCCGCGAGGGCGATCGCTGGGGCTACGATTACGATGCGAATATCCGCCGCGGAGAACTCTGGGCCCAGGGCGTTTACTCCTACCGCAAGCTTGACGCTTTTGTCGCTGCAAGCATCGGCCGCACTTCTTTCTGGCGCACAGGAAATATGCGGTCCGGCATGTTTCCCGACCAATCATTCGGCGATTCCGAAAAGCAAAATTTCACCAACATAGGCGGCAAAGCCGGGCTTACCTACAAGTTGGATGGTCGCAACTACCTGATCGCCAACGGATACTATCAAACCCGCGCACCATTTTTCGACAATGCCTACGTGTCGCCCCGCACCCGGGAACAGTTGGTGCCTAACCTGACCAATGAAAAAATTCTTTCCGCGGAAGGCGGCTACCTGCTGCGAGCGCCCAATATAAAAGCCCGCGCAATGGCTTACATCACCCAGTTCTCTGATCAAATTAGAATTCTCCGTTTTTACAATGACGACCTGGAAGGCGCTTTCGTCAATTACGTCATTACCGGGCAGGATCGCCGCCATGCAGGGGTAGAGCTTGCCCTGGAAGCAAAAATCTCCCCCAGCCTGAAACTCTCCGGCGTCGCCGCACTGGGACAGTACATTTATAATTCCCGGCCTACAGGAAGCGTGTTTATCGACAATCCACGCGATTTTGCCTTAGGCGAAGACAGGGAGTTCGCGATTTATGCTGAAAACTTCCGCCTCGCGGGTATGCCGCAAACTGCCTACACGGCCGGCATCAACTACGCCTCCCGCAAATTCTGGTTTGCCAACCTCAACTTCAACTATTTCGACAATATCTGGGTGGATTTCAACCCTGTTCGCCGCACGGCTAATGCCGTTTACGGCTTCGATGCCCAAGACCCGCTCCTGCGCAAAGTAATTGACCAGGAGCGCGCACCCGCAACGTTCACTATGGATTTCTTCGGGGGAAAATCCTGGCTTATTCAGCGCAAGTACTACATCTATCTCAATGTGGGCGTGAACAACTTGCTGGACAATACCAACTTCATCACCGGCGGTTTTGAGCAGTTGCGCTTCGATTTTGAAACGCGGGATCCCGATCAGTTCCCCACCCGGTACTTCTTCAATTTCGGGCGGAATTTCTTTGTGAACCTGAGCCTGCGCATTTAGTGATGTGCTGATATGCTCATTTGCTGATGTGCTAATGTGCTGAATATTAAGGATTTAATATGTATGTGGTTTTGCTGATCAGTGAAAAAGCACA
>CAZNYK010000083.1:5079-17724 GCA_964577215.1 uncultured Saprospiraceae bacterium
CTGAATATTAAGGATTTAATATGTATGTGGTTTTGCTGATCAGTGAAAAAGCACATTGGGAGAAATCAAAAATCAAAAATCGTCAATCATCAATCGTCAATCATAAAATGAAACATCTTGCTCGCTTCTTCCCGATCGTCCTGCTTGCTTTTTCGGCAGCTTTTATCCCTTCCTGTGTGGATTTGAACTTTGATGAGCCTCCGCTGGAAGGCGAAGATCCGGGCCTTACGGCCAATACTACCATTGCGCAACTGAAGGCACGCCTGGTACCGCCGGCAACTTTCGCGGCCATTGAAGACGATATCATCGTGAAAGGAATTGTGGTAGCCGACGACCGCTCCGGCAATTTTTTCCAATCCTTTATCTTGCAGGATGAAACCGGCGGCATTGATGTGCGCATCAGCATCTCCAATGCTTATAACTTCTTCCCCATCGGCCGGGAAATTTATATCAAATGCAAGGGCTTGGTGCTGGGCGACAACAGCGGGGTGACGCAACTGGGCGGCTACACCTATACTCAAAATGGCGCAGTGCGGCTCGGCAACATCGTCAATACGAGCGCTTTCATTTTCAGAGGTAAAAAGGCAGTTGAGCCGGCTCCCAAGGTAAAAACCATCAATGAACTCACCGCCGGCGACATCAACACCCTGGTTCGGCTGGAAAATGTGGAATTCGCTCCGGTGGATACTGCTGAATATTTTGCCGATGCCGCCGGCCTCCGCACCCTTAACCGCACGGTGCAAGATTGCAGCGGCAACACCATCACCCTGCGCACCAGCGGTTTCGCCACTTTTGCTGTGGATCTAACGCCTAAAGGCAATGGCTCCCTGACGGCTATTTATACTGTTTTTGGAACAACGAAACAGTTATTTATCAGAGAACTTAGCGACGTGCAGATGGAAGGGCAGCGCTGTTCGAGCGGCAGCGGCCCGGGCGGCGATATTATCACCATTGCTTCCCTGAGGGCGCTTTACGGCGGGGGGTCTTCCACAGGGCCTTTCGGCAAATCCATCGAGGGCGTGGTCATTTCCGACCGCACCACTGCCAGCTTGGACGGGCGCAACATGGTCATCCAGGATGAAACGGGCGGAATCGTGGTGCGTTTCGCAGCCAATCACAATTTCTCCCTCGGCGAAAAAGTAGAGGTAGCCGTTGGCGGAATGGAGTTGTCTGAATTTCGCGGATTGTTGCAGTTGAACAATGTACCTGCCGGGTCGGCTGTTTCCAAAGGCGCCGGCACGCTGCCCGCTCCGCGCGTTGCCACCGTGGCGCAGATCAACGCCAACCTGGAAGCTTGGGAATCCACCCTGGTGAAAATTGAAAACGCCACCCTTAGCGGCGGTACTGCCGGCACCTACTCCGGTAGTGTTACCATCAATGATGGCACCGGCACCGTCGTGCTCTTTACGCGCAGCCTCGCAACTTTTTCCGGACAGAGCTTTCCCACCGGCACGGTGAGTGTGACAGGCATGGTCTCACAGTTTGATAATCCGCAGATCATAATTCGCGCTCCGGGCGACGTGGGCTCGGGAGGGGGAACCGGCGGTGCTGAACTCATAACACTGGCACAGGTACGCGCCCTCTTCGCGGGCGCCACTACCACAGCTCCGGCCAACAGGGAGGTAAAGGGTGTGGTTATCAGCGACCGGGTGAACAACAACTGGACCACCCGCAACATTGTTCTTCAAGACGCCACCGGAGGCATTGTAGTGCGTTTTGCGGCAGACCATACTTTCAATCTCGGCGACTCTCTTGTCATCAATGTCGGCGGGGCTGAGATATCCGAGTTTAACGGCCTGCTCCAACTCAATAATGTGCCGCTTGCTAATGCCGCCCGGCCCGGTACCGGTACGCTGCCGGCACCCCGAACTGCCACCATCGCCGAGATACTTGCCAACCGGGAAGCCTGGGAGTCCACCCTGGTGCGGGTTACAGGAGTGACCTTCCCCCAGGGAGGTACTTACAGCGGTAGTAAAGACATGACAGACGGCACGGGAACCATCGTTCTTTTTACCCGAACGCAGGCGTCCTTTGTCAATACCAACGTACCCACCGGAACCGTGACGGTAACGGCAGTGGTGTCGCAGTTTAACGATCCGCAATTGATTATCCGGAATTTGACGGATGTGGTGAATTGATTTTTATCAGGCTTCCAAATCCACCAGCAAAAAATACCGCCACTGCGCATCCTCCTCCTCGACCGCCCGCATCCCTTCCTCCAGGAAGCCCTCACCGAAATGGGATTAGAGGTACATCCCCATTTCGAAACACCCCGCATGGAAGTGCTTGCCTTATTGCCCCGGTTCCACGGCGTGGTCATGCGCAGCCGTTTGCGTGCAGATAGTGAATTCATCGACCGGGGCGCTAATTTGCGCTTTATCGCCCGCGAAGGGGTAGGGGTAGAGCATATCGATGTAGACTATGCAGCACAGAAAGGCATCGCCGTGCTCACTTCTCCCGAGGGCAGCCGTAATACGGTAGCCGAGCACACGTTGGGGCTGATGCTATGCCTGATGAACAACCTGGCCCGCGCCGACCGCCAGGTGCGCAACGGGCAGTGGATACGCGAAGGCAACCGGGGCTACGAGATACAAGGCAAAACCGTAGGCATATTAGGCTATGGAAACATGGGCACGGCTCTCGCCCAGCGCTTGCAGGGTTTCGGCTGCCGGGTCATCGCTTACGACAAGTACAAAAGCGATTATGGGGATGACAATGCACAAGCCGTTGACTTGCCCACTTTGCAAAGGGAAAGCGACATACTCAGCATCCATATCCCTTACATGCCCTCCAACCACTATTTTATCAATGACGCCTTCCTGGGAGCTTTCGCCAAAGACATTTTTCTGGTGAATACGGCGCGCGGCACGGTTTTGGACACTGCGGCATTGGTCAAGCATTTGCAGAGCGGTCATGTGCGCGGCGCTGCATTGGACGTTTTGGAGTACGAAGAAACTTCATTTGAGTTTCTCCATTTCGAAGCCCTGCCCGAACCCTTTCAATACCTGCGCAGTGCAGAAAATGTAGTACTCTCGCCCCACATTGCCGGCTGGAGTTTTGAGTCTAAATTAGGCCATGCCAGGGTGCTGGCGGAGAAAATCAGGTTATACATCCTCCAGAAAAAGTTTTAACTTCCATCCATCTAATACGATGAGAGCGGGTTGTGCAGAGAGCAGGTTTTTCCACATCCAGGGCGATGCCACGCGAAGAGCAATACGTACCATAGGCAAAAGCCTCCATTTTTCAACAGCATTCCTGAAATCCAGCAGGCGGGTTTGAACAGGCAGGCCTTCCCGATGAAGCCATAATAAGTTCCGGACCGCCTGCGAAGTCTTTTGCAAGAACACTTCGGCTGTTTCTAAGCCTTTGTGCTCCAGCGGATTGTCCAAGTGCAAGATTGGTACGCCCCGGTGCTGCAATTCCATTCCGAAAAGCGTGTCTTCGTGGCCGTAGTGCCTTATCCGCTCCTCAAATCGTATAGATTGAAATACCAGTTTCGGGATCAGGAAATTATTGGTCATAAATGCATGATAGGGCCGTTGGTTTCGTTTTTCAGGCGGGATTTGTTCGCGCTCCCTGCCATATTTCCAGTGCAGCAGGTGCCGTTTTTCTACGGGCGGAACCGGCGCATATACCCGCCCGCCGTAAAGCACTGTGCCGGGCTCGAGGCGTGCCAGGTACAATGCAATGTAACCGGCCCTTACCACAGCCGAATCGCAGTCCATAAAAAGCAGGTAGGGAAAGGATGCCATGTCTGCCAGACGATTGCGTATGGCTGCGCGGCCCACGTTTTCGGGCAGTTCTTCATAACGAATGCCGGGCAGGTTTACCAGCGCCCTGTTTACCGCCTGAAACTCCGGGGCAGAGCCGTCATCCAGACAAATAATCTCCCATGGCCGGCCTGATTCAGCGCATTGCTGAGCCAACTCCTCCACCAGCGCAGTGACGTCAAAATTGAAAACTGGTATGAGAACAGATATCACCCGGTCTTTGCTCAGTTGAGCAATTCATAAATACCGGCTATGCCCTGCCCGCCGCCCACGCAGGCAGTAACCATGCCGTATTTCTGTCCGCGGCGCCTCATCTCGTAGAGGAGTTGGGTGGAGAGCTTGGCGCCGGTGCATCCCAGCGGGTGCCCTAAAGCTACTGCCCCTCCGTTGGGATTCACGAGGTCGGGATTGAGGCCGGCTTCTTGTATGACGGCGAGCGCCTGTGCGGCAAAAGCTTCGTTGAGTTCAATTTGCTGAATGTCGGAAAGGCTGAGCCCGCCCTGCTTGAGCGCTTTGGGTATGGCCGCTACCGGGCCGATGCCCATGTAGAGTGCATCTACGCCGGCTACGGCGCAGGATACCATACGCGCGATGGGCTTGAGATTGAATTGCTTGACGATATCTTCGCTGACCACCAATACAAAAGCGGCCCCATCGGAAGTTTGGGAGGCGTTGCCGGCGGTGACCACGCCATTGGCGGCAAATGCCGGGCGAAGTTGCGCAAGGCCCTCCACAGTGGTGTCTCGCCGGACGCCCTCGTCAACGTTGACGAGATGTTCCGTTTCCACCCTTTTGTCATTTTTCACGAACACCTCTTTTACTTTCACGGGTACGATCTGCTCCGCAAAACGGCCTTCGTCAATGGCTTTGGCGGCTTTCATGTGGGAATTGTATGAAAACTCATCAGCGGCCTCGCGGCTGATGCCGTATTTTTTAGCTACAGCCTCGGCGGTGATACCCATGCCTACCAAGTAATCAGGCGTATGAGCTGCAACGGCGTAACTCGGGGCGAGTTTGTAACCGGTCATGGGAATCATGCTCATGTTTTCGGTGCCGCCGGCTACATATACATGCCCCATACCGGCGCGTATTTTGGCTACGGCAATGGAGATGGTTTCCAGGCCGGAAGCGCAGTAGCGGTTCACGGTCATACCGGGCACTTCCTTTCCCAGCGCGCGCAGCGATATCTGGCGGCCTATCTGCAAACCCTGCTCGCCTTCCGGGTTGGCGCAGCCCACGATGACATCGTCCACTAAGGCCGGATCAAGTTCGGGGGTGTGTTCGAAGAGGTATTTGACCACGTCCACGGCGAGGTCGTCGGAGCGGTAATTGCGAAAGCCTCCTTTTTTGGCTTTGCCCACTGCGCTGCGGTATGCTTTTACGATGTATGCTTCCATGTCGGCGTATTGTTGGTATGAATAAGACGCCCGTCGCCGGGCTTTGGTTTCGCAAAGATGGGGAATTTGTTTCAAACCCAAACCGCATAAATGCACTTGCCTTGGGTGCGATTGGGATAGCGTGTACTGAACACAGCCCCGGCCTACTTCTTTTGGTATTCCAAACGGCTCGACAGGCAATCCTGCCTTTTCAGGGAAGCAGACACCTCCTTGCGCAGGGTGGCTGTACTGCTCACGGCATCCGTGCCGCCCACCATCAGCCCCACGTCGTGGATGACCAAAATGCCGTCTTCAAAGGCGTAGTGATAGAGGTAGTACTTTTCATCGTCTCCTTCCGCCGGTTGAGAATACAGGAAGGAGTGACCGTCCATACGGGTGACCCAACTGGTGAATTTTGTCGCATCCACCATGTACCCTTCGGAGTTTTCCAGTACCTCTACGGCATAGGAGTAATCGTCCTTTTTGCGGATACTGACTTCCAGCATTTCAGCTTCGTCGGAGAGCGCTACCCAGGTGCCCAGCAGCGCCGGGTCTATCATGTCGGGTTTTTCGGCGAGCGGGTAATCAAGGCCGCTTGGGCAGGCAAAAGCAGTGAAAGCAACGGCCAGCAGGATGGCGGCGCGAAGGGAAAAAGAACCTGGTTTTCTCATATTTTGCGATTTTATAGTTATAGCTTGCCGGTTATTGGCAAAGCCTGCCAATTGGAAGAACATGGTATGGCAGTGGTTTTCGAAATAGTTCCCAAAGCGGATGCAAATATACTTTTCAACAACAGCTTTTGATTTCGACCCTCCGGGCTTACTTTCCAAAAAATGGCATCTTTGCAAAAAGTTGATCGCATGTTTAAAAACGCAATTTGGCTTGTCCTTTTTTTACTTACCCAATCCCTGACGGCGCAAGTGCTGATAATCAATGAATTAGATTGTGATACCCCGGGTATTGACGACAAGGAGTTTGTAGAACTCAAATCCGAAACGCCTCATTTTTCTTTAGACGGATATGTGCTGGTTTTTTTCAATGGGTCCGTTTCAGGAGGGAATTCAAGTTATCTGGCATTAGATCTGGACGGATATACTACCGACATCAATGGCTTGCTGTTGATCGGCAGCACTACCGTAACGCCATATCCTCAATATATCATCCCGCCCAATGTGATCCAGAACGGGGCCGATGCGGTGGCCATCTATCAAGGCAATGCCGAAGATTTTCCGGAAGGCACTGTCGCTTTTGTAAACGAGACCCTGGTGGATGTGTTGCTGTACGACACCAACGACCCCGATGTAGAGAGTATGATCGCCATCTTTCAGGCTTTTAATCCCTCCATTCAACAAATCAGCGAAGGCCCGGCCAACAACACCAACTCCATTCAGCGCAACAACGACGGCACCTATTTCGCAGGGTCGCCCACGCCAAGGCGTCTCAACGACGGCAGCGGTATTGTATTGAACGGCGTGCTGGTTGCCATTGCTCAAACGTTGTATGATGAAGGTGATTCGTTTGACATCGTTTTTTCAACAGAACAAGACGTAACAACGGATTTGGATATCCACTTTTCATTGAGCGACGGCACTTTCAATAGTGCTGATTTTATGGGAGATACTACTTTGACAATTCCCGCAGGCCAAAACTCGGTTTCCACTACCATAACTTTAATTGATGACGATATAGATGAAGGCGACGAAGTCATGGTGATCCGTTTGGCCGACTTGCCCCAATCATATTTGGTACTGAATAACAACATCCCGGTCCGGGTTGTGGACAACGACTTCCGCGTAGCGCCCTTCGGCACGCCCATCCAGCCCACTTACGGCGTGGTGTCCAGTACGCAACCGCCGGGGTATTACGACAGCCTTGACGGCTTGTCGGGCATTGATCTGAGTGCAGCTTTACAGGAGATTATTGCAAACCCTGAGGCGGTGAGAGCGCAAACCTACAACGATGTGATCGACATAATAAAGGAGGCCGATCAAAACCCGGAAAACAGCAACCAGGTTTGGCTGGTATATTTGGAACAGGGCCGGCCCAAGCTCGACTTCCAGACTACCTCCAACAACACCGGGGTATGGAACCGGGAGCACACTTTTCCCCGCTCGCGCGGCGGCTTCGAAAGTATCAGCGCGGACACCCTCGCCGATGGACGGGATGTATTTTGGATAACCAATGCCGACTCCCTGCGCCATGCCAATTCCGATGCGCATGCCATAAGAGCGGTGAGTGCGGAAGAAAACAACAACAGGGGCAACCAGTTTTACGGGCAATACAGCGGCCCGCCGGGCACCCTTGGAGGTTTTAAAGGCGATGTGGCGCGCTGCATTTTCTACCTGGCCGTTCGCTATAACGGCCTCGAAGTCGTGAACGGGTTTCCGGATGGCATGATCGGCCAGTTCGGAGATTTGGCTACCTTGCTGGACTGGCACAGGGACGATCCCCCGGACGATTTTGAAATGAACAGGAACAACGTGGTTTATACCTGGCAGTACAACAGGAACCCGTTCATCGATATGCCTGACCTGGTTGAGTATTTTTGGGGGAATCAGGCCGGCCAGACCTGGCAACAACCCCTTCACACTGAATCTCCCGGGCCTTTGGTTTTCAAGATTTTTCCAAACCCCGCACAAACCGGTATCCGGATAGAAGGCATCCGGGAAATGGCCGCTATTGAAGTGCTGACCCTGCAGGGGCAGGTGCTTTCAAGATACCCGGCGGTTACAGGAGATGTCAACCTCCGCTTGCAATTGGCAAAAGGAATATACCTGGTGCGTATTAACTCGCAGGGGAAAACCTTGACCCAAAAGTTGGTGGTGCATTAAATATAGCTTCCATTCAACCGCGTTCATCCCTTAGCCGGATTTTTTCCTTTTCCGGATCCTCCAGAAGTTCCCCGCTTTGTTCCGGCAATTCCAGGCCCGGCTCTTTTTCCAGCAAGTCCGGCTGCGGTGCAGGCAATTCCTTGGGCAAGCGATAGCCGTTTTTGACAAATGCCTCAAACTGGGGCTGTATGCGCAGGTACGACAGGTCGTCTTCGGTTTGAACGCGTTCTTCGAGGTTTTCCAGTCCGAAAGCGGAAGCCAGGTCTAAGTGATACAGGGCTTTTTCGGCATTTTCGTTGAACGAATAGCAAGCTGCTAACAAGAAATGAGCTTCGGAGGCATTGTATTGAATATCCAGGGCCTTGTGCAGCCACGTTACGGCGCCGGCATAGTCGTAGTTGCGGTGCAGGTTTACCGCATGGGAAAAGTGCTGTGCGAACTGTTCGCGCAAAATCCGCTTGGGGTCCATGGCTTCAGCTTGCCGGGCCCTGGCCGCCTCCTGTTGTTTTTCCACGATACGGGCATTGTAGCGGGCGTCAAAATCGGGGCGCGGCATAGCTAAAAAGATCATGGAATCAATAAAACCGATGATGGCCAAAATGCCTACGGCTTCGTCGGGAATTACATCGAGAAAGGCCGCTAAGAAAAAGACCGCCAGGTGCAGGATGCCGCGCAGGCGCTGCCCGAGGTAGAAACGGTGTACGCCGAAAATCCCGAAAAAGAAAGCCAAAAGAAAGACGACCCACTTATTCTTTTTGCCGGGCATGGGCGCTACGGCAGCCGGCGCGGCGAGCGCCTCTGCCTGCGGCAGTTCATAATCCGGCGTGTTGATGCCTTCATTGGAAAGAGCATACACTTCCAACTCCTGCTGGATATTTTTCATCTGATGTCTTCCAATCGGCTTGGCCCTCAGCCGGGCGTGGTTTTTGATCTCGTCATAAACTTTGCCGGATATAAACACTCCTCCCGGTACGCATAGGGATTCCAGGCGGGCTGCGATATTGACTCCGTCGCCATATGCTTCTTCCTCGCTGTAGGTGACCTCGCCGGTGTGGATGCCTATGCGCAAAGGCACCTTCGGGTCTTGTTTCAATGCTTGCTGAATGGCAACGGCGCACTCGGCGGCGGCAGTGGCGCTGGAAAAAATACTCAGGGTGCCGTCGCCGAAATACTGCAATATTTCTCCGCCATATTGAGCGGTTATCCGGTTGAATACCTCGCGGTGGCGCATTCTGAGGCGATTGGCCGTATCCTCGCTTTTCTGCATCATGGCGGAATAACCCACTATATCGGTAAACATGATGGCCGCCAGCTTGCGCTCTTTGGGTTTCATGCTGAATGCTTTTGTGGTGGAATCTTTGAATCAAGGCGAATTTACTAAAAATTCCGGACAAAGGCAAAATTATTGGTTTTTCCCGTTTTGCAGGAGCACTCTCAGCAACATGCTTTCTCCGAGCCGGGGGTAACAAATTTCCCCTTTCCACGACTTGATTGCAGATTTGCCGCACGTTGCGGCACGCATTATTTTATCACCTTTAAACCGCTACTTATGAGAACTGTATTACTGCTGTTTGTTTGCAGCTTTTGCCTCAGCCTGTCCATTTTGACAGCCCAAAACATTCCCTCCAACGCTTACAATGCCGCCCATGCCGAGTTTCTGGAAACGCAAAGTGCAATGGCCGCCGCGATGCCGGGATTGTGTCCCTCCGAACCCTGCCCCTGCAACGGGGGATTTGTAGAGATGAGCGTGTATTATTTCGGCGAAGACAACGTGACCGTTGATGTGTTTTCCAACAAACCTCTGACGCAGCAGATCGCTTCGTTCCCCGGTGTTATGAACGGCGAGTTGATTACCCTGTCCGGTGCAGGCCTGCCTGGTGGAATTCTGCCCCAGTACAGCTATTTCAGAGTGACCAGCGGCGGAGGCACGGTATGCGTTACCTCCATTTACTCCCGCTGTCCTTCCAACGCCTGGCCCGGTTCTTTGGAAGACCTCAAAGTCATCGGCAAAACCTTCGGCGAATTCACCGTGTATTCTCACCGGGATGCGGGCAACAACTACTCCTGCACAATTGATGACGCTAATATCAACCAGGACTGGCGCGTAGGCGGCAACGTCATCGGCGCCGCCAACAACACCTTAGGCACGCTCAACGATGCAGGTATGGTGTTCATCACCGGCAATACCCCGCGCGGAGCCATTACCAATGCGGGGGATTTCGGCATAGGCACTACAGCGCCCGCAGCCCGGCTCGACGTGGCTGGAGACAGTCGAATCAGCCAAACGCTCAATGTAGCCGGCGCTACCACAGTGGGCGGGAATTTCACCGTGCAGCCCGGCGGCGTGACGCGCTTGTTGAGCAATACAGCCTCTACCGGTATCAATTCCGGGGCGCTTGTAGTGACCGGCGGCATCGGCTCAGGCGGAGACCTCCATACCGGGGGAACGGCCACCTTTGCCGGCCTGACGCGGGTGAACAACAATGCTCGTATTACCGGCAACCTGAACCTCCATGGCCGACTGATCCTCGGCGCTGCCGAAACCTCCGGCCTGAGGCTCGCAGGCGCCGGCCTGCGCATAGAGAATGAAACCGGCGATGTGCGCATCACCGCTTTCAACGAGGAAATGATGATCGTAAACAATGCGGAAGTGGAAGTGAAAAAACGGCTTATCGTTACCGGCGCCGACTTGGCCGAGCGCTTCCATGTAAGCCCGATAGAAGCCCTGAAGCCGGAAGCCGGCATGGTGCTCTCCATTGATACATACAACCCAGGCAAGCTCGTAATAAGCAACAAGCCCTACGACAAAGCCGTGGCCGGTATCGTGAGCGGCGCGGGCGGCGTGAATACGGCCATGCTGCTGGGCCAGGAAGGCACCATTGCCGACGGCGATGTGCCGGTGGCCATTGTGGGCAGGGTGTTCTGCCATGCCGATGCGAGCTACGGCGCCATCGAGCCGGGCGACCTGCTCAGCACCTCGGCCACACCGGGTCACGTGATGAAAGTAAAGGACTTCGATGCGGCCCGCGGCGCCGTCATCGGAAAAGCCATGACCGGATTGGAAGAAGGCAAAGGATTGGTGCTGGTGCTGATCAGTATGCAGTGATCCGCATATTTTCATTCACCAATTAATCCATTTTGCCATGAAAAAGATATTTTTTCTTTTCAGTTTGCTCTTGTGCGCGGCACTGCCGGGCAAGGGGCAGGACCTGATATCCAATACGCAAAACGGCCTGACAGTAAGGCCTGCCATACAGGAACCGAATGCCGTGGCGCAACTCATCGAAGACCGCAAAAACCAAAAGGCGGAGTTTCGCCCGGTCCAATTTTTGAATTACGACCCGGCAGATCAAACGGGCGCTTACATGAACGTGGTCAGAGATGCCGTTTATTTGCAATTGGATCGCGGCCGCCTCCAACGTTTTTGGAGCAACCCTGCCAAAGACATGACCCTGGAAATCCCGGTCGGAAATGGCCGTTACATAGAGTTGGAACTGACGCAGGTCAATATCGTATCCAAGGACTTTAAAGTGACCACATCCTCCGGGAAGGAGGAGTTCACTGCCCCGACGGGTTTCTTTTATCACGGCGTGGTTAAGGGCGATCCCGGCTCTTTGGCGGCATTGAGCGTGTTCGGCGACGAGGTCAGGGTACTGATATCCGACCTGGACGGAAACTACGTGCTTGGAGCACTCGGCCCTGCGGATGAAAAAACCGGCAACTACATATTGTACAACGACCGCAAACTGGAAGCTAAAAATCCATTCGAATGCCGCGTCCCTGATAATGCGTTGTACGACCGTGTGAAACGCCTGCCCGAAACCAAGGCTTCCCCGGCTGCCGATGGAGATTGCGTTAAGACATATGTGGAATGCGACCGGGCGATGTATCTCAGCTTCGGCTCCAATACCGGCAGCGTGGTAAACTACGTGCTGGGCTTGTACAACGAGGTGGAGATCATGTACAGGGCGGAACAGATCAATATAGAAGTATCGCAGATTTTCATCTGGACAACGCAAGATCCCTATGTCACAGCCACCGGTACAGACGACGCCCTGGAATTGTTCGGAGAAAACCTGCAGAACAATTATACCGGCAGGCTGGCGCACCTGCTCTCCACGAGGAATTTAGGCGGAGGCCTGGCCTGGATAGATGTGCTTTGCAGTTCTTACTTCACTTTCATGGCCGATTTTGATGATGACGGGATGGACGAACTCCACCATGCAGGGCCGTATGCCGTGAGCGCCATCGATCCCACCTTTGCCAATGTGCCCACGTATTCCTGGTCGGTGATGGTAGTTACCCATGAAATGGGGCATAATTTCGGCTCTCCGCATACGCATGCCTGTGCCTGGAACGGGGATAATACCCAAATCGACGACTGCGGCAACAGCGCAGCCGGCGGCGACGGCGTATTTGACGACGATGACGACGGTGTGGAGGATAACGGCTGTTTCAACCCATTCGCCATGCCGCCCCAAACGCGCATTATTCCGGCCGGCGGCGGAACGGTAATGAGCTACTGCCATCAGAATGCAGTGGGGATAAATCTCGCACTCGGCTTCGGCGCCCAACCGGGAGACCTGATCCGGGGGAGAGTGGCCGGCGCGGTTTGCTTAGCTGCCGAATGCAGTTGCGACGAGTTTACCGATCGCACCGTAAACGGCA
>CAZNYK010000084.1:0-17664 GCA_964577215.1 uncultured Saprospiraceae bacterium
ATCGACCACGTGGATAATCTCTTCGTGACCATCGAACTGGAAAACGGCATTACCGGCATCGGCGCAGGCTCCCCCGCGGAGTTCGTCACCGGAGAGAACATCCACGCCTCGGAGACCGCCTTATCTGCTTGCGCAGAAGACTTGCTCGCCGGGCAGGACATCCGGCATTTCAAGCGCCTCATCCGCCAGGCTTCCGGGCTGTTGCCGGGCAGGCCTGCGGCCTTGGCCGCCATCGACATCGCCTTGCACGATGCGTTCGGGCAGTATCTCGGGCTGCCCTTGGCCGATTTCTTCGGCCGGGTGTACGACGGCTTTCCCACTTCCGTCACCATCGGCATCAAATCCGTGGAGGAAGCGCTCGAAGATGTGCGCGCTTTCCTTGCAGACGGCTTCCGCGTCATAAAGCTCAAAACCGGCCTGGATGTGGAGCAGGACATTGAAACGTTCGCCAAATTGCGCGAACTGGCCGGCCCGGGTATCGTTATCCGCGTGGATGCCAACCAGGGGTACTCCCGCGCCGACCTGCTCCGCTTCGCAGAAGCTACCCGGCATTTGAATGTGGAGTTTTTCGAGCAGCCTTTCCCGCCCGGTCAGTTGGACGAAATGCTCTTGCTGCCGGAGGAAATCCGCAAACTCTGCGCCGCCGACGAAGACCTGCACAGCATGGAAGACGCGGTGCAGATGGCCCACCACCCCAACCCCTACGGCATCTACAACATCAAACTGATGAAGTGCGGCGGCGTGGACCACGCCCTCAAAATTGCCGAAGTGGCAGAGCTGGCCGGCATACACCTCATGTGGGGCTGCAACGACGAAAGCATCGTGAGCATCACCGCCGCGTTGCACGCTGCCCTGGCCTGCCCCAATACCCGCTATATCGACCTCGACGGCAGCTTCGACCTGGCCCGCGACGTGGTGCAGGGCGGCTTTGTCCTCCGGGATGGTTTTCTCTATACCAACGGTAAACCGGGACTGGGAGTGGAGCATTGAATATGCTTGTCCCAAGGATGGCGGCTTGTAGCGGCGCAGAAGGGATCGGAAACCGGAGGTAACAGTTCCCCGGCACTTCTGTCGCCACGACATCCCTGCACCGGGTGAGAAACAGAATTCCGCAATACATTTACACGCCCAACAACCCCGCCATTTCCCTTTGCAATGCCAGCGCCGCATCCCTTGCGCGCTCTGCGAAATCCCGGCCCGAGCCGGCGTAGAGGATAGCCCGCGAGGCATTCACCAAAAGGCCAACCTGTGCATTCATGCCGTAGCGGCACACGGCAGCCAGATCGCCTCCCTGAGCGCCCACGCCGGGCACGAGCAGGAAATGATCGGGCGCGGCGGCACGAATGGATGCGAACTGCTCCGGGTGGGTGGCGCCTGCCACGTACATCAGGTTGTCAGGGTTGCCCCAATGCTGCGCACGGCGGATGACTTTCTCGTACAGCGGCCGGCCGTCTTCCTGGGGAGTAAATTGAAAATCGGCGCTGCCTGCATTGGAAGTGAGTGCCAGCAAGATGACCCACTTGCCGGGAAAATCGAGAAAAGGCTTCACCGAGTCCTCGCCCATGTAGGGCGCCACGGTGACGGCGTCGAAGTCGAGTTGCTCAAAGAATGCCTTAGCATACAGTCGGGAGGTGTTGCCAATATCCCCGCGCTTGGCATCAGCAATGGTGAAAATGCCCGGAGGCACATGCGCCATGGAATCCGCCAGGATTTGCAGGCCGGCCGGCCCCAGCGCTTCGAAGAACGCGAGGTTGGGCTTGTACGCCACGCAGAGGTCGTGGGTAGCTTCTATGATGGCTTTATTGAACTCGAGCACCGGGTTTTCAAAATCCAGTAAATGGGGGGGCAATTTGCTGATCTCGGGGTCGAGGCCGATGCAAAGGAAGGACTGCTTGATGCGGATTTGGTCGTAAAGTTCCCGGCGGGTCATGCGGCTTGGTATTGGGTTGAAAAAGTACGGCGCAAAAATAAGCCGGCTTTTTCTATCTTTCGGGCTTAATCGGTTTCGTGTTTCGTCAAAACATTTGCCAATGCCCGTCTCCTCCAACTACCGCAGCGCTTTTGCCGTCATCACCACCCTGTTTTTCATGTGGGGTTTCATCACTTGCCTCAACGATATCCTCATCCCTCATCTCAAAGAGGCCTTTGACCTCAAATACTGGCAGGCCATGCTGGTACAACTGGCCTTCTTCGGGGCATACTTCGTGGTATCGCTGTTGTACTACATCTACTCTGCTTCCTCCGGGGATCCCATCGCACGGATTGGATACCAAAAAGGCTTGGTAGCCGGGCTGCTCGTCAGCGGCATCGGTTGCGCCCTGTTTTTTCCCGCAGCAACGGTACACAGCTACGGATTCTTCTTAGCGGCGCTGTTCGTGCTGGCCTCCGGCATCACCATCATACAGATAGCGGCCAATCCCTATGTCGCCATTCTCGGTCCGCCCGAGACGGCTTCCGGGCGGCTCAATCTTGCGCAGGGCCTCAACTCGTTGGGTTACGTCATCGCCCCGGTCATCGGGGGCATTTTGATCTTTCGCAGCACCCTGGCGGGCGCAGAGTCAGTGAAAGCGCCCTACTTAGCGCTGGCCGGCGCATTTGTGCTGCTCGCGCTGGTGTTCGGTTTCGTCCGGTTGCCGCGCGTGGATACAGGCGAGGAATTCGTGCGCGAAAATGTGCTGAGAAAATACCCGGAGTTCAAGTTCGGCATGATCGCCATTTTCTGCTACGTGGGCGCGGAGGTGGCGGTGGGCAGCGTGCTGGTCAATTACTTAGGCTTGGAGGAGATCATGGGCTACGATCACGAAACTGCCGGCAAATTTCTTTCTTTTTACTGGGGCGGACTCATGATCGGGCGCTTCATGGGGGCCATTTCCTTGAGCAGCATGGAAAGCCAGGTTAAAAAGAGCTTGCTTATGCTGGCGGCAGCAGTATTGGGCACCTTGGTCATTTTCGTGGCATCGTCCCGCGACTGGTTTACCGGCGAGCAAAAGCTGCAATTCAACGACATCACCATTTACGTCGCGATGGTTGCGCTCAGCTATGGCGCGTTCTTCCTGGGGCGTTCCAGGCCGGGGCGCATGGTAGGTATTTTCTCTCTTGTCATTATCGGATTGCTGGCGCTCACCATGGGCAGCACGGGCGCCTTCGCCATGTGGACGCTCATCGGCATCGGGCTGTTCAATTCGGTAATGTGGTCCAATATCTTCACCCTTTCCATCGACGGCTTAGGCAAGGATACCAGCCAGGGCAGTTCGCTATTGGTGATGATGATCGTGGGCGGGGCCTTGCTTCCTCCCTTGCAGGGCATTATTGCCGACTGGGAAGCCATCGGGCTGAAGTATTCCCTGATCGTGCCGATGGCGGCGTATGTATATCTGGCGTGGTTCGGGTGGAAGAAGGCATAGGGCCTGGGAACGCGGCGATCTCCGGGCACTCTGCGACTTTTGCGTACTATCCCGGCAGGCGGAACTTTAGCGCAAAAAAATATACAAACAAAAAATGAAAATAAAATCCTAAAAACCAACAACTTGAAGTTTACCGGGAGATTTTTTCAAGAAAAGAACGTGACCATTCCGGGAAAGGAGCGTCAAGAGTTCAAAGCGTTTTGAGAGGCGAAGTTTGAAAGCAAAAGGGGATTTGAGATAGGGGCAAAAAAAAAACCGCACCAATGGTACGGCTTTTCAAAATCTTATAATCCCATGAACATATCCAAAATCTGTTGAAATTTTTTCCGAAAAATTTGCCCCCAAATGTTGCGGTGTACAAAAATTCGGATTAATTTCGCCCCATTGTTTTTAAAAAGTTAGGGAGTTACCAATTCACTTTAACAAATTGTGATCTCAAAATCTTGCTGATAGTTTTTCGTAATCCCATGAGCATGACCTATTTACAGGGCGGGCCGAACGCGGCTCGCCTTTTTTGTTTGGAGCGAAATCTATCTTGATCCAGGGATTAAAAGTGTGAATCGTCCCGAACAGGTGGTTCGGGACGACTTACCACCAACAAATTATAATCCCATGAACATATTTCTTTTCAAATGTAGCAGGCACCTTTTGAACCCGCCTTTTGTGTTGCATCACCTCTTACTCACTAATCACGATACAAATATGCGGCGGTGTACAGCCCTAAACAAAGACAGATTTGGGTTATTGTGAAAGGTTTTTTTTAGAGATAAAATTCATAATTATTTGAAAGTCAATTAATTGAATTTATCAAATCAATTCTATTTGTGAATATTTCACGTTTAAAATCTTTTCTTTTTTCCCTGTTTTTTTTCATTTTTTTCTTCAAAAACCCGCTTTCCCCCGCAAATCAGGTCGAACATCGTAAAAAATCCCTCCCGAAAGCAGGAATACCGGTTGCTGGAAATCGCCTACCGCTTGCCGGATGGATGCACGTATGAGGCACAGGGCGAGCAAAGACCGGTAAGGATTGCGCCCGAAAAGAACGGAATCGGCCACCTTTCAGGAAAGTGCCCTTTTGCTTTGACAATTCCCGGAAAGCGGCTGCAATAATCGTTTACCGCACCTCCATAAACATCCCCGCTCCGAAGCCGAGCGGCAACTCCAGCAATATCCAGATGATGAGCAGCACTACCCAGCCTAGGAAGAAGACCACGGTGTATGGCAGCATGGTAGAGACCACCGTGCCGATACCCGCCCTGCTGTCATATCGTTGTATGAATGCCACAATGAGCGCGAAATACGACATCATAGGCGAAATGATATTGGTGACGCTGTCGCCGACGCGATAGGCGGCCTGGGTGAATTCCGGCGTGTAGCCCAAGAGCATGAACATAGGAATGAACACCGGCGCCATGATGGCCCACTTGGCCGAGGCGCTGCCCATCGCCAGGTTGATGAGGGCGGATACGCCCACAAACGCGATCATGAGCGGGATAGGCCCGAGGCCGGAAGAGCGCAGCGCTTCAGCGCCCTTCACCGCTACGAGCAGGCCGATATTGGTCCAGTTGAAATACGCCACAAACTGGGCGGCAAAGAATACCAGTACGATGTAGGAGCCGAGCGTTTCCATGCTCTTGCCCATTCCCTTCATCACATCGGCATCCGATTTTATGGTACGGGCGCCTAAACCGTAGGCGATACCCAGTACCCCTGCGCCGAGGAAAATTAGCGATACGATGCCCGACATGAACGGAGAACGCAGTATGCCCCAATCTTCAGGGTTGCGCAGGTAGCCATGCGCGGGGATAAGCCCGCCGAGTACCAGTCCCGTGAAAAGAATAGTAGCCACGAGCGTAAAACGCAGTCCGCGTTTTTCCTCCGGGCTGAGGGGCTTGATCTCTTCGGGCTTTTCATCGCCTTCATATTTGCCGAGCCGGGGTTCCACTACTCTTTCCGTCACCCAGGCGCCGAGGAAAGTGATGAGAAAGGTAGAGACGGCCATAAAATAGTAGTTGCAGGCCGGGTTGACCTCGTAGTTCGGGTCTATTATCTGTGCAGCCTCCTGCGACAAACCCGCCAGCAGCGGATCGATGGTACCCAGCAGAAGGTTGGCGCTATACCCGCCCGAGACCCCGGCAAACGCGGCAGCCAAACCGGCCAACGGGTGCCGTCCTGCGGCAAGAAAAATGACGGCGGCCAAAGGTACGAGCAACACATAGCCTACCTCGCTGGCTGTGTTGGAAATCACGCCGGCAAAGACGATGACATAAGTGAGCAGTCGAGCGGGGGATTTCAGCACGATGAGCCGCAATGCCGTAGCGATAAGCCCTGAGCCTTCGGCAATGCCGATGCCGAGCAAAGCCACCAATACCGTTCCCAGCGGCGCGAATCCCGTAAAATTGTTGACCATGCCCCCCAGAATCCTGTGCAGGCCGTCCACCGACAGCAGGTTGACAATGGTGATGGTGTCGCCGGTACCCGGGTGTACGACCTCCAATTTGAAAAGGCTCAAAAAGCCGCTGAGCACCACAATGAACAGGGCGAACCCGGCGAACAGGGTGGCGGGGTGCGGCAGGGCATTGCCCAATCGCTCCACGACGCTCAAAAATTTATTGATCCAACCTTTGCCGTTTGAATTCATCAGTTTCAGGTTTTTTTTGTTATTAGCGAGAATTGATGACGGGGCGAATATAGGAGAATCTACAGATTTTTCATCTCGAATCAGGTTTTCTCTATCTTTGCCGCCCGTCTCCACGAGGAGGTACCTTACACACTATGGCCATCTGGATTGGTTTTATCATTTTGATCTTTGCTTTCCTGGCGCTCGACCTGGGCGTCTTCCACAAAAACATCAAGGAAATCTCCACCCGGGATGCCTTATCGTGGACGGGGATATGGATAGCTACAGCTATGCTGTTCAGCGTATTTATTTATTACGCCTATGAAGGCGGATGGGTAGCCAACCCCGAAGACCTTGACGGCAGGGAGGCCGTGATCCTGTACATCACCGGGTTCCTGATCGAGAAGTCGTTGAGCTTAGACAATATTTTCGTCATAGCGCTCATTTTCACCTACTTCATGATCCCCGGGAAATACCAGCACCGGGTGTTGTTCTGGGGCATTTTGGGCGCTTTGTTTTTCCGGGGCCTGATGATCGGACTCGGAGCCGCTTTGATCCAGCGCTTCGACTGGATGATATACGTTTTTGGGGCTTTGCTGATGTACTCTGCCTGGAAAATGTGGCGATCTTCGGGAGAAGAAGACATCAACCCGAACAAGAATCCGCTCCTCATCCTGGTGGGGCGGTTCTTTCCCGTGCTCAAGCAATTCAAAGGGGAGCGTTTTTTCGTCAAGCTGCCGGTAAAAAACCGCAAAGTTTACGCTGTAACGCCCCTTTTTGTAGCGCTCATGGTAGTAGAAACCACCGACATCGTTTTTGCCGTGGACAGCATACCGGCCATTTTCGCCATTACCAAAGACCCCTTCATCGTATTCACGTCCAACATTTTCGCGATACTGGGTTTGCGCTCCCTGTACTTCGTGCTGGCTTCGCTGCTGGAAAAATTCCGCTACCTGAAATACAGCCTGATCTTCATCCTCTTCTTCGTGGGCGTGAAGATCCTCGTCAGCGACTTTTTCCACATGCCCGCATTTGTCTCGCTCGGCGTCATCTTCGTCGCATTGACTGCCGGGGTTACCGTATCGCTGACCCTTTCCTCGCGGGAAGAACACAAGCTGGAAGAGTAAGGGCTATTCCTTCTTTTTGTTGATAAAGAACTGAAGCCCGGCACTGATGCCGAGGGTGAGTGCGCTCGGGGAAGAGGAATCATTACTGTAAGCGCGATAGAGCAGGCTTGGGCCAAACTCGAATGCCAGGCCCGGTGTAAGGAACACGTTCATACCTGCGCCCAGCCCAAAGCCGAAAAAGTTGCTGTTGCTGGAAAAGAAACCTTCCACGTCCAAATTATCCCATCCGGCCTCCGCGCCGGCGCCGATAAACCATTGCTGATGCCGGCCCTGGGAAAAATAGTAGCGCATTTGGGGCCTGATGGCTATTGAGGTCTGGGTTACCTTGCTGAAGGATTCCCGCCGGGCATATGCCAGGGCCAGGCCCGCTCCCAATGCAAAGCGATCCTTAATGAAATAGAGAACCTTGGGATTGAGATTTAAGCCGGTGCTTTTGCCGAGCTCATTGTCCTGGATGCGCAGGCTCCCGCCGGTGCCGCCTATCATCAGGCTGCCCCGCCCCGCGCCGGAAACGGCTGTGCGCCGGTTTTGCCGCTGTTCGTTGCCGAGATAGATATTGAGCGTGGTGATCAGGCCGAAAGTAGCGGTTCCGCGCTCCGACAAATCCTGGATATTGTATTGAAAATAGGTATCCAGGCCCAAGCCCGGCGCCAGGAAATGGGTAATGCCGATGCCCGCATCCAAGCCGAAGTTGTCTTCCCCGTCTTCACCCAGTAAAGCGGCATAATTGAGGCCGACCTGCCCGAAAAAATGGGTCTTGGCCGCATTGGGGTTGGCGTAAAACCGGGCAAAAGGATTGAGCAACAGTATTGAATTGCTCTCATCGAAATCGGTAATGGTGACGAAGCCCAGCCCGCCGCCGAGCAGCAGATTGTTTGAAAGGAAGGCGCCGTACTGAGGCGCGACGAAAAACAGCCCCAGGTCGTCTTCTTCCTGGCTTACATAGGAAAGATTGCCCAGTTCGCCTTGCACCACGGATTCCGGGAGGTTAAAGTTGATGCCCGATGAATTGAGCGATGAGTTGCCGAAGTAGCGCATGCCGCGCTCGAGTTGGGCAGTAGCCGTGATGGAGATCAGAAAAACTGCCGATAGGGTAAGGATTGATTTCACAGGTATTTTTTTTGGTGTAATCAAAATTTAACCGCTGCCCCGGGATTTGGTTTGGAAAAAAGAATTAATACCCGGAAACCCTATCAGATTTCCTCCTCCCGCGCCTGCTTGATGTCCCGGTTAATGGCGATGGCCGCATTCAGTTCGAAGCCGATGAGAAGCCCCAATGCGTTGAGTTGCAACCACAGCATAGTGACGATAATGGTGCCGAAACCTCCGTAGAGCTTGTTGTAGTTGCCGAAATTATCCACATAAAAAGAAAAGCCCAGCGAAGTGAGCAGGCACAGAATAGTGGCCAGCGTAGCCCCCGGGGAAAACAGGCGGAATTTGCGCCGCACCGCCACCCCGAAGCGATATATAATGGCAATGCCGAAGTAATACACGGCGATTATTGTCACCCATCTCAAAACGGACACGCTCCACTCCATCACCCGCGTCCAGCCGGTCCATTGGGCTGCGGTGTGCAGCAACAAGTTGCCGAGAATGATGAGCACTACCGAAGCCAGCAGCAGGAAGCCGAGCAAAAAGGTAAGTAAGGTAGCGATCCAGCGCTTGTCGAGCGCGCCGCGCTTGATGAAGGTGCGGGCGTACGACTTCTCGAAGCCCTGCATGAGGGCCAGCATGCCGTTGGAAGCAAACAGCAAGGCAAGGAAAAAGCCGAAAGAAAGCAGCCCCGCGCGGGGATTGGTGGTCAAATCCTGGATGAAACCTGCAATTTGCAGCCCCACATCGCCGGGCACGATCTGCTGTATCTCGCGCTGCATCACCTCTTCGAAGTTTTCCCCGCCGCCGGGTAAAAACCTCAGCAGGTAGCGCCGGAAGTAAGGTAAAAGCGTGAATAAGGTGATCAGGGAAGGGAAGAGCGACAGGAAAAAACTGTAGGCAATGGCGTTGGCCCGGATGAAAAGGTCGAAGCGCCGGATCTCGTTGAATACGAACACCACCACGTCGTGGATAGGCACTTTGAAAAAGCCGGGCAGCGAGCGGCGCTTCGACCAGACGTATAAGTACCGCACCATGCGCAGGCGGCGCAGGCGGTACAAAAGCTCTTCGGCATCAGGTACGCGGGGTCTCCTCAAAGTGCAATCTCAGTTTTTCAAGCAGGAATTCCGGCGCGGGAACCGTCTTGCCGGTGGCAGCTTCCACAAAACAAAGCCGCACCGTGCCGCCGTTGACCAGCTTGCGGTTTTCGTTGAATATTTCGACCTCGAAAGTTATGAACTTTTCCGGCAACGCGCGCAATACAGTGCGAATGGTTAATAATTCGTCGTAATACGCCGGGCGCACAAAGCGCATTTGCAAGGACACTACCGGCATGAGTATGCCTCGCTCCTGCTCCATTTCGCGGTAGGTGAGACCCGATGTCCGCAGCATCTCCACGCGGCCGATTTCGTAGTATTGGGCATAGTTGCCGTAGTAGAGGTAGCCCATCTGGTCGGTCTCCCCGTAGCGCACTCTTTTCTGGAACTCGTGAACGAACATCCGGTATTGTATTGAACAAAATCTGAAAATCCCGGCAAAGTAATCTAATTTTGAACGCTCCTGCAATTTCAAAAAACGAATAAGCTAATGATTGCCGCACTCACCGAAGACCGGAAACGCTAAATAATTTCTTCAAATTCCTCCCCTTCCCCACCCGCCTGCCGCGCCAGCGCGGCAATGCGCGTTTCGTGCATGGGCTGCATCAGCGCCGCTACCCTGGAAATAAAACCTTCATCCACAACCCGGTACACGTCCTCTACAGAATCCACGCCTTCGCCGTCGCGGAACTTGTAGGTCTGTTCGTACAAGCCGGACTCAAACTTGACCGAGAGCCGGTTGTCGTTGCGGAATATGGTGATCTTCAGTACGGGATGAGATATGGAACCAACTATGCGCATGATTTTTGCATTTTTTCAATTAACCAAATCAGGATTAATTGAGGCGGTGAGCATCCTGTAAAGCTCCTGCCATTCCGGGTGGCGGCGCAGGTGCTCCAGGTGCCTTTGCACGGTGGCGCTGTCGCCGCGGCGGGCCGGGCCGGTTTGCACTTCCTCTGGATCGAGGCCGGGCTGCAACTTTTGAGCGGTTTCCTCTATCAATGGCAATAACAACTCGAAAGGCAGGCCTTTTTCCCGGAGAATCCGGTAGCCGGTGTGGTACAGGTGATTGACAAAATTATTGACAAATACGGCAGCCAGGTGAAGCGTGGCGCGCTGATCGTCGTCTGTTACGTGTACCGCCGTAGAAATGTGCCCGGCCAGGCCGCGCAATATTTCGAGGTCTTCCTGCAAAGGAGAGAACACACACACAGGAATATGCCCGAACTCCGGCTCGCGGCCGGCAGAAAAAGTTTGCAGCGGATAAAAAACACCGTACCGCCGGAAGTGAGGCGCCAGGAGGGAGGAAGGCGTCGCCCCGGAAGTGTGGGCCGCCAAAGGGTCGTTCCTCAATACCTTGGACAGATATCCCGCCACCTCGGATATGGCATCATCGCGCACGGCGATCAGGCAGACATCTGCATCGGGCCGCACATCATCCAAGCGGTTTACATATTCGGCGCCGATGGTTTGGCCCAACCGGCGCGCTTTGTCCATACTGCGACTGAATACCTGGACCGGGGCGATGCCGCATTCCGCCATGCGAATGCCGAGCCGGAAGCCGAGATTGCCCGCCCCGATCAGCACGATGGCCGGCCCGGGGTTCATGCGTCCTCCTTGCGTTGTTGGCCGATGCGATGGGTCATGCTCAATCCCAGGCCGAGCATCATCAGCGTGGAGCCGAGCCAAAACAGGTTGATCCCGGGAAACTCTATGGCTTCCATCACTATGTAGTCGGAGCGCAACGCATCGGTAGCCACTTCTACGGTTGCCACGGGGTTGAGGGGCGGCTTGCGGGCCAGCATCAACTGCACTGTTTCCGTTTGCGGGTCTATGGAGACGAAGCGGGCGTGCAGGCCGAGCTTTTCCACCTCGTCTTTGAAATTAAAAGGAGCATTATTGCGGATGAAGAACACCGGCTCGGCGCTGAAATCTTCGCCTTGTGCATTGGTGGCTGTGAGCTTGGCGCCCACTACCAGGTCGCCTTCTTCTTTTTGCAGCCCGGGGTGTTCCGCTTTGGGATTGAAGCCGTCGAAACGGACTTTCAGCCCTTGAAAATCTACCGACTCGCCCTGTTTGAGCGTGAATTCCGTGTAGTTGAGCTCTTCTTCGGGCGTAAAGACGGAGTCGAAAATATCGGGATTGAGGCGAACGCGCGTGCTCAGGTCATTGATCTGCACGGGAAAGTAATAGACCAATTGCCCGCGCAGGATCACCACCGGCTGCACGGTATAGGCGCTGTCTTCGCCCATGCGCTCAACGCGGATGGTAGCGCCCACGGCCAGATCGCCCTGCTGGGGCTTGTAATCGGGATGTTGCGGTTGGCGGGTGATCTCATCCAAGGAAAGCCGGTAGTTTTTCACGACGAAAGTATCGCGGTCGCGGATGCGCACGGTGTCGACAAATTCATAGGTTTCTCCCAGCGCAATGCGGTGCGGCTTATAGGTGAGGCTGTCTTCGCGTTGGCGGCGGAATTCCATATCCATTTCCACCTGCGGCAACGAGGAGATATGGGTAAAAATATCCTTGTGCAGGTATTGCTTGGTATCCGGGTTGGATGCCGCGATTTTGGTGAAGGATTTTTCGTACAGGATATTAGGATGCAGGTCGAATTCTTCCAGCACCTTTCCTGAGGCGTCGCGTCGCTTGTAGTTAATGGTATAGGTGCGGGTCACGTTCTCCAGGGTATCGGAAGTGTAAGTCACTTCATAGCCGGCCATGGCCATGGGTACGCCTTTGAAGAGGAGGATATTATTCCGGAGGCGTTCCGAGTCGCCGCCCTCGATCAGCCCGTCCATGACAAAAGTGTTGATGGACACAAAGCGCTTGTTCAGGCCGGAGGCCAGTATGCCGATGAGCATCATGCCGAAGCCGATGTGCGCGAATACCGAGCCCGAGATTTTGAGGTTGCCGCGCAGGAAGAAGATGATGTGATCCAGGTTGGCGATCAGGGTAAACCAACCGGCAAACAGAAGCAAGACGTACTGCCAGGCATAGGCATTGATCCAGTAGGTAGTGAGCCAGGTCAAAGCAGCTGCCGCAACAAGGGCGACTCCCGTATGCAGGGCAAACTTCTTCAATTGTTTGGCCCAGTTCAGCTCCCGCCAACGCAGGAACTGCGCTCCGCCGGAGAGCAGGCCCACGAAGATGCCGATCCAAATCTGGTATTTGTTGTAATGCGGTATGGGTTCGGTGATGACGCGCCCTACGTATTCGGGGTTGAAGTATTGCATCACTTTGTTCCACACCGGCAGGGAGGTGGAGGCGGCGATGAGCAGCCCTGAGAAAAGCAGCACCAAACTGCCGATGAACATCCAGAACTCCTTGGATGCCAAAGCTTCTTCTTTTGCAGGAGCGGGAATTTGCCTATAGCGAAATGCAAGGAGCAGCGCCGACAACACCAAGAATGAGACGACGAAGAGGGTGAGCTGCCAGCCCAACCCCATTTCAGTGAATGCGTGCGCCGAAGTATCGCCCAGTACCCCGCTGCGGGTCATGAAGGTGCTGTACAGGATGAATACAAAGGTGATCAGGTAAAAAACGAAAGTGCTTCTGATGGAGTAGCCGGTGCTTTTGGCTATCAAGTTGGTATGGATGCCGGCGATAAGGGTGAGCCAGGGCACCAGCGACATGTTCTCCACCGGGTCCCATGCCCAGTATCCGCCGAAGCTGAGCGCTTCATACGCCCATGCGCCGCCCATGAGGATGCCCGTGCCGAGTATCATTCCACTGAACAAAGCCCAGGGCAGGGCGGGTTTGATCCAACCCTCGTAGTCCTTCTTCCACAAGGCGGCCACGGCAAAAGCGAAAGGCACTGCGGTAGAAGCGAACCCGAGGAAAAGCGTGGGTGGATGTATGGTCATCCAGTAGTTTTGCAACAAGGGGTTGAGGCCGCTGCCTTTGATGAGGCTCAGGTAGTCGGCGTTGGCGAATATCGGCGCGTCCATGGTGTCGCGCAGCAGGAGCATGGGGTTGCTGCCGATGCGCAGATCGCCGAAGTAAATACCCAGGATCATGGTGGCGATACACAACTCGATGAACAGGATCACGGCCATTACCGGCGCTTCCCATTTTTTGGCGCTTGCTATCAACAATCCGCCCAGTACCACGTGCCAGAACATCCACAGCAGGAAGCTGCCTTCCTGCCCTTCCCAGAACGCGGAGAAGATGTACTTCATGGGCAGCTCGTCCGACACATGCGCCCACACGTACTGGTATTCATACATTTCGTTGACCATGGCGAAAAAGATGGCTCCGATCACCGAAAATACGCCGAGGGTGTGAGCCAGGAAGGCGCCGCGCCCGATGCGATGCCAGTTGGCCGCCTCATCTGTTCGCTCCGCTCTTTGCACGGCAAAGAAATAAGCCAGCACGCCGAGCAGGGCGGCTACAAAGGCCAATACGATCCCGGCATGGCCGATGCGGCCCGGCCAAAGGTTCTCACCTAAATACTGGATGTTCTCCATCAGCTGTTCTCCTTCTCCGAATTGATGTAAATTTCCTCATCCTTGTACTTGGATGGGCACTTCATGAGCATCTCCGAGGCTACGAATTCCCCGTCTTTCATACGGCCGGTGAGTACCAATTGCTCCGACATCTCGAAGTCCTGGGGTTTTTCGCGCAGCAATACCACTTTGCGCTGCTCGCCCTTGCTGTCGGTGAGGTAAAACGTGAAGTAGTTGGGGTCCTTTTCCGGGTTGTAGTGCATTTCCCGGTCTTTGGCTAATTGTCCTGCAATTTTGACCTTGCCGCCGCTGCGGGCCGCCTCCTCGAAGCTGGCATAGGTGCTGGTATCGCCGGCAGCGTTGATAATGAGGGCAATCGCAGCTACCACCATTACCACGGCTATGATATATATCTTTTTCATGGTCGTTTGAGTTGAATTGAGTACGCAAAGATACGAAGAAGCGCGCAAACTATCGGGGATAGAATGCTTGTTTGTAACGAAACACGCAATCTGAGGCGGGGTTTGGCAAATGGAGCGAATTTTGAAAAAACTCTCTGAATCCTTCCTACCTTAGTCATGCAAACCAAAGAAGTCAACAATGTCTATACCCTCTATCCCGCGCTGGAAGTCCCTGCTCAACTCCGTGCGCTTTCTTCGCAACCCGCTGGAAGTCATCAGCGAAAACCTGCAACGCTACGGCGATACCTACATCTTTCACCTCGGCGGCGTGCAAAAAGGCATGATGACGGCCAACCCGGAGCTGATACAGCACGTACTGCAAAAGAACCACCGGAATTATCGCAAATCGCCCATCCATTTCGACAAGCTGGCCCAGTTCCTGGGGCACGGCCTGCTCACCATCGACGGCGAATACTGGCTCCGGCAGCGGCGGCTCATTCAACCGGGTTTCCACCGCAAGCGCTTGGCTGCGCTTTCCCAAACCATGAACGAGGAGATCGCGCAGTTTCTGTACCGCATGGATAAAGCCGTTTCCCAACAACCGGAAGTGGAGATGGACCGCGCCATGCTGGAAATCGCCTTCCGGGTGGTGGCGCGTTCCCTGTTCAGCGCCGACCTGCCCGAAGCGCGCCTCATGAAGTTGAGCCGGCAGATCACGGCATTGCAGGCTTTCATCATCCGCCTGATCCGGCAGCCGTACTTAGCGTGGTGGTTCCGCCTGTCGGGTAAAACGGCGCAGCACCGCAAAATGTCCGATTCGGCCAAAACCATCGTCACGGAGCTGATCCGGCAGCGCCGGCAAAGCGCTGAAGAACACGACGACCTGCTCCAAATGCTGCTCGATGCCCGCTATGAAGACACCGGGGAGGGCATGAGTGAACAGCAACTCATAGACGAGTGCCTCATCCTGTTTGTAGCCGGCCATGAAACCACCGCCAATGCCTTAGCCTGGACCTGTTACCTGCTGTCGCAACACCCGGAGGCAGTTGAAAAACTACGCGCAGAGCACGAGGCCGTACTCGCCGGGCGCCTGCCCGAATTCGGTGATCTCCCGCAGTTGGAATACACCCTGCAAGTGATAGAAGAATCTATGCGCCTGTACCCGCCGGCCTGGATCACCGACCGCGTGGCGGTCGAAGCTGATGAGGCTGCCGGCATTTCCATCCCTGCGGGTTCCATGATCGCGCTGAGTATATACGGCGCCCACCACTCCCCCACCCTTTGGGATGAACCGGAGGAATTTCGACCGGAGCGGTTTTCAAAAGAAAACAGAGCAATGCAGCACCCCTATGCCTACCTGCCTTTCGGCGGCGGCCCCCGGCTTTGCATCGGCAACAACTTCGCCCTGATGGAAATGCAACTGATCCTGGTGCAAATGCTGCGCCGGTTTGACGTGGAACTCGCGCCTGGACAAGACGTAAGCCCTCAAGCGCTCATCACCCTGCGCCCGAAAAACGGTTTGAGGATGCAAATTCGGAGGAGAACGGCGTTATAGGGTTGTTTCGGGTTTGTCGGTTTCGGGTTTCGGGTTCCGGGTTCCGGGTTGCACTGCCTACTGCCCACTGCCTACTGTTCCGGGTTTATTATTCCAAAACAAAACTTCATGAACATTTTGATTCGATTTTCATTTCCGGTTGTTATGATAGTTTCGGCGACGACGGGCATATACGCCCAGGGCAGTCCGCAATTCGGCCTGACGGCATCCCCGGGGATTTCAGGAGCAAGGCTTGCCGCGGGCACTTTCCTCAACGACGACGCGCTCGATTCCTTGGAAGCCCGGGAAACCTCCCGCCCCTCGCTCGCCTTAGGGGTGGCAGCGCAATGGCGCGGCGCCAAAGCCGGATTCCGCTTGGGATTTCAATTCACCAATAGCGGCTACCGCACGGTGCAGGAGGCCATTCCGCCCGGCGAACCGGCCCCTCCCGGCGCTGTCAACCGCAGCATTGCATACAGGAGCACCTTCATTGAAATGCCGGCGGAAATACTTTTCCTGCACGAGATCAACCCCAAAGACCGGGTCAATTTCATGATGGGTTTCGGCGCGGCCTACAACATCGGCAATTATGAGGACACTACCTTTTTCAGCGGGGAGAAGATCGGCACGGAAAGGCAAAAACTGAGCAACGACAATTTCCGCCGCCTGCACCTCAGCTTTCAAACCGGGATAGGCTGGCAGCGCGATTTTGGAGAAAAAATTGTTTTCTTTGTGCAGCCGACGTTCCAGTTCTGGTTCAACGGCCTGCTGCTCGATGCCGACGAAGTGAATCGAAATCTCTACTCCATCGGCCTCAAAACAGGAATATTACTGAAATCAGGACGTGCCGGATAAGTAAAGACAGGGCATGCCCTGTCTCAGGCCCTGTCTCAAAAATGAAAAACCAATAACAACATGGAATACAGAAGACTCGGAAAAAGCGGCCTTCAGGTCAGCGCGTTATCTCTCGGCTCATGGCTCACTTTCGGCAAGCAGATCGGCGACGACGTGGCCGAAAAACTCATGATCACCGCCTACGAACAGGGCGTCAACTTCTTCGACAACGCGGAAATATACGCCCGCGGCCAGTCGGAAATCGTCATGGGCAACATACTGAAAAAAACCGGCTGGGAGCGCAGCAGCTACGTGGTGTCCAGCAAGGTATTCTTCGGCGACGGCGGCAAAAAGCCCAACCAGGCCGGGCTGAGCCACAAACACATCATGGAAGGATGCGAGGCATCGCTGCGGCGCCTGCAAGTGGAATATATAGACCTCTACTTCTGCCACCGCCCCGACAAAAACACGCCCATTGAGGAGACCGTGCGGGCTATGAACATCCTCATACAACAGGGCAAGATTTTCTATTGGGGCACCTCCGAGTGGTCGGCCCAGGAGATCATGGAAGCGCACATGGTCGCGCGGCAATTGAACTTAGCCGGGCCGGTGATGGAGCAGCCTGAATACAACATGTTTCACCGGCACAAGGTAGAGGTGGAATACAGCCAGATTTACAAAACCGTGGGCCTGGGTACTACCATTTGGTCGCCCCTCGCTTCCGGCATCCTCACGCCCAAATACATAAAAGACACGCCCGAGGACACCCGCCTTGCCCTGGCCGGCATGGAATGGCTCAAGAACTCCGCCCTCACTCCGGAGCGCGTGGAAAAGGCGGCGCAGCTCAACGAATTGGCCAAGCAAACAGGCACTTCCCTGCCCAAGCTCGCCATAGCCTGGTGCTTAGCCAATCCCAATGTAAGCACCGTGATCCTCGGCGCGTCAAAGGTGTCGCAATTGGAAGAGACCCTGCAATCGGCTGAGGTGCTGCCCCTGCTGACACCGGAGGTACTGCAACGCATAGAGGACATCCTGCAGAACAAGCCTGCGATGCCGCCATATTAGGTAGATTGGGGAATTTCCAGTAGTCATGCGCTTGGTTTTTAGCGG
>CAZNYK010000085.1:0-13825 GCA_964577215.1 uncultured Saprospiraceae bacterium
AAATGGTTTGGGAAAAATTTATACCATTTTTCGTCGGGACCAGTAGTTTGCAAAAGTAAAAATTCGCAAACCACTGGCTATCGAGTATATACTTGATTGCTTGTTGTCTGTGAATGCTTAATTTCTTCTCGCTTCCATTTGGAGGATATTGGCGCGGGTGATCTGGAAGTTATCCTGCACGTTGCGAATGATATCCTGCCGGTATGACGCGTCGCGGAAGAGCCTTCTCAGGCCTGCATGGTTTTCTATGTCAATACCCCTGGCGCGATAGGTATTTTCCAGGAGCAAAATGGCCTCTTCTACCCGTGCGGCATCGATGGCGGGCGGAACGCTTGCAGCCACGAAGTTGTCGTGCTGCGGTTGGGGCGCCGGCGCCGGGACGATGGGCTTGCCGGATTCCAAAGCGGAGAGGCGTTGACCCAGCGCGCCGAAATCATTTTTCAGGGCGGCTACTTCCTGCTCCAAGCTTTCAATTTTGCTTTGCTGCTCCTCTACCAAGCGAGCCACATCATTCGTGTTGAGGCCTATGGCCATATTGACGAAGCCGATTTTATTGCCTGCCGGGGCAGCAGACCACGCCACGCCTACGATTTGGCTGTATTGTGCGGGAGTGAGACGAGCGGGCGGTACGCCGATGCCTGTGCCGTCGTTCAGTCCTGAAGGCAGGATGTAATCGCCCACCTGCACCTGGCCCCGCACTTTTACAGGCACCTGGCCCATGAAAGCTACCTTTTCATAGCGGTCTTCCTCGCCGGCTGCGGGCATATTGCCGAGAACGGCCGGATTGGTGGATATGACCAAATATTGCGATACGCCGGCGGTGTGTTTGCCGATCTTTCCGCCGCTCACGCCCACGATATCGCCCGGCGAAAGGAATTCGGCGGGATTGCGGCGCTCCAACCACTCGGCATAATCCGCAGAGCCGGATTGGTATGTCACGCCGAGATTCTCGAAGGCAAAGACCTGGTATGCGGTGAGATTGGCCGCGGCAAGCACCTCTTCAGCAATGGCAATAGCCACTACGGAAGGCTCCGGCGGACAGGCCACAGCGCCCACGCCGGCACAGGCATTGGGCAAAGCCGACAGGCCGATATTCACGCCTGCGGCTACTACTTCTGCGGTGAGGATCGAAGTTTCGAAGATGTATTCCGGCGAAGAGGCTACTTCGCCTGCAGTTTGTCCCTCGATACGCCCCCTGGCGGTGTTGCCGTTGTCGAAGAATGTGATGAAGTTGTTGTTCCCGTTGGGAGTGCCTGCATTCACTTTTACGGCGATACCCTGGGCGCTGCCCTCCACCCTGAGCGGATAGGCGTTGTAACTGGCGTCGCCGCCGCCCACGTTAGCCCGGATGGTGACCTGGCCGTTGAGGTCGGACAGGTTGTTGACGGTCAGCTTCCCTGCGGTAGTGAGCGTGCCGCCGAGGGTGGTATTGCGGATCACGGTCAGGTCGCGGCCGATGTTCCCATCCCTGCCTACATCCAGGTCATTGTTCAGGGCTGCATCGCCGTCCACGCTGAGCTCGTTGCCGATCTCTGCATTGTTCGACACGAAGATATTGGTAAAGCGCCCGTCGCCGTCCACGTTCAGGTCGCCTGCTATATTGCCGTTGCCGCCTATGTCGATATTCTGATCTACGCGGGCGTTGCCGTGTACGTCGAGGTCTTCGCCTATGTCCGCGTTGCCGCCCACGAAGAGGTCGTTGGCAATGATGACGGAATCGCCGTTGAACTGCACGTTGTTTTCAAAACTTACGCGGGCCAGGATGATAAGCTCGCCGTTTTTGGTGATGCGCATGCGCTCCACGTTGCTGGTTTTGAAGATGAAATCAACGGGTACGGTAGTGCCGATGAAGTGGCATTCCTCGTTTACATTGAAATTGCCGAGGTTGGTCCAGAAGGGAATACCGGTGTGGTCGCAACGGCGCTTTTCGGCGTCTTCGTCCAACGGCGGCATGGATATAGACTGCGCCGTGCCGGCATGGAAAGCGTAGGGCACGGCCATGAGTTGGGTGGCGGCCAGGGGCACGTAGGCATCGCCGCCGGTTTCGTCCAAAGCGAGCTCCATCCATATCTGGTATTCGCTCCAGGGTACGCGGGTGAAATCGCCATTTCCCGCAATGCCCTTGCCTACAATTAAATTGAAAAGGCCCAGTTCGTTGGTGCGCAGGCGGTGGGTTTCTTCGTACACCGCTTTGCCGGAGGCGTCGCCGGCGCGCAGGGTGATCTTCAGGCCGATGGTTTGGTTGGCCAAGGGCGCCCCTTTGGCGTCGCGGGCTACGGCTTGGTAGTTGATGCCGGGCGGGACGCCTTGGGAGAAGGCAAGGAAGGCGGAAAAAAGGAGTGCAAGCGAAAGTAAGAGGTGCTTTTTCATGGTCATTAATTTTAATTTTTGAGAGACAACGCATGCGTTGTCTGTACTTCTTGAATCAATGTTATTGTGCTTTTACAATGCGGAACGTTTGGATCAATTGGCCTTGCCGGCTCGAAAAGCGAAGCAGGTACATTCCGCCGGGATACATGCCGAGGTCGATTTCCTGGTCGGAGGGTGCGGGCAGGTTTACCCGTTGGAGGGACTTGCCGTGCAGGTCGAACAATTCCCACACCAATTCTTCCTGGAGCAGTTCGCCGGGAAACTGCACGCTGAGGCGGGCGGCGGTGGGATTGGGGGCCACGCGGATGTCATAGGAGGGGGTTTCGGTTGTCGCCGGCAATGCGTTTTCCACGCGTAGCGACGGTTGCTGGAATCCTTCCGTCCAGAGGCCGGAAGACGTAGTAAGCGCGGCAACGGCAGGTTCGCCGAGCGTCCAGTCCAAACGGATGCGTTCCGTTCGTTCGGATGCGCCCTGCGAGGCGATGACCTGCCGTTCCAGGCTGGGTTGTGCGGCAATGGAAATTCCGCAAAGCAGGAAGACTGCTGCGAATAGGTTTTTCATGTTTATGGAGTATTTGGTGAATAAATCATGACGAATTGCACAAAATGCCTGATCGACTAAGAGGGGGGGGGCAGCCAATCAAAAACCAGCCTTGTGGAAAAGAGTGCGATTTCGTGTGACGGGATAGATGCGTAAAGTTAGAAAACAAAATAACCCGCGAAATAATTTTAACATTTTTTCTATCACCTGAAAAAGAAAAAGCCGTCCCAAATTTTTATCCGGGACGGCTTCTTGTGCTTTTATTGTGTAATCTAACGCCGCAGTCCTTCCATTTTCAGGATATTGGAGCGGGTGTTCTGGTAGTTCTCCTGCACCTTGAGGATAATGTCCATGCGGAATGCTTCGTCGCTGAAGAGCTTTTTCAGCCCCAGGTGGTTATCCACATCGATGCCCTTTGCGCGGTAAGTGTCTTCCAGCAGCACGATGGCCTCATTGATCTGCGCAATGTCCAGTTCAACGGGCAAGCTCGCATCTATGTACTCTGCATTGGTCCAAACCGGCGCGGGAGCCGGTGCGTTCACCGGAGTTCCGGCTTCAAGGGCGGCCAATCTTTGCTCCAAAGAGGCGAAATCGCGCTCCAGTTTTTCGATCTTGCTCTGCTGTTCTTCTACTAAGCGAGCCACGTCGTTGGTATTGAGGCCGATGGCTAAGTTGATCAGCGAGAGCTTGCTGTCTGCCGGCGCTTCCGACCATGCTACGCCTACGATCAGGCTGTATTGCTTGGCCGTGATGCGCTCGGGCGACACGGCGATGCCTGTGCCGTCGTTGTACCCGGAGGGAAGAATATAGTCGCCGATATTCACCTGGCCGCGCACTTTTACCGGCACCTGCCCCATGAAGGCCACTTTCTCAAACCGGGCCTGGTCGGCAGGTTGCGGCATGTTGCCGAGCACGGCGGGGTTGGTGGAGATCACCATGTGTTGAGATGCGTTGCCCGTGTTTTTGCTGATCTTACCGCCTGTAACGCCTACGATATCGCCCGGCGTCATTTTTTCCGCGGGGTTGCGGCGCTCCAAATACTCCGCATAATCGGCAGAACCCGTGGTGTAAGATATGCCTAAGTAATAGAACGAGAAGGTCTGATAAGCCGCAAGGTTGGCGATAGCCAAAATTTCTTCTGCAATGGTGATGGCCACCACGGACGGCTCCGGTGGGCATGCCACAACGCCCAAGCCGGCGCATGCATTGGGTAGCAGCGACAAACCGACGTTCACGCCGCCGGCCACTACTTCAGCCGATAAGATGGCAGTCTCATAAATATAGGGTGGCCAGTTGGCTAAGTCGTTGGCGTCCATGCCTTCAATGGTTCCCTTGGCCGAGTTGTTGCTGTCGAAGAAGGTGACGAAGTTGTTGTCGCTGTTGGGCGAGCTGTCATTGACTTTCACAGCGATACCCTGGCCGCTGCCCTGTACCCTCAGCGGGAAGTTGTCGTAGTTGGAGCCGTCGAGCGGAAGGGCTGCAGTGATGGTCACCTGGCCGTTCAACCCGGTAGTGCCGGCAACGGTGGTATTGCCTCCAATGGTGGTATTGCCGTTGATCACGGCGGTGGAGTTTACGTTCAGGCTGCCTGTATTGGTATTTCCACCCACAACTGCATTGCCCGAAACCGTCGAATTGCCGCCTACATTGATGTTCTTCTCGATGCCTGCGCCGCCTTCCACCACGAGAGCTCCGTTGTCTTTAGTGGTGGACTCGGTGGTGTTGCTTACGGTCAGTATGCCGTCAATAGCCAAGGAGCCGCCGAGGGCCGTGTTGCCGCCCACGTTGAGGCTCTTTTCCACGCCCAGGCCGCCCTCAATCACCACGGCGCCGTTGTCTTTGCTGGTTGACTCGGTGGTGTTGTTGAAGGTGGCAATGCCATCTACGCCAAGCGTGCCGCCAACAGAGCTGTTGCCGCCCACCGTGCTATTGCCGGTTACGCTGCTATTGCCGCCTACGTTGATGTTTTTCTCAATACCTGCGCCGCCTTTCACCACTAATGCGCCGTCGTCTTTGGTGAAGGACTGCAGGGTGTTGAAAAACCGTACCAGGCTGTCCACGCCGAGCTGCCCTTGAATTCTGCTGTTGCCGCCGATATTGATGTTTTTTTCAATGCCCACCCCTCCTTCAATTACAAGAGCGCCATCATCCTTGGAGGAGGACTGAAGCGGAAAATATACGCGCACAATACTGTCCAATTCGAGCATGCCCTTTATTCTGGAGTTGCGAAGTACAGCCAGGTCATTGCCTACGCGGGCGTTGTTGGCCACGTCCAAGTTGCGGCCGAGGTTGCCGTCGCGGGCGGCGTTCACATCGCGACCCACGTTCACGTCCACGCCTACGCTGAGGCTGTTGTTCATATTGATGTTGCCGTTGGCAAAAATGCGCATGCGCTCCTGGTTGGTGGTTTTGAGTACCAGGTCCCTGCTGTCTAAGGTGCCGAGGAAGTGCGGCCCCGGCAGGGTCTGGTCATTGCCGTTCACCTTCCAGAAAGCGGCGGTTTTTTCCTGGCCGTCGTCGCCTTTTATATTGTCGGCGGTGCCGGCATGAAAGGCGTAAGGTACTGCCATGAGGCGGCTGGCGCTGAGCGGCAGGTAATTGCCGCTGCCGTCTTCGTCGAGGGCAAGCTGCAACCAAATTTGATATTCGCTCCAGGGCACCTGGGTGAAATCGCCGCTCAGGGTTTGCCCCTGGCCGATGACGAGATTAAAAAGGCCTTGTTCGTTGGTAGCGGTGCGGTGCGTTTCTTCATATACGGATTTGCCCCCGGCATCGCCGGCGAGCAAGGTGATCTTGAGGCTGATCTCGTGGTTGGCCAATGGCGCGCCTCTGGCGTCGCGGGCTACCGCCTGGTAGTTGATGCCGGGCGGGACCCCCTGTGCGAATGCCATAAGGCAGGAAAAAAGGAAAGCAAGGGTGGATAAGAAATGTCTTTTCATGATATTGCAGGTGTTGTGATGGTGAAAGAGGGTGTATACTAATTGCCGTTTTGGAGGATTTGGGATGACCGCGCAGCATGCGCGGCCATCCCAGGCTGGACAAATCGTTTCTGTCATTTCCCGCCCGAAGAAGCCATATAGCCTTCCAAGCGACGGATAACTCCGTTGTAGTGATTAATTGCCTTTTCGGCGAGCGCCTTATCCCCCGGGTTTTGCATCAAATCCATGAGATAAGGGTACTGCCCCAAATCGAATTGTTGTTCTTGCGCGTATTGGATTATGGGCGCCATGGCTTCCTGCATGCTGGAATAGGTGGCAGGAAGAAAGCGGTCCGCCACCATCTGGTTCAGGGTAGGCGATGTGGAATAGGAAGGCCCGCTTTGAGCCAGGGTACTGTTGCCGCTTACATCGAAGAAATGCGGCTCGTAGTCGGGATTGACCTGCTTGAGCGCCAATTGCATCTGGTTGACCACGATCTGGAGGTTTTCCACTTGTTGTGTCAGGTCGTTGGAATTAATCCCCACGGCAGTATTCACGTAATCGAACAATTTTTTGCCGTCGGTCTCTCCCCATGCGATGCCTATGATGCGGCTGTAATCCCGGGTTTTCATTTGATCCGGCGCTACGGCTATGGCCATGCCGTCGGCATTGCCGGAAGGCAGGATATAGTCGCCTTTATTGACCTTGCCGATGACCTTGACCTGCACCTGGCCCATGAAAGCTACTTTCTCATACAAACCTTCGTACCCATCGGCAGGCATGGCGCCTATGACGGTAGGGCTTTGGGAGATGATCATGAATTTCTCGGCGTCCACAAAATGCTTGGAAATGATGCCGCCTTTAACGCCTACCACGTCGCCGAAGGTAAACGCCTCGCCGGTGTCGGCTTTTTTGAGCCACTCGGCATAGTCGGCGCCGCCTGATTCGAAGGCTACGCCAAGGTTGATCTCATTGTAAGCAATGTACCCTCCGAGTTTAATTCCATTCACTACCATGCCGATGGCTGCCCAGATCGCGTCATCGCAGTCGCCCACAATACAAAGGCCGGCCGCCGCCGCTGCATTAACGGCAAACACAATAATGGAGTAAGCGAAATCAAAAGTGGAATTCAGCAAGCCGAAGCCGTAGTTGCTGTTGAAAAACTGCGCTGCGGAGGAAGGCGGGTTGGGCGCCGGCTGGTTGGGGTCCGAACTGCTTCCGTAAACAGCGGCGGAATCCTGGTTGACTCCGTAGATGATGTCGTTGACGATGCTCCGCGACACGCCGGTCAGGCCCTGGAAGCCTTCGATGCGGCCCATGGGCGAGCCGGTACCGTCGTACATGGTCAGGAAGTTGATATTGCGGTCGGGAAGGGCGGCATTCACTTTGATGGCCACGCCGTGAGAACCTCCTTCCACCCGCAGCGGGTAGGAATTGTAGTCTTCTTGCGTGCCGCCCAAGCCGGCCTGGATGGTCACCTGGCCGTTGAGTTGGGAGGTGCCGCCTACGGTGAGCTTGCCCGTGGACTGGAGATCGCCGCCGATATTGGTGTTTTTCTCAATGCCTACGCCGCCTTCCACTATGAGGGCGCCGTTGTCTTTGTTAGTGGATTGGGTCGTGTTGTTCACCCGGAGGATGCCGTCGAGAGTGAGGCCGCCTGCCAGTCCCATATCACCGCCGACGTTGACATTTTTTTCTACGCCGAGGCCGCCTTCCAATACCACTGCGCCGTTGTCTTTGGTGGTGGACTGGGTCGTATTGTTAAAGCGGACGAGACCGCCGGTGGTGAGGTCGCCTGCAACATTGGCGTTGCCGTTTACATTAGAGTTGCCGTTCACATTGGAGTTGCCGTTCACATTGGCGTTGCCGTCCACATTGGAATTGCCGTCCACGTCGAGGTCATTGCCGATGTGGGCGTTGTTGACTACGTCCAGGTTGCGGCCGAAGTTGCCGTCGCGGGCGGCATTCACATCGCGGCCCACGTTCACGTCCACGCCTACGCTGAGGCTGTTGTTCATGTTGATATTGCCGTTGGTCAGCACGCGCATGCGCTCCTGGTTGACGGTTTTGATCACCAGGTCTTTGTTGTCTAGTGTTCCGAGGAAGTGCGGCCCGGGCAAGGTCTGGTCATTGCCGTTCACTTTCCAGAAAGCGGCGGTTTTTTCCTGGCCGTCGTCGCCTTTTACATTGTCGGCGGTGCCGGCATGGAAGGCGTAGGGAACTGCCATGAGCCTGCTGGCGCTGATAGGCAGGAATTCCCCGTTGCCGGTTTCGTCGAGGGCTAATTCCATCCAAATCTGGTATTCGCTCCAGGGTACGCGGGTGAAATCGCCGCTCAGGGTTTGCCCCTGGCCGATGACGAGGCTGAACATGCCCAGTTCACCGGTGCGAATGCTATGGATTTCCTCATATACCGATTTGCCCTCGGCGTCGCCGGCCAGGAGGGAAACTTTGAGGTTGACGGCCTGGTTGGCCATGGGCGTTCCTTTGGCGTCGCGGGCTACGGCCTGGTAGTTGATGCCTTGAGGCACACCCTGGGCAAAGGCCAAAAGGCACATAAGAACAAAGGAAATGGTAAAGAATAAATGCTTTTTCATGATTTAAAAAGTGTTTGTGAGAAAGATGATTATCAATGGGTTTTCACGATGCGGTACGTTTGCAGCAGTTGCCCTTGCCGGGTGGAGAACCGCAACAGGTACATTCCGTCAGGGTAGGTGCCTACATCAATATCCTGATCGGAGGGCGCAGGCAGGATTTGGCGTTGGAGCGACTTTCCGTGCAGGTCGAACAATTCCCACACCAACTCCTCTTGCAGCAGTTCGCCGGGAAACTGCACGCTGAGCCGGCCGGAGGTGGGATTGGGCGCCACACGGATGTCATATACGTAGGGGGCGGTCGTCGTCGGCGCTGCGGCTTCCACGTGCAGAACCGGTTGCTGGAATCCTTCCGTCCAGAGGCCGGAAGGCGTGGTAAGGGTAGCAACGGCAGGCTCGCCGAGCGTCCAGTCCAAACGGATGCGTTCCGTCCGGTCGGAGGCGCCTTGCGAGGCGATGACCTGTCGTTCCAAAAAGGATTGCGCGAACACAGCTGATCCGCAAATCAGGAGTGCCGCGATGAAGAGATACTTCATACGTATAAAGATTAAGGTGAACAATAAAACTCAGAACAACGTGCATTGGGTACCGCTCCTGGGGGGTGGAACGATTGATGGTAAGTGTCTAACCTCTCAAAAATACAGTTGTGTAATAAATCGGAAGGACGGTGCAATATTACAATTATTAATTGAATTGCACGCAAAAATTTTTTATTTGGAAAAAACCCTTTTTGGGGAAATAAAAATCACCCTAATGAATGACAATTATCACCCCGAGCGCGCTCTTTTCCTGGTAATTTTAACCCTGAATAAAACCATTGAGAATCATGAGGACTCATTTCCCCGACGAACCGCTGCGCTCCCATACGCTCGACATGCTCTGGAAGGCGCAGGATGAGAAGGGATACATATCCAATGAAGACATTAAGGACATATCTTCCCGGCTCGAAATCTCGGAGGTAGAGCTGGAAGGCGTGGCTTCTTTCTATCATTTTTTCCATCGAAAGCCCGCGGGTAAGTTTCGCATCTACATCAACAACAGCATCTTAGCCGAATTCAAAGGCTACCGCGACATCGTGCGCGCTTTTGAAAAAGCAACCGGCGCTCCGCTCGGAGGCACAGACCCGAGCGGCACTTTCGGCTTGTACGAAACGCCCTGCATCGGGCTGTGCGACCAGGAGCCTTCGGCGCTCATCAATTTTTATCCCTTTACCAACCTCACCAAGGACAAGGTAGAGCAGATCATTGACAGCCTGCGCTCGGGGGTAGGGGTGGAGTTTCTGGCCAACGCCGTGGATGACAACATACGCTATACGCCCGAGCGGGAAAAAACCATACTGCTGCGCGAATTCACGCCGGGCCGGGCGCTCGAGCCGCTCACCCGCATGATGCCGGAAGAGGTGCTCACACAGGTCAAAGAATCCGGCCTCGCTGGTCGCGGCGGAGCATTCTTCCCCACCGGCGTCAAATGGGAGCTTTGCCGCAAGAACGAAAGCGACTGCCGCTACATCGTGTGCAATGCCGACGAGGGCGAGCCGGGTACTTTTAAAGACCGCGTGCTTATCAACCGCCTGCCCGGGCTGCTCGTCGAGGGTATGATCGTGGCCGGTTATGCCGTGGGCGCCTGCCGGGGTATTATTTACCTCAGGGCCGAATACCGCTGGCTGCTGCCCAAACTTCACGCTGCGATAGAGATGTACGAACACATGGGCTGGCTCGGCGCCGAAGCCCCCACCAAGGATTCTTTCCGCTTCGACATCCGCATACAAATCGGCGCCGGCTCCTACGTCTGCGGCGAGGAAACCGCCCTGCTCGAATCCTTGGAGGGCAAACGCGGTGAACCCCGCACCAAGACTTACTTTCCGGTGGAGCGGGGTTACCTGGGCAAACCCACCGTCATCAACAACGTGGAAACCCTCTGCGCCGCCGCCCGCGTCATGGAGCTCGGCGACGAGTTGTTCTCCTCGCTCGGCACCCCTGTGACCCGAGGCACCAAACTGCTCAGTGTAGCCGGCGACTGCAACCGGCCGGGCATTTTCGAGATCGAATGGGGCATGACAGTGGCCGAACTGCTCGAACTCTGCGATGCGCCCGACCCCTACTTCATCCAGGTGAGCGGCCCTTCCGGGCAGTGTATCAGCGCCTGGGACAGCCACCGCCGCTTTGCCGGCGAAGACCTCC
Source organism: uncultured Saprospiraceae bacterium (assembly GCA_964577215.1). Classification (GTDB taxonomy): domain Bacteria; phylum Bacteroidota; class Bacteroidia; order Chitinophagales; family Saprospiraceae; genus UBA2329. The sequence continues at coordinate 10,604 of CAZNYK010000085.1, forward strand.
TCTGCGGTGGCGCCCTTATGACCTTTGGCGAAAACCGCGATATCCTGCAAATCCTGCGCAATTTCTCTGCTTTTTTCCAGCACGAGTCTTGCGGCATGTGTACGCCCTGCCGCGCCGGAAACTTCATCTTCTCCCGCAAGTTGGACAAAATGGCGCGCGGCCTCGGCAGCTTGCAAGACATCACCGAAATGCAGCAATGGGCGCAGATCATGAAACGCACCACCCGCTGCGGATTGGGCATGACAGCGCCCAACCCGCTGTTGTACGCGCTCGACCGTTTCCCGGAATATTTTGAGAAAAAATTGGACAGTACACGCACCGGTTTCAATCGCAGTTTCGACTTGGAAAGCGCTCTGGAAGACTACCGCGAGGCAGTTCAGCCCTAACCAAATAACCATGAAAAAAAAGCTTGTAAATATCACCATTGACGGAAGGCCCATCGCGGCCGAAGAAGGTCAAAACATCGTGGAAGTGGCCAAAGCCAACGGCATTTTTATCCCATCGCTATGCTACTATCCGCATATTGATCCGCCGCTCGGCTCCTGCCGGGTGTGCACCGTGATGGCCAACGGCAAATCGGCTGCGGCCTGCACCACGCTGGTCAAGGAAGGATTGGACATAGTGGTCAATACCGACGAACTGCAAGACTGGCGCAAGGCCGTGGTGGAGATGATGTACGCCGAGGGCAACCACTTCTGCCCCTCCTGCGAAAAAAGCGGCGACTGCGACCTGCAGGGCCTCGGATACCGGCTCGGCGTCACGGTATCCCGGTTTCCGCACTTGTTTGTAGATCACATTGTGGACTACAATCCCAAGCGCATGGTCATAGAACACAACCGCTGTATCCGCTGCCGCCGCTGCGTGGAAGAGGTGCTTACCGACGATGGCCAACGGGTATTCTCCTTCCAGAATCGCGGCAATACCACAGAGGTAGGAGTGGACTACGAACAGGAAGCCAAACTCACGCAGGAGCAGGCCGTTCGCGCCATGAATATCTGCCCTGTAGGCGCCATATTAGTGCGCGGCAAAAGCATGGCCCGCCCGCGCGGCGAACGCAAATACGACCAGGAGGACTCTATCGCCGAAGTGCCGCTGCCCAAGATCACGGCTCTCAAACCGCACCTGAGGCGCAAAAAGATAGTGGCCACTACCTCCTTGGCCGGCTGTTTCGGCTGCCACATGTCTATGCTCGATATAGACCTCGGCATACTCGACCTCATCGAATTGGTAGAGTTCAACAAATCGCCCATCAACGACATCAAGAAGTTCAGCAAGCACTGCGACGTGGGCATCATCGAAGGCGGCTGCTGCAACAGCGATAATGTGGAAGTGCTCAAAGCTTTCCGTGAAAATTGCGACGTGCTCATCGCCGTGGGCGAGTGCTCCATCTGGGGCGGCCTGCCGGCCATGCGCAATTTTGTGCCGCTCAAAGAGTGCTTGGTGGAAGCCTACAGTTCGGCCACCAACAATATCGAAGGCAAACTGGTGATCCCTCACCACGCCGACCTGCCGGAAATCCTCGATCGCGTGTACGCCTGCAACGAAGTGGTGAAAATTGACCATTTCGTGCCGGGCTGCCCGCCCGATGCCAGCCATATCTGGAAAGTGGTGAAGAATGTGCTCTTTGGTGAAAAATTTGCGGTGACGCAAGGTGAATTCAAATACGACTAAAAAAGGTTTTAATAGCTATGAGCTTCGAGGTCCGTCCTGCTCAAACTCGCAATTCATGGCTCGCGGCTCGCAGCTAAAAAAGGATAGCAATGAAACAAAAGATCATCATAGAGCCCGTAACGCGGGTGGAAGGCCACGGCAAAGTCACCATTCATTTGGATGAGGGCGGCCGCGTAACCGATTCTTTCTTCCATATTGTGGAATTCCGTGGCTTTGAGCGCTTCATACAGGGCCACCCTTATTGGGAAGTGCCGGTGCTGGTGCAGCGCCTTTGCGGTATTTGCCCGGTGAGCCACCACTTAGCCGCTGCCAAAGCCATTGACCGCCTGCACGGCTTGGAACCGGAAGACCTGTCGCCCACGGCCACCAAATTGCGCCGCCTGCTCCACTACGGGCAGATTTTCCAGTCGCACGCCTTGCACTTTTTCTACCTGGCTTCTCCCGACCTGCTCTTCGGCGCCGATGCGCCCGTGGAGCAGCGCAACGTGATAGCGGTCATCAAAGCCAACCAGGAATTGGCGCGCAAAGGCATTCTCATGCGCAAGTTCGGCCAGGAGATCATCAAAGCCATTGCGGGCAAACGCATTCACGGCATCTGCGCGGTACCGGGCGGCGCGTACAAGACTTTTTCAGCCGAAGAACGGGACTACTTCCTCATGGGGCGCGCTATTCCTTCTATAGATACAATGACCACCTGGGCCAAGGAAACAGTGGATTTCATCAAGCAGTACCACGAATCGCACCCGGCTGAAGTCAATGACTTCGCGAATTTCCCCTCCGGCCACCTCGGCTTGGTCACGCCCACCGGCGAATTGGAATTGTACAACGGCCGCATGCGCGCCATAGATGCGGAGGGAAATATCACCTTGCCGGACATTCACGACAGCCTGTACCGGGATTACTTCGTCGAAGCGGTGGAACCCTGGACCTACCTCAAATTCCCGTATCTCAAAAACATAGGCCGCGAAAACGGATGGAACCGCGTAGGCCCGCTGGCCCGCCTCAACGTGGCCGACAGTATCCCCACACCGCTGGCGCAGCAGGAGTTCGAGTTGTTCCGCGCTGCCGGCCCATGGCCCAATCACCACAGCATGCACTACCACTGGGCGCGCCTCATTGAAATGCTGCACTGCGCCGAAGTGATGAAAGACTTGTTGCTGGACGAGGAAATCCTCAGCGATGACCTCATGCGCGAAGGAGAACGGCGCCCGCAGGGCATCGGCATCATCGAAGCGCCGCGCGGTACCCTCATCCACTACTACGAAGCCGACGAAAAGGGGAAAGTGACCAAGTGCAACCTCATCGTTTCCACCACGCACAACAACGAAGCGATGAACCGCGCCGTGCGCGCAGTAGCTTCCGCTGAACTCGACCGCCAGCCGGAGATCACCGACGGCATGCTCAACAAGGTGGAAGTGGCCATCCGCGCTTACGACCCCTGCCTGAGCTGCGCCACCCATGCGCTGGGCCAGATGCCGCTGCAAGTGCAGGTGTTCGACCACGAGGGCAAGCTGCTGCAGGAGCGGGTGCGGTAAGTACCGGCGACTTCAG
>CAZNYK010000085.1:13925-17643 GCA_964577215.1 uncultured Saprospiraceae bacterium
ACCAGCGACTTCAGCCGCCGGCACGGCAAAATATAGAACTTCACCGCCTGAAAACAACCTTCAATGACAGGGATTCACAACCAGGAAAATTCTGAGCGAATAAAGTTCTCTGATGTTCATCGGCGTCTTAAGTCCCCCCTGCTGATCGCCATCGGCAATGACGCCCGGCAGGATGACGGCCTCGGCTGGGCTTTTGCCCGTGCGCTCCAGGATGAAGGCCGCTTCGAGGGCGCTGTCGAATACCGCTATCAACTACAGGTAGAAGACGCCGATCTCATCGCCCATTACGAAAATGTCATTTTTGTGGATGCCTCTAAAGAAGCGCTTCCCCAGGGGTATGCCTTCACCCGCCTGGAGCCGGTACTGGATTTCGCATTTAGCACCCATGCGCTTTCGCCGGCCGCCGTACTCTCCTTGTGCGATACCGTCTATGGCCGCCGGCCGGAGGCCTGGCTGCTGGCCATTGGCGGCGAGTCGTGGGAGTTGGAATTCGGGTTGAGCGAGGCCGGGGAGCGCAACCTGGCAGCGGCGCTGCGAGGCGACGTACAGCCTCATTAAACCTAAGCCAAAATGGCGTTCCTGCCGCTTCTGCCGCCTGCCCGCAGCAGCTACCGTTTATACACAACTGTATCGTTTCAAATAAACCGCCGGCGCTGCGCCGGAGGGGTAGCGACCGGCACACTCTCTACCTCCGCTTCGCTATGGCAGACAAGCCGACCTCCGCTTCGATACGACAGGCAAGCAAGACTTCTTCTGGGAACACAGGGTTTCGCGGAGGAACCGCCTGCCCCGCCGGGGCGGGGCAGTCAGGGAGACACACGGAGGAAAACTCCGTGAAACTCCTTTCCCTCTGTGAGCCTCCGTGTCCAATTAATTAGAGGCCACGGAGGTCTTACCTTTCCGGTGCGCAGGAGGCGTCGCAAAGGTAGCATTCCCAAAGAGGAGTTGCGTATAAACAGTAGCCGCAGAAGACTGCGCCAATATCCGTTCCATTGCGTACTTTTGCGCCGTTCAAGACAGATAACGCACATGAGAAACGCAATAATCACCCTGATACTCACTGCATGCGCAGGTATCGCGGTTCATGCCCAGAGCGCTCCCGCCGACACCATTATATATAGTGTGGCAGATGAAATGCCCCGTTTTCCGGGTTGTGAAAACCCCGACAGCACCATGGAGGCCCGGCAGCGCTGCGCCCAGCAACGGCTCCTGGAGTTTGTGTACGGCAACATCGAGTATCCCCTCGAGGCCAGGCAAAAAGGTCACGAAGGCAATGTCGTGGTCAGCTTTGTGGTGGAACCTCAAGACGGCAGCATATCCAATATCCGCATTGTGCGCAATGTGGAGGGGGGCTGCGGCGATGAGGCCGTGCGGGTCGTAAATTTGATGAATGAGGCCGGACTCCGCTGGGTGCCGGGCAAAAAAGGCGGCAGGCCCGTCCGGGTGCAGATCAACCTGCCCGTTCGCTTCAAACTGGAAGAAGCCCTGCCCTATACTTTGGCGGGCCTCGATACCATCTACACCGAATTTGATACTCCTTTGGAATACATCGGCGGCGAGCAGGCACTTTCCGATTACCTCGGCAAGGCAGTCAAATACCCCGCTTCCGGAAATGCAGCCTGTCTCATCGGAGAAATAGACATACAACTGCTCGTGTATCCCGACGCTGACGTGCGCATTTTGAATATGACCGATTACAGCGACCTCGGCTTCGATTTCTGGTTTGAAGCCGCATACGCTTCCGCAGGCACGCTGGGGCAGTGGAAACCTGCGCAATTTGAGGGCCGCAACGTACCCTCCGCCTACAGCCTCAGCATTTCCTTCATACCTACAACTGCGGAATGCAAAGAGCGCGTGGATACCTACAACAAAGCCATGGGCCTGGCTGAAGAAGGAGAGCAACTGTACAACAGTGGAGACCAGGAGGCCGGCATGGCCAAACTGAACGAAGCCATTGAATTGTTTCCCGGCAACGCAGCTTTTCTATTTATGCGCGGGCAGGCCTATCTCAACCAAAATAAATTCGCGGAAGCCTGCTCCGACTTGCTCAGAGGCCGGAGCATTGCCATGGTGAACTGGTTTGACAATATCCTCGCTGTGATCTGCCGCAGGTAAGGCCGGGCATTCTGCAAAGCATCCGCTCATCCTCGCGTCTTCCCGATCCTTTTCATCCATAGGGACAAGCAGAGTCCTATGCAGACACCCGTGCAAACTCACGCATCACGTCCACTAATACTTGTACGCTTTCCTTAGGCAAGGCATTGTAAATAGAAGCCCGGAAACCGCCCACAGACCGGTGTCCCTTGATCCCGACGATGCCGGCTTCTTTGCACATTTCCATAAACGGCGCCTCGTGCTCCGGTCTTACCGGTACAAAGCAGGCATTCATCAGCGAGCGGTCTTCCTCATTGACTGTGCCTTTGAAACAGGGGTTGGCATCTATCTCGTCGTAAAGCAATTGGGCCTTTTGCACGTTGTGCAATGCAATGGCATCCAGGCCGCCCTGCGCCTTGATCCAGCGCAGCGTGAGCATCAGGGTGTAGATGGGGAATACAGGCGGCGTATTGTACATGGAGCCGTTGTCGATGTGCGTGCGGTAATCCAGCATGGCAGGCAATTTCCGGTTCACATGCCCGAGCAAGTCCTTGCGCAGGATGACCAAGGTCACGCCTGCCGGGCCGAGGTTCTTCTGTGCCCCGGCGTAGATCAATCCAAAACGCTCTATGTCGAACGGCCGGCTGAACATATCCGACGACATGTCGCACACAATCGGCGTTTCCGTTTCCGGCCACTCGTGTATCTGGGTGCCGAAAATGGTGTTGTTGCTCGTGAGATGCAGGTATTTAGCGGATGGAGGAACAGCGTAATCCTTTGGTATAAAAGAGTAGTTGCTCTCTTTGGAAGACGCTGCGATCTCTACCTTACCGAAGTTTTTTGCCTCTTTGGCGGCTTTCGAGGCCCAGGAGCCGGAATCCACATAGCAGGCAGTATCTGCTTCGTTCAGCAGGTTCATCGGCGCCATAAAGAACTGGGTGCTGGCGCCGCCGCTCAGAAAGAGCACGCCATATGCATCGCCTGCGCCGCTCAGTTCTCTCACCAATGCCTCCGCTTCCGCCATGACCGCTTCAAACTCTTTGGTGCGATGCGATATTTCCAGGATGGACAACCCCATCCCATTGAAATCAACGGCTGCGCGGGCTGCCGCTTCCATTACGCTTGCCGGCAGAATGGCTGGGCCGGCGCTGAAATTGTGTTTTTTCATAGGTCGAGTAATTTGAAGGAGAGTCATTGCGCTTTTTGGAACGCGGGGCAAAGGTAGCGCTTGTCTTCATTTGGAGAAAGTGAATTCTTTTCATTGCATGGCGCCAATCCACAATCAGCGATTATCAAAAAAAATGCATTTACTTCTTACGCACTAAGCGTTGATTATCAGTTTTATTTTGGTGCGCCATTTTTCATACTCAGTATTTTTTATTTTTTTTCTAAAAAAAGGCTTGACAGATACAGGATATGGTCGTACTTTTGCATCCGCTTTTGAAAGCAGGTCGTTCAAAATGTTGTACGACAAAGAACCGAAGGGTTATTTTTTGTGTTATTTTTAATGGCTAAAAGGTGAACGGATTCAAAAAAACCGTACCTTTGCGGCCCGCCTCAAATCAGAGGCGCCACACGATTGACAACAAGGAGCGATCCTGAAGATACCGGATCATTTAACGTG
>CAZNYK010000086.1:0-1346 GCA_964577215.1 uncultured Saprospiraceae bacterium
CTTCAAAGGAGGGGTTTTTCAGCTGTATGACCCCTTCGCTCTGGGCGTGCGCCATTGTAAGGACAAATGCCCACATAAATAAGCCGATGCCGCACTGCCTCACTCCCATCAGGAAAATGCGTTCAACCCCGTCACATCCATCCCTGTGATCAGCAGGTGGATATCGTGTGTGCCCTCGTAGGTGAGCACGGTTTCCAGGTTCATCATGTGGCGCATCACGGGGTATTCGTTGGTGATGCCCATGCCGCCGTGTATCTGGCGCGCCTCGCGGGCTATTTCCAAAGCCATCATCACGTTGTTGCGCTTGGCCATGGAGATTTGCGCCGGAGTGGCCTTGCCCTGGTTGGCCAGCGAACCGAGGCGCCAGGCCAGTAGTTGCGCCTTGGTGATCTCGGTGATCATCTCGGCCAATTTCTTTTGGGTGAGTTGGAACTGCCCGATGGGCCTGCCGAACTGAATGCGCTCTTTGGAGTAGCGCAGCGCCGAGTCGTAGCAGTCCATAGCGGCGCCGATAGCGCCCCAGGCGATGCCGTAGCGGGCTTTGGACAGGCAGGAGAGCGGGCCTTTCATACCTTGTACGTTGGGCAATACCTGGCTTTTGGGCACCCGCACATCCTCAAACACCAGTTCGCCGGTGATGGAGGCGCGCAGCGACCACTTGCCCTTGATCTCGGGAGCGGAGAAGCCTTTCATGTCTTTTTCCACGATGAGGCCGCGCACAATGCCGGCTTCGTCTTTGGCCCACACCACGGCAACATCGGCCAGCGGGGAGTTGGTGATCCACATCTTGGCGCCGTTGAGGATGTAGGCGTCGCCGTCGTCTTTGATGTGGGTGACCATGCCGGACGGGTTGGAACCGTGGTCCGGTTCGGTGAGGCCGAAGCAGCCGATGAACTCGCCGCTGCCGAGCTTGGGCAGGTACTTGCGGCGCTGCTCTTCGGAGCCGAATTTGTAAATGGGGAACATCACGAGCGATCCTTGCACGGAAGCCATGGAGCGCACGCCGGAATCGCCGCGCTCCAATTCCTGCATGATGACGCCGTAGGCGATCTCGTCCATGCCGCCGCCGCCGTACTCAGCGGGCAGACTGGGACCAAAAGCGCCGATATCGGCAAGTCCTTTGAACAGATGCGTGGGGCACTTGGCTTTGTCGGAGTATTCTTCAATGATGGGGGAAACTTCCTGTTTCACCCAGTCGCGCACGGCCTCGCGGGCCAGCAGGTGATCTTCGCTGAGCAATTCGTCTATGAGATAGTAGTCATGCCCCTGAAAGCGGTCTTCTTTGGCTGTTTTGGCGGCGGCTATGCCGTTGCTGTTGTCTTGCATATCTTCAGGTATTTTGTTTT
>CAZNYK010000086.1:1446-11694 GCA_964577215.1 uncultured Saprospiraceae bacterium
TTGGCGGCGGCTATGCCGTTGCTGTTGTCTTGCATATCTTCAGGTATTTTGTTTTGGCATTTAGTGAATGGGAGATGGGAGCCGCCCCTTCACTAAGCCGGGTAAGGAAATCAATTTTGATGTAAAAAGTCGCTGCAAAGGTAATGCTTTTTGGTGTACGGAATCTTTAGAAACGCGTTTTGCCTCAAAGCCCGCAAACGGTCATTCCGCCGTCCACCACTATGTTCTGGCCGGTGATGTAGGAGGCTTTATCCATTGCCAGGAAGGCGATTGCGGCGGCGGGCTCCTCCGCTTCGGCGATGCGGCCCAGCGGCGTGCGGCGCAGGATGAGTTCCAGGCGTTCGGGTTGCTGAAGTACCGGTTCGGCCAGCGGCGTTCGGGTGTACCAGGGCGATACCGCGTTGACGCGGATGCCCAGCGGCGCCCACTCCACAGCGAGGTTCCGGGTAAGTTGCAGTTCGGCCGCCTTGGTCATACCGTATGGAGCGCCGGAGCGCACATCCACTGAAGCGGCTACCGAACTTACATTGATCACAGAAGCATTGCGCCCCTTTTGCAACAGGGGAAAAACCAATTGCGTGAGTGCAACGGCGCTGAACAGGTTTGTCTCGAATACCCGGCGGTACTCTTCCTCCGCATACTCGGCAAAGGGCTTGCGGATGTTCATGCCCACGTTGTTGACCAACACATCCAAGCGGCCCCATTGCCGCTCGATGGTCTGCGCCAATCGCTCCCGGTCGGAAGAGGAAGTGACATCTGCCACCATGCCGTAAGCAGGCAATCCGCGGGAATTCCAGGCTTGCAGGCGGGTGAAAACATCTTGTTCATTGCGCGCAACAATAAAGACCTCCGCGCCGAGCGAAAGCATTTCCTCTGCTGCAGCCAGTCCGATGCCTTGGGTGCCGCCCGTGATGAGGGCGCATTTTCCGGAGAGGGTCCAACCATTCATACCACAATTTTCAGCGAAGATACAACTACAACTCCTTGCGCAGGCGCGCTACCGGAATGTTGAGTTGTTCGCGGTACTTGGCCACCGTGCGCCGGGCAATGTTGTAGCCTTTGTCGGTAAGCAGTTCAGTGAGTTTTTCGTCAGAAAGCGGCTTGCGCTTGCTTTCGGCAGCGATGAGATCGGAGAGAATTTTCTTCACCTCCAGGGTGGAGACCTCTTCCCCTTCGCTGGTTTGAAGCGCTTCCGAGAAAAAATCCTTGAGCCGGCGGGTGCCGAATTCCGTTTGTACGAATTTGCTGTTCACTACCCTGGAAACGGTGGAAATGTCCAGGCCGGTCACATCGGCGATATCCTTGAGGATCATGGGACGGAGCTTCCGGTCATCGCCGCTGAGGAAGTATTCGTACTGGTATTGCAGGATGGCGTACATAGTGCGGTACATGGTATCCTGTCGCTGGCGAATGGCGTCGATGAACCACTTGGCCGAGTCAATTTTCTGTTTGATGAAGAGGATAGCTTCCTTCTCGCGTATATTGGGCCGCCGGCTTTGGGCGCTGCGTTTGTAGGCGCGCAGCATGTCCTTGTAGTGATCGCTGATGCGCAAATCGGGTGCGTTGCGGGAATTGAGACTGAGCTCGAGTTCGCCGTCGTTGTTCGACACAATGAAGTCGGGTATGATGTACTGCAAGGATGCGGAAGAAGCGCTTTGAAAAGCGCCGGCGGGTTTAGGGTTGAGTTTGAGAATTTCGTCAATGGCTTCCTTGAGCTCTTCTTCGGAAATGTTGAGCCGGTTTTGGAGTTTGTCGAAGTGCTTTTTGGTGAATTCGTCGAATTGATCGCGGATTATCCTGAGGGCAAGCTGTATGAAGGGTCTATCTAAATCAGACAAGTCTTCCTGCTCCAAACGCCATTCCAACTGAAGCAGGAGGCACTCCTGGAGATTGCGGGCACCGATGCCGGGCGGATCGAATCGCTGGATTTTTTGAAGGATGGATTCAATTTCGGCTTCATCGGAGAGGATATTTTGAGAAAAGAGCAGATCGTCGAGGATGGCCGAGGGTTCGCGACGCAGATAACCGTCGTCGTCAATACTGCCGATGATCTGCTGTGCGACGGCCTCCTGCCGTGGAGAATCGAAGTCCATCATGCCCACTTGTTGCTCCAAATAGTCGTGAAAGGTACTCTCGATGGCAACAGGCATCCGGCGGTCTTCTTCTTCGGTATTATAGGTATCTCCGCGGGTTTTGTAGGAAGCTTCGTCGTCTTCGATGTATTCGTTGAGATAGTCGCTGAATTCCAGGGGATTGTCTTTTTCGTAATCGGCGGTATCTTCTCCATCACCGGTATTTCCGTCCGCATCGCCTGCATTGCCCTCGGCAGGAAACATTTCGTCTTCTTCATCCGCCTGGTAGTCTCCTTCCTCCAGGGCCGGATTCTCTTCCATTTCTTCTTTGATGCGCTGCTCCAGAACGGCAGTGGGCACCTGAAGCAGTTTCATGAGCTGAATCTGCTGCGGCGCCAGCTTTTGAAGCATTTTCTGACTTAAGCTTTGCTTTAACATTGCGTCTTGATTTCGCCTTTACGCCGGTTGCTTCTTATTTTTCCAAGGCAACCGGGCTGCTAATTTAACCTGTTTTTTCGTGCCCGGCAAGCCAGGCTACCTTAATCTCACAAAAAACATGCCAAAAAATAATAATATGTTTTTTAACCCGGCAGATTGCTCAACTGCCCTTCATCCGGCTGATCACGCTGCGTATGGTGCGGTCTATCACGGGAAGCTCCATGCGGCCGGTTTGTTCGGCAAGATAAGAGACCTCCACCTGGCCGGTATGGGTATTTACCACGGCGATATTCAGGCTGGAGCGCGAGCGGCTGTCCTCCGCATTGCTGAATTGGTAGCGCACGATATAGTCAGAAGGCTTTTCCTGCATGTAAGGTATGTTGACTATCATCTGCCCGGGCCCGTACAGGCTGGTATCGGCCGGGTACACGGGGCTTGGGAATCCACCGCTCATGGGCATGCGGAAGCTGTTGTCGGAAATGACCTTGAAATTATTGATGAGCAGGAAATGTTCGATGCGCCCGGAAAGCACGTCATTGCTGTTGAGCGTGATGACCTTAAAGCTGGCATTGGTGTCAAAATTCGGCGCTTTGTAGAAAGTGGTCTGTTGAAGCGCACACGAACCTGCAACGAGCACGGCGCCGAGGGCAAGAAGGAGGATATTGGTTTTCATATCTTTTCGGATTATGTGACGGTAAGAAAAGGGCAGAGAGAATCGCTCTCTACATTAAACTGTATTTGCCTGCTTAATAGTTCGAAAAAAACACGTAAACCCTCAGGCTAATTCTGCTTGGGAAATACCGCAATAATCCCCTTGCCGCCTTCTTTCCCTTCGCTGGCGATGTAGAGCGTGCCCCGGCTGTCGAAGCAGATGCCTTCGGGTTGTTGAAAGATGTCTTTGTCAAAGCGGTGCAGCGCCAGGGGTTTACCTTCCCGGGAATACACGGCCAGCATTCTGCCCGGCGCCGACAGGATGAAATAATGCCCGCTGTGCGGATGAATGGCTATCCCGGAGGGACTGAAGCGCAGGGCGCCGTTGTGTTCAGGGTTGCTGAGGTATTCCAGTAGTTTATCGCGTTTGGACAAACCGGGATTTTGTTGCAGGAAGTCAGTTATATCCGCTAAACGGATGCGCATGTATGGTTCCGGGACGAGCGTCATGTCATCCATACGTATGGTATATATATGCTTTTCGTCTTGCGCTTGTTCCGGCGGGGCCGCTTTGCAAGCCAACAGCAGCAGGCGGCGGGCGGGGTCGGCGGCAATTCCTTCGATGTCCTGCTGTTTGGTCAGGGTGTATTTAAACTTGTCTGTTATTTGCGCAGGGGTGCCGCCATGCATCACCCGGTAAATGGTGCCGGTGCTTTTTACGGCATAGAGGGTATCTCCCACAGCGGTGACTCCTTCGAAGTCGCCTTCGGAAATGAAGTCAATGCGCCGTTTGATTTTCATATTTGCCCCGTCGAGCACATACACTGCGCCCCGTTCGTCTTGAACAGCCAGCAAATCGGCGTCGTTGGGGGCCATTTGCAGGCCGGAAATTTCGTGAAGTTCGTCGGCCAGTTCTGCCCGCAGCGCAGGTTTATCCAAATAGTACGGCAGTACGGCGCTGGGCGTCTGCCCCTGAGCCAGGCAGCCTGTGAAAAAAAACAGCGCCGCGGCGCACAACGCCCATTGCATCGCTGTAAAAGGATTTTTTGGAAGCCACATGCGGCAAATATAGGATTTTCCCCTTGCCGCTTTTATCTTCTCTTTACACGACATAACTTTACCCCGCTTTTTGGATAACAACGTTTAAATATGGATATCCGTATAAACAACCTGACCAAACACTACGGCCCCCAAACCGCAGTGGATCACATCGCGTTTGAGGTGAAAACCGGCGAGATCCTCGGTTTCCTCGGCCCTAACGGCGCCGGAAAATCTACCACTATGAAGATGATCACCGGCTATTTGTCTCCCGACGGTGGCGACATCCTCATCGGCGGCCGTTCCATTCGCGAACACGACATGCGCCGCCACATCGGCTACCTGCCCGAAAACAACCCTCTCTATACCGACATGCCGGTGATGGACTACTTAGCCTACTGCGCAGCCCTCCACGGCGTGACCCGAACGGATATTCCCGGTCGCGTGCGCGAAATGGTAAAAGTATGCGGCCTCAACGTAGAAAAACACAAGCGCATCGGCGAACTCTCCAAAGGCTACCGCCAACGCGTCGGCCTCGCACAGGCCATGATCCACGATCCCGAAATACTCATTCTGGACGAACCGACCACCGGACTCGACCCCAACCAGATAGTGGAGATTCGCCAACTGATACGCGAATTGGGCAAGGAAAAAACCGTGATCCTGAGCACCCACATCCTGCCCGAAGTGGAAGCAACCTGCGACCGCATCCTCATCATCAACCGGGGCGCCATCGCCGCCGACGGCACCGCCGACGTGCTCCGCAAACAAGCCCAGGGCAAACAGATACTGCAAGCCCGCATCGAGGGCGCCGCCCCGGAAGCCGTGCTGGCCGAACTGCAAAGCCTGCCCGGTATCGATGCCGCATCCATCATAGATCCGGAGCTCGGCCGCTTCGAACTGCAAAGTCTCCCGGAAGCCCAGGCCGGCCGCGAAGTCTTTCAACTTTGCGTGCGCCGCAAATGGGTCGCCACAGAACTCATTCCGCACGAGACCAAGCTGGAGGATGTTTTCCGCAATCTCACGATGAATTAAGGGAGTATGGAGTGTGCACGCCCTTATGTTTCATCGGGATAACTGATCAACCGCAATATTTATGCCCCGTGATCCCGCGTCGAACTTTACTGCGCTCCGCACCCGCATAGCGCCTACGCCCAGCGGTTTTCTTCACTTGGGGAATGGCGCTTCTTTCGTGGCCGCATGGGCATTGGCCCGCGCGGCAGGCGGCGCCGTGCTGCTGCGCATCGACGACCTGGACCGCGCCCGGTTCAGGATGGAATATTTAGACGATATCTTTTTCACTTTAGACTGGCTGGGGCTCGACTATGACGAAGGGCCAGCCTCTCCGCAGGACTTCTTGGATCGCTTCTCGCAATGGCAGCGAATGGACCTGTACAGGCAGGCTGCCGGCCAATTGAAAGCACAAAGCCTCCTTTATGCCTGCGATTGCTCGCGCAAACGCATCAGGGAATATGCTCCCGGCGGCACATATCCCGGCTTCTGCCGCCACAAAAACATCAATTTGGAAAGCCCGGGCACGGCATGGCGCGCGCGTCTTCCGGAGCAATGCGCCGTTCAGTTCAGGGAATGGAAACAGCCCGCCCCCCGCTTGCTGAACCTCGCCGAATGCATGGGAGATTTTATCGTGCGCCAAAAAGACGAAACCCCTTCCTACCAACTCGCCTCCCTTTGCGACGACCTGCACTGGAACATCAACTTTATCGTGCGCGGAACAGACCTGCTGCCTTCTACCGGCGCGCAGATATGGCTGGCGCAGCATTTGCCCGGAACGGAACGCTTCCTGGATGCGGAGTTCTTTCATCATCCTTTAGTCAGCGACTCTTCCGGGGAAAAGCTCTCCAAATCGGCAGGATCAACCTCTTTGGCCGGATGGCGCAAAACAGGCCGCAGCCCGCAGGAAGTGTACCGGCAGGCAGCGCTATGGCTGGGGTTAAGGGAAGAAGCGGGGGAATCGCCGGAGTCGCTGGCGGAATGTATCCGCCGGGGTGAAACGTAAGTCATCCCAAACCGTGGCGAAATATCAAAGTTCGGGATGACTTCCGGTTCAGCGCATCTTACTGATGGTAAGCAGCATTGTGTGCCAGGGCGCCGCCGCACTGCGAGCAGTTTCCGGCAGTGCCGCTTCCGCCTGAGCAACCGTTGCTGCAAATGTAGTGCCATACGCCGGCTGCGTTCTGGGGCGGATCAGAAGGCGGCGGGGTGATGGAGGGCGCCGGCTGTGCCCCCGGGTTTTGAGGGTCGCTCAAAGTCGGAGCAGGAGGCGTGGCATTGCCCTGGTTGTGGAAAGCGTCATTGTGCAGGTAATCCGAACCGCATACAGGGCATTTGCCTGCCACATCGCCGCCGCTGCCTGCGCAGTTATTCGGGCAAATGTAGTGCAATACCGCACTGGTAGCACCCGCCGCCGGGGCAGGTGCGGTAACCGATTGGCTGTCGGTAGAAGGGCTTTTCCCGTCTCTTTTACAAGCTGTAAAAAGAATCGCCGCAAAGGCAAAGGTCAAAATAATCGCAGATCTCATGTTTTGAATTTTGCGGCAAAGATAGTACTTTGGCACTAAGTGCAGCGTAAAATACTTACCGGCACCGTTCTTTTGCCGCCCGGGCAAAAGGCACATCCCGTACCAGGCGGAGATAGGTATTTCTATTGTGGCCGGGATGAAGGTCCGGATCGGCTGCTTGCCAGAAAAAATCGGCATAGCCGGCTACTTGTTTCAATTCAAACGCAATGCGGAGCAGGCAGGCGGCATAGGCCTCGTCCAATTCGGGATGAAGCCTCATGTGCTCCTGTAAAGCCCGGATCCGGTAGCGTTCCACCTGCTCAGGCGCAGGCTTGTTGAAATCCATGACGGAAACATCGGGGCGGGTGGGGTGATAGCGCACTTCAAATTCGTCGCCTTCTTCCAGCAGCATCCCGTTGGGCAATATGCGGCCGGGCGGCATTTCAATTTTCACCTCCCGTATTTGCCCGCCGCCGGCGTAGGAGTAAAACGCTTCGGTATTTCCGCGATTTCCCGCCGTGAAAAATACTCTTCCGGTGGCTTCCACGCCATAATTATTCAACAACTCGATCTGGGCTTTTTGCCTCGATCGCTTTTCTCCGCGAAGGGCAAAAAAACTAAAGACCGCGCTACAGATCAGCACCCCGCCCACAAAAAGGATCAACTGAAGGCGGTATTTCTTATGGCGGCGGCGCCGTTCCCGGTTGAAAGGCGTATCAACTTCCCGGTTGCTTTCAAGGGAGTAGTGAAAAGTATTCCCTTCGCGTTTTATGCGGATTTCGCAGAGGTCTTCCTCGATGAAAAACGGAAAGCTGGCCGAGTCCAGCACGTTGAAATCTATGGCTACGATCTCGTTATTGCAATACACCACCAGATGCCCGCTCTCCGTGCCGTGGTACAACCCGATGATGTATTGCTGCCCGTTGGCGTTGCGGTACGACCAGTTGAACTGCGCCAAAATGTATGCGTTTTGCGATGGCAATATAACGCTGTTTGCCGGAAAAAGATACGGTTCTCGCCATTATTAAGCTGCAAGATGGGCCGGCAGCACCTTACCTTTGCGACACACAAACGGATATGCAATGTTCTATGCTTTCAAAGGGTTCCGACCGGTGATACATGATTCCGCCTTCGTGCATCCCCAGGCCGCCGTCACGGGCAATGTCGTCATCGGCCGCGATGTGTACATCGGGCCTGGCGCGGCTATTCGCGGCGATTGGGGCGGTATCGTCATCGAAGACGGCTGCAACGTGCAGGAAAACTGCACTATTCACATGTTTCCCGGTATCACCGTATATCTGCGCGAGGGCGCACATATCGGGCACGGCGCCATTATTCACGGGGCGCATATCGGGCGCAATGTGCTGGTGGGTATGAACTCGGTCATAATGGACGAAGTGGAAATCGGCGACGAGTGCATTATCGGCGCGTTGTGCTTCATCAAAGCCGGTGAAACAATTCCACCGCGAAGCATGGTGCTGGGCAACCCGGGGCGCATCGTAAAAACGGTGAGCGACGATATGATTGCCTGGAAGACACAGGGCACCCGCCTTTACCAGGCCCTGCCCGCCGAATGCAGCGCCTGCCTGGAGCCTTGCGAGCCGCTGCGCGAATTGCCCCCTGAGCGGCCCGCCCAGGAGATACTTTACGAGACATGGAAAAAAATAAAGCCCGACTGAGCGCATAGTTTCCGTACTTTCGCATTGAAACGACTTGAAAACCATGGCTGAAACGCTTCAAATACTCCGCCCGCCTGCCGAAACGGCCTACGCCGCCGAACTTGAGGCCCTGGCCGCGGCGGATACCCATCCACGACCAGCCAACTGGATACTATCACCCTGGGCGGTAGTGAATTACATCATGGGGTGCCGCCTGCCCGACGGCATGGAAATCGAACCCAAGTATTTCGGCGACCGGCGGCTCATTGAAATTGCCGTCGCCACCCTGGCAACCGACCGGGCACTGCTCCTGCTCGGCATTCCCGGCACGGCCAAGACCTGGGTGGCCGAACACTTGGCCGCCGCCATCAGCGGCGACTCCACACTCCTCGTGCAGGGCAGCGCCGGCATGAGCGAAGACCTGCTGCGCTACGGCTGGAATTATGCCCGCCTCCTCGCGGAGGGGCCAAGCGCCGGCGCTTTAGTGCCCAGCCCGGTGATGCATGCCATGGAGCACGGCAAAATTGCCCGCGTGGAAGAACTCACCCGCATTCCGGCAGATGTACAAGACACCCTCATTACTGTTCTTTCGGAAAAAACCCTGCCCATCCCTGAACTCAATTCCGCCGTTCAGGCCCGGCACGGGTTCAACCTCATAGCTACGGCCAACGACCGCGACAAAGGCGTCAATGAACTGTCGAGCGCCTTGCGCCGCCGCTTCAACACGGTCGTCATGCCCTTACCCACCGACTTTGAGGAAGAGGTGGCCATCGTCGTCAACCGGGTGGAAAAAACCGGCAAAACCCTTCAATTGCCGCCCGGTTCCGCCCCGGTGGAGGAAATACGCCGCCTGGTTACTATTTTCAGGGAGTTGCGCAGCGGCAAAACGGAAGATGGACGCACAAAGCTCAAATCGCCCAGCAGTACCCTTAGCGCAGCCGAAGCCATATCCGTCATCACCAACGGCCAGGCGTTGGCGGTGCACTTTGGCGACGGCGTCATCAGGGCCGCAGATATTGCATCGAGCCTCAGCGGCGCCATCATCAAAGACCCCGTTCAGGATAATATCGCCTGGCAGGAATACTTAGAGACCGTGGTCAAAGAACGCAAAGGCTGGAACGACTTGTACCGGGCCTGTAAGGCGGTTCTATGATCAGGGTGCGGCCGTCTTGGGCAGATAGTAAAGTACCACGCGGTTGCCCGGATGGAAGAATTTCTGCGCTGCCCGGCGAATATCCTCCCTCGTCACTTTCATATAGCGCTCGATCTCCGTATTGATCAGGTTGGCATCGCCGAGGTACATTTCGTAGTTGGCCAGGCTCTCGGCTATACCGAGTACGGTAGAATTGGAAGTGACAAAATCGTTTTCTATCTGGTTGCGCAGTTTCTGGAATTCCTGTTCCGAGATCAGCTCTTCCCGCACGCGGGCAAACTCGGCATCCATAGCGGCTTCGAGTTCGTGAGCAGGTACGCCCATATTGGTGATCCCGAAAGCGATGGTCACGCCGGGGTCTTCCATGTCAAGGGGAAAGCTGCCTACAAATATAGCTTTTTGCTGTTCGTCCACCAATGCTTTGGAAAGGCGGGAGCTTTCACCTTGAGACAACAGCGTGCTCAAGCTACTGACGGCGTAGTAATCCGGAGTGCCCTGCGCCGGAATGCGGTAAGTTTGAATAACTGCCGGCAGGCTGATGTTGTCGAATACCGTATCGCGCACCTCGGCTTTCATAGGCGTTTCTACGATGTTGGGGCGGTAGATGGGGCGCGCACTTTTGGGTATGGAGCCGAAATATTTGGCTATGAGCTTTTTGGCCTGAACGGGATCAAAATCCCCGGCGATAGAAAGAATGGCATTATTGGGCACATAGAAGT
>CAZNYK010000086.1:11794-17535 GCA_964577215.1 uncultured Saprospiraceae bacterium
ACGGGATCAAAATCCCCGGCGATAGAAAGAATGGCATTATTGGGCACATAGAAGTCTTTGTAGAAATTGACATAGTCATCATCGGTAGCGGCATCCAGGTGCTCCATAGACCCGATGACCGGCCAGCGGTAAGGATGCTCGCTGTAAGCCCGCTTGAATGCTTCTTCGAGCAGAGAGCCATAGGGTTGGTTATCCACGCGCTGGCGGCGCTCTTCCTTCACTACCTGGCGTTGGGTCTCGATACCTTCCTTTTCCACTTTGGCATGCAGCATGCGCTCCGACTCCAGCCACAGGCCCAATTCCAGTTGATTGGAGGGAAGCACTTCGTAGTAGAAGGTTCGGTCCCAGGTGGTGTTGGCGTTCAGGGTGCCGCCGGCGCGCTGGATGTACTTGTCGAATTCGCCCCGTTGAATATTGGCGGAGCCTTCAAAGAGAAGATGCTCAAAGAAATGGGCAAAACCGGTGCGATCGGGTTTTTCATTTTTTGAGCCCACATGATACATTACACTCACTGCCACGATGGGGGTGGACTTATCCTGGTGCAGGATTACCTTGAGACCGTTGTCGAGGCTGTATTTTTCAAATTTGATAGCGGTGCTCTGCGCCGGCAATAGCCCGTACAGCGCAACGCAAAAAAATAAAGCAAGTGCGTTTTTGAGTAACATATCAGAATGTGTTTGAATTGAAGACAAAGAAAAGGATTCTCGGTGAACAACATTGTTTTTTCCTCCGGGTTCTTTATTTCCCCGGGAAAATTACTCCATATCCGGGGATGCTATGCCGGATAACCAGGGAATTGCATCAAGCTTTGGAGCAGATTTTCTGCCTCCTCAGACTTTTTCCTGCAAATATTGCGAGTTAACCTTGTAATTTTGCCGCGCTTTGCGGCGTTTGATAGTGCCGGACAGCGTTCCCGGCCAAACAAGCATCTATACTGTTACCGAAAGCCGATTTTCAAAACTGACAAGGATATCTCATGATCAGATCGCTATTTTCCCTGTTTTTGTTGCTCTTTGCCGGCAACATGGCTGCCCAGGTTCCTGGAAACATCACTGTAAACCACGGTGACCGCAGCCGCCCCGTCTCGGAGCAGGCTAAAATGCTCTGCAACAACAACGCCGGCACAGTTACCTTCGGCAATATAATCGGCCAGAGCAACGACGGCGCTCCCGGCGTCATTTACCTCTGCTTCGGCGATACTTTGCCCGTTTTTCACAACGGCGATTTCAACCTGAGCAGCGACCCCCAACCGGGTACGCCCCCGGGGATCGGTTATGCGTTTTACGACTGCCCGCCTACCGTCACCGGGCCGACACTTGCCGACATACAGGGCGATGCCTGCCTTAATAACACCAGCCCTATCATTGTAAACGGCAACCCAATACTCCAAACCAATATGATGTGGGTGGCCAGCCAATTGCCCAACGGCAATATCTTGCTGGCTAATGACGGCCTGCTCCAGTCGGCTTTCAACAACGGCGTGGCGGCGCCCATCCAATTCTGGTTTGCTCCCATCACGCTGGATAACTTCGCCACGCAAGGTTTTGAAGCAAGCGGCGGCCCGGCAGGCCCTTGCGTCAATGTGAATACCGCTGCTGCATTCTCAGTAGTGTACCTCAACGCCATCCAGGCATCCAATTTCAACGTCAGCGCCGGCGTGAACGGCTGCGAAGGCGCCTTCACCATTCGCGGCGGCCTGCCGGAATTTGACAATACTACATCCTATACATTCGACATTTCGCTCAGCACCGACCCCGACATCAAAGGCACGCTGACAACCAGCCCGGGGCACAACGGCACCGTAGAATTTACCATACCGCAGCCCGGCATTTACAATATCACCGTAGAGGACGGCAAAAGCTGCGGCGTGACTTTTTCCATGGATATGAGCGCCTGCACCGCAGTAACTTTTTCCCTGCCCCTGCTCAATGCGCTTCCGGGCACGAACGTGTGCCTGGACGTCACAGTGGAAGACTTCACCAACGTGGGCGCCATGCAATTCTCCATGGAATGGGATCCGGCCGTATTGCAATTTACCGGCGTACAGGGATTCAACCCGGCGCTCATCGGCTTTGATCAAAACGCTTTCAATACCACTCTGCCGCTCACTAATTCGGGCCGGCTTACGGTGTCGTGGGCAGACCTGAGCTTCATGGGGGTAACCCTGCCCGACGGCGCCTCCATTTTCCAGATCTGCTTCGATGTAATAGGTACGCTCGGTCAGTTCTCAGAAGTAACCTTTACGGGCGACCCAACCCCCATAGAGGTGGGAGATGCCAGCCTCAATCCCCTCGGTTTTATCGGCAGCAGCGGATACGTCAACGTATCCAACAGCTTGTTGTTCGTCAACATACAGCAAGACAGCGTTTCCTGCGCAGGATTGAACGACGGCGCTTTTACCTTAACCGTAGCGGGCGGCACCCCGCCTTACGTGTTCAATTGGAATAGCCTGGCGCCGTTGCCCGCACAGAACGGAGGGGATGCCATTGCCGCTTCAGGAGGGTCATTTACCGTACCCAACCGGGCGGCTGGATCCTACCGCTTGGTCATCACTGACTCCAGCGTGCCCGCCATCGTGGTAGAAGACACCGTGGCGGTATTGCGAGGGCCTTTCATCGGCGTCAACGTAATAGGCACTTCTCCATTGTGCAACGGCGATAGTAACGGGTCGGTCACTGCGCAAGTCAGCTTAGACGGGGTGGTCTCGTCAGATCCGCCTGGTTTTACCTATGCCTGGAATGTGGCAGGGTCCCCCAATGCACCCACACTTTCCGATGTGCCTTTCGGCTTTTACTCCGTCACGGCCACAGACCCCAGCGGATGCACGGGATTTGCTTCGGTCTCGCTTTCCCAGCCGGCCCAACTCCTCGCCAATGAGGTAATCACCAATGCCTCCTGTACGGGCGCGGCCAACGGCTCCATCACAGTGACGGCAACGGGCGGCACCACTTCCTCCGGTAATTACACCTTTTCCTGGAACAGCGGGTTGGGTACAGTGATCGCCTCCAGCTCTACGGTGGCCAATCTCAATCCCGGGGAATACTGCGTGACAGTCACAGACGTCAACGGGTGCCAGGAAACTGAATGTTATAACGTAGGGGCCGCAAAAACCTTGAGCATCAACGCTGCTATAACTGAAATAACCTGCAACGGCGACTGCAACGGAGCGATCCTCGCCAACGGCACCACTTCGGGCGCTCCCGCAGCCACTCCTTATACTTTTACATGGACGGGAGGTTTAGGCTCCGCTCCCGTAAATACTCCTACTTCGAGTACTGTTTCGGGTTTGTGCGCGGGCACGTTTGAACTCACTATGAGGGATGCCGATCCGGCGGGCTGCCAGGTGACGCGCACTTTTACGCTTGCAGAACCGGCGCCCTTGCTTACCTCGCTGATCGAGCAGGTCAATGAAACCTGTGTAGTAGGCAATGACGGCAGCGCTGTGCCCGGCGTTACCGGCGGCACCGCTCCATACACCTACCAGTGGCGAGATGCACAATCTGCCCTTGTGTCAGCCGATTCCGTAGTTACCGGGCTTTCGGCAGGGGCTTACACCTTGCAGGTGACCGACAGCCGGAACTGCACCGCTTCCCTCAACGTAACCATTCTCGCGCCTACCCCGCCTTCCATCGCTCCCATTGCGAACAGCACCGTGTCCTGCAGCGGCAGTACCAACGGGGTGCTGACCGTTTCCGCCACACCGGGCGGCTCGCCCATTGCAAGCTATGTGTGGAGCAATGGCATGACGGGCCAAACCATCAGCGGGCTAAGCCCGGGTACGTACCAGGTGACTGTAACGGCGCAGGATGCCTGCTTTAGTGTGGATTCCGCCCAGGTGATCTCTCCCGCTCCCTTGGTCATAGACAGCATTGCGGCAACTTCGCCCACCTGCCCGGGATTCAACAACGGCAGGCTCACTGTTTTTGCAAGCGGCGGCACGACGCCTTACCGATATATCTGGGGCGCAGATACGTTGCAATTCAATGTGTATCCCGCCCTCTCCGCCGGTTCCTACTCCGTCACGGTGGTCGATGCCAACAACTGCCCGCCTGTGACGGCAACGGCAAACGTGGTGGACCCTCCCTCCATCCAGGTCAGTTTCAGCAACCTGCAAGGCGTAAGCTGCTTTGAAGGAACCTGCGACGGCCAGGCTTCCGCAGCCGCGCAGTACAGCGACGGCGCCGCAGGTACATTCACCTTCAGTTGGGAATCGGGCCAGATTTTTACCGGCGTTTCTTCCTCATCAGTTTCCAATCTTTGCGCCGGATTCCAGACTTTGGTCGTCACCGACGGCAATAACTGTTTCGGCGTAGACTCCGTCGATATTCCCAGCCCCCCGGCTATAGATATTTTTGTAGATGCCCAGCCGGTAAGCTGCAATGGCCTCAGCGACGGCAGGGTGACGCTCAACGTAAGCGGCGGCACACCCGGCTACCAGTTTCTCTGGCTGGAAACCGGCGCTACCACCACAACGGTGAATAACCTGGCCGCAGGGCAATACAACGCCGTTGTCACCGATGCCAGCGGCTGTACGAAAACCCAACGCGTGGAGATCATAGAACCCGACCGGCTCATTCTCACCGTTGATCAGGCGAGCTCTACTTCCAGCGTAACCTGCGCCGGCAGTACAGACGGTATCATCCGGGTATTTTTCAACTCCATGGACAATATCAACCCGGTAGGACCGGCACCCTACACGTGGTCAAACAACGCCGCTCCGGCTACTTCGCCCCTGGCTTCCAACCTCAGCCCAGGCGCCTATTTCGTGACCATCACCGATACCAAGGGCTGCCAGGACAGCGTGTCTTTTACCATCACCTCACCCCCGCCCATCGTGGCCGTGATACCGCAACCTGAAGAACCCCGCTGTTTCGGCGAATCCACGCTTATCGTCATTGAGAGCATCAGCGGCGGCAACGGCACTACCCTGCTCGATTATACTTACATGATAGACAACAACGGCCTTTTCTTTATGCCCGATCAGCCGGCCATGGTTTTTGCCGGCCCGCATATCATCACCATTGAGGACCCGGCCGGCTGTACATTCGAACAGGAAATTTTTATTAACCAGCCCCAGGAGCTCCAGGTCGTCTTTAATCCCGATGTAGTAGTAGTAGAACTTGGAGACTCTACCCAACGGCTCAATCCGCTTATCACTTCTTCTCTGCCCATCGCTTCTTTTGCCTGGACTCCTTCCGATTACCTTTCCTCTGATACAGTCCAGCGCCCGCTGTTGCTTCAACCGGTCATTGATACGGAGTACTCACTTACCATTACCGACATCAATGGCTGCACTGCCAATGGGTCCGTATTAGTAGAAGTGGACAAAGCCCGCAATGTGTACATCCCCAATGCGTTCACCCCCAACGGGGACGGCCCCAACGACGAGTTCCGGGTCTTTGCCTGCCGCGGTGTGCAAACCGTTAATTTCGTGCGCATTTTCGACAGATGGGGCAACTTCCTGTTTGAGGAACGCAGCATTACACCCGAGTGTATCGGCGGCTCCCGCCTGTGGGACGGCCGGGTGAAAGGCAAACCGGCAGGGCAGGGCGTGTATATTTATATGGTGGAAGTACAGTTCCTCGATGGGGTTACGCTTCTCTATCGCGGGGATGTGACCTTGTTGCGATAGAAATTGGGGGCTCGTAAGTTCCGCATACTTCGCTGGGCAGCACTCCGAAGTAGTCCTTAAAGCACTTGGAAAAATAGCCCGGGCTGCTAAATCCGCACACATAGGCGGC
>CAZNYK010000087.1:0-17323 GCA_964577215.1 uncultured Saprospiraceae bacterium
GGCGCCGGTTTATGCGGTTTGTGCACCGGCTCGCTTTGCCATTTTTGGTAAGAGCGATACCCGTAAAACCCAATCATTCCCAGGAAGCCTGCCAAAACGATGAAAGATGAGATGGTGGATATGAGCTTGCCGGTTTGGTAGGATTTCGGTTCAAAGACGAACTCCACCTTGTGTGTTCCCGGTGGAATGCGCATGGCACGCAATACGTAATTGGCGCGGATGTGCTCCGCAGGCTGCCCGTCGATATAAGCCTGCCAGCCCTTGCCGGGGCCGTACCATATCTCTGAAAATACAGCAAATTGCTCAGACGGCGCGTTGCTCTGGTAGGTCAACCGGTTCGGCCTGTATTCGGTGAGCTTGATCTCGCCGCCTTTCTGCGGGTTGAAGCCCTTGACATAATCCTGGAACTCCTGGTGCACAATGGCATCCTCTTCGGCGTCGAAGGGCTCGAGCGATTCGATCTCGGCATCCGCATCGGGCACGATGTTGATATTGCTGACAAACCATGCGTTGCCCAAGGCATTCACATTGGGTTCCACGGCAGGTTTGCCGTCGGGATCGGTCATAATGAAATACTTAGTGTTCAGCATATTGAACACCTTAATATTTCCTTTCGACAAATGGCGGTCGATCAAGTCCTGGTAGCGCTGGAGTTTGGCGGCATGGTATCCTCCCACGGACTTATGAAAATAGGAAGCCCTGGATGAGGCGAAGGGGTTGGCCTGCGGGTCGGAGCGGTCGAATACCCTGAAGTTCGGATCGCTGTCTTTCAGTATCAACTCATCGGCCGGCAGGGGTTGGAAACGGCTCATGGCGGTGCTGGAATCCGTAAAGTCTTTTTCATCCAGGTAGCGCCTGCCCACCGACCACATGTCAAAGAATACCAGTACACCAATTCCGCCAATTAGAATCAGCGGTTTGATCTTTTGGGCTTGATAAGCCCATATCAGCCCAGCGCTGAGCGCTACCAATATCAGCGACCTGAAGGCGTCACCTCTCATGAGCGATTGCCGGTCGGAAATAAAGGCTTCCTGTGAAAACCCTGCTTGCAGGTATTGTTGATCGGCTTCCAGTGCCAGGTCGTAAAGCGATGGCCCTACGAGGGCAAAGATCAGCGCCATAGCGCCGCTGACCCCGGCGGCTATGTACAATGGCCGCTGGTCCTTTATTCCATCCGAACCGGATTTTTTCAGCACATTGGCCAATGCCAGGAATGCAAGCAACGGCATCAAGAACGAAGTGACGCTGAGTACGGAGTTGGGCGTGCGGAATTTGTTGTAGAGCGGTACATGATCGAAAAAGAAACGGTTGAAGCCCTCGAAGTTGCTTCCCAGTGATAGTAAAATGGTGAGCAGTACCCCCAGGCCCAGCCACCATTTAACCGGTCCTTTCACAGTGAGTAAGCCCAGCAGGAAGAGGAAAAAAACCACCGCGCCGAAATAGATGGGGCCGCTGGTAAAAGGCAACTTGCCGTGGTACAGCGGCGCTTTGATATTGGGGGGCGGCGTCTGGCCGGAGTTGCGGTACAGCGCAGCAATTTCGTTGTAAAATTTGGACCACTTGCCCACTTTTTCTGCCGAACCTCCACCGGCAGCTCCGGGGATGAAACCTGCCAGCACATCGAGGCCGCCGTTGCTCCATTGCATGGCGTAGTCCCATGCAAGACCTTCTGTTTGGCTGCTGGAACTGATTTGCCCGCCTTCTTCCTCCGCCTTGGGGCTTAGAATGGGTTTGCCCCTCATGGTGTCGCGGGAGTATTCATAGGTGGTCATCAGGTTGGATGCCGTAGTGCCCAGCGCCAAGGCCGCTCCAATAATGAGAGTGCCTGCTGCTTTGGCAAAATGAACGATTTTTCCGGCTCTTGCATCATATACGAATTGGGCGATGCCGAAGAACAATAGGGTAAGCGCCAGGTAGTACGTCATTTGCACGTGGTTGGCGTAAATGTTCAAACCAAGGCCTAAGGCAAAAAGCACCCCGCCGAGCAGGTAACGCCCCCGGAAGGCGGTGAGTAAACCTGCCGCGATAAGCGGGAAAAAGGAAATGGACTTGAGCTTGGTGAGGTGACCGGCCTCATAGAGGATCAGGTTGTTGGTGGTCAGGCCGAAAGCCACGGCGCCTATAACGGCCACCCATGTGTTTACCCCCAGCAGAACCATGAGCAAATAAAAACTCAGCATGGCCAGCAGGAATTGCCCGATGGGCTCGGCAATAAACAAACGTCCGGCATTCTCAAGCCATTTGAGGTTGTTGCCTGCGCTAACCGTATTGATCTGGTATGTGGGCATCCCGCCGAACATGGAGTTCGTCCAAAGGGTTTCTTCTCCGGTGGTCCTCCTGTACTCGTTGGCCTCATGCGCCATACCGATGTACTGCATAATATCGCCTTGCTCAATTACTTTCCCGGCAAGTTGAGGACGGAAAAAGATCGCGCAAAGCACGAGGAAAAACACAATAGCGGCCAGGTGAGGCCAGGATTTTGCAAGAAAGGTCTTCATATAGGTCTTTGCCTTTTGTTTTGACCGGCATAGGTACGAAAATCCCTGCACATACACAAAAGAACCTCCTGCAGGCAAACTTAATCCGGTACCCTGCCAAGCCTGCGAGTCAAGCTTGATCCGGGCTATTGCCGGAGCGCTGACGGTTAAAATTTTAGTCAAAATTTGCCGTTTTTGATGCTATTTTAACCAAATGACCGGTTTTTTGAACTATTCAGGTCAATTCTGCGTAACAACTTTCGATTGCCCGCTTGCAGCGAGCCTGGTTTCACCAACACCGGAATTATGAAAGCAACCTTGGAAAAGATCGAGCCGGTTTTCGGCAACTCGTTTACCATAAGGAAATTCACTGACATCAACTATCTCGGCAAGCCTTACTGGCACTTCCACCCCGAGTACGAGATCGTTTACATCTCCAACGGACGCGGCAAGCGCCACATCGGGGACCACGTTTCTTTTTACGAAAATGGAGACCTCATCTTCCTCGGGCCGAATATGCCGCACTTTGGATTTTCTGAAGAGTTGTATGATGAGCATGTGGAGATCGTGGTGCAAATGCGCGAGGACTTCCTCGGCGGGGAATTTTTGTCGAAACCCGAGATGGTCGCCATCAAGCATTTGTTTGAACGCTCCCGGCAGGGCGTTACTTTTCATGGGGAAACAAAACACCGCATAGGCGAGAGGCTGGTGCAACTGGTTGAGTACAACGGATTCGATCGTTTGCTCAACTTGTTATCGATTCTTCAATCCCTGGCGCATTCCGGCGAGTATACCCTGCTCAACGCGGGTAGTTTTGCAGTGGAAGTAAACGCCCAGGACCACGAGCGCATGCGGTCGATATACGAGTTTGTCGGGGCCAACTTTCAGCGGCTCATTCCCTTGGACGAGATTGCCAATGAGATCAATATGACCGTGCCGGCTTTTTGCCGCTACTTCAAAAAACTGACCAACAAGACGTTTACTCATTTTGTGAACGAATTTCGCATTGCGCATGCCTGCCGGATGTTATCAGACGAGCACATGAGTATTTCCGCGGTGAGTTACGAGAGCGGCTTCAACAACTTGTCGCATTTCAATAAGTTGTTCAGGCAAATTACCGGCCTTAGCCCGCGGGATTACCGGAGGTCTTTGCGCAAACTGGTACACGGCTGATTGCCCTTTCAAAAGTTTTCACAGGAAAAATAGCAGAAAATACCCCGCAGCAGTATATTTTTGACCCCGCAAAAAACAACTTACCAATTATGCGTTACCTTCTGCTATTGACAATTGCCCTTTTCGTATTCTCTTGCAGCAACAGCCGCAACAAGATCGTAATGGGTACGCCCTGGAAATATGACTTGGAAGCTACCCGCGCTTTGATGACCCAGGAAACCGTGAGCGAAGCACAGTTCAATTTTATGGAGGGTGTCATGAACCGCCTGAAGGATGCTACCGTCGAATTTCAAAAGGACAATCTCCTGGTGATCAACATCGGGGAGGATAAAACCTTGGGCTACTGGGAAATAAAAGGAGACCTGATCCTTATGCAAGTGACCAAGCAAAGCACTGCTCCCTATGAAATACTCGAAATGACAGCGGATCGCATCGTGTTGAAGCCGGTTTCCGAAGATCAGTACAATTTCACCCGCGTTCTTGTACCGGTTAAGTGAAAAAACTCCTTTTTCGCGCTCGATGGTGGTCTCCACTTCTGTTGTTGGTATTGTGGTGGTTGTTCTGTCTGCCCAAACCGCTTTTTAAGGACCCCACCAGCGTGGTATTGGAAGACCGCCACGGAGAGTTGCTCGGCGCCAGGATTGCCGCCGACGGGCAGTGGCGCTTTCCCGTGGCAGACAGTGTGCCCGCTAAGTTTTCGCAGGCTTTGATCGAATTTGAAGACCGGCGTTTTTTCCGGCATCCCGGTGTTGATGTCTTCGCTGTGGGCCGCGCCCTTCGTCAAAACCTCTCCCAAAAGCGGATAGTCAGCGGCGGCAGTACCCTCACCATGCAGGTCATCCGGCTGGCGCGCAAAGACAAACCCCGCAATGTATGGAACAAGGTGTTGGAGGCCTTTATGGCCACGCGTTTGGAGCTTACCCGCAGCAAGCAAGGCATATTGGCATTGTATGCCTCCTATGCGCCTTTCGGGGGTAACGTGGTCGGTATTGACGCTGCTTCCTGGCGGTATTTTGGCAAAAGCCCCCGCCTGTTGTCCTGGGCGGAGGCGGCCACGCTTGCCGTTTTGCCCAATAGCCCCTCGCTCATTCACCCCGGCAGGAACCGGGATGCGCTTCTATCCAAGCGCAACCGCCTGCTCATGCGCTTACAGCGGCGCGGGATTATTGACGAAACCACCTGCCGCTTAGCTGTGGAGGAGCCGCTGCCCGCCGCCCCGCACCCTTTGCCCAGGGAGGCGCCTCATCTGTTGGATCGCGCCTGCCGGGAATATGCCGATCCACGCGATCCCGGCCCGGCGCGCGTGCATTCTACTTTAAACGTGGAGTTGCAGCGACAGGTCAACGAGATACTGGATCGCCGGCAGTCCATACTCGCTGGAAACGGCATTCACAACATTGCCGCGCTGGTGCTGGATGTGCAGGAGGGGGAAGTGTTGGCCTATGTAGGCAATGTGGTCGGCGCCGGAGAAGAACATGGCGAACAAGTGGACGTCATCAAAGCGCCGCGAAGCTCCGGGAGTATTCTCAAGCCTGTATTGTATGCCCTGGCCCTCCAGGAGGGCCGGATATTGCCCGGCAGCCTTTTGCCGGATGTACCTGTTTTATTGCGTGATTTCAGGCCCGAAAATTTCAGCGAAAAATACGAAGGCGTTGTGCCGGCACACCGGGCATTGAGCCGCTCTCTCAACGTGCCATTTGTATATCTGTTGCAGGACTACGGCCTCGAGCGCTTTCACTTTGCGCTCAACAAGCTGCAATTCACCACCATACGCAAACCTTCTGCGCACTATGGCCTTTCACTGATCCTCGGCGGCGCCGAAACTACCCTTTGGGATATTACCAATTGCTATGCTTCCATGGCCCGGATGCTCGAAAATTTTCCCCGGTATAGCAGCCGGTATGCCGCTGCTGATTTTCGCCATGCATCCTATATCAAATTGCCCCAGGACGAGAAGCCTGCCAAGGTAAGACTCACAGCCGATGCGCCTTTTATCGGCGCCGCCGCCGCATGGCTCACCTTTGATGCTATGCGCCGGCTCGAACGCCCGGATGAAGAGGGCGATTGGGAGTTCTTTGGCTCGGGCAGGCCGGTCGCCTGGAAAACCGGTACCAGCTACGGGTTTCGCGATGCCTGGGCGGTGGGCGTCACCCCGCGCTATGCGGTCGGCGTATGGGTGGGCAATGCCGATGGAGAGGGCCGCCCCGGTCTTATAGGCGTGCGGGCTGCTGCGCCGGTCTTGTTCGATATTTTTCAGATACTGCCCACTGAGCGCTGGTTTTACCAGCCTTACGACGATATGCGCCGTCTTCCGGTATGCAGCCGCAGCGGATACCGGCCGCTGCCGATATGTCCGGTGGACTCTGTCTGGTCGCCGCGCCGGGCCGTAGAAGCGCCCGCCTGCCCCTATCACGAAATAGTCCATTTGGATGCAGGCCGTCGATGGAGGGTACATGCCGATTGCGAACCTTCGGGGCAGATCATACATCAACCCTGGTTTGTGCTTCCCCCTTTGGAAGAGTATTTTTTTATCAAAAAACATTCTGATTACGAGTCGCTGCCTCCTCTGCGACCAGATTGCGATGTGAGCGCCGGCAGCCTGCCCATGCAACTGATATATCCGCGCCGGCTCACCCGGATATTCGTGCCTGTCAACCTCGACGGCAAGCTCTCCCATACTGTTTTTACGGTGGCACACAGAAATTCCAATGCCAGGATCCACTGGCATATTGACGAGGAGTACATAGGATCGACACAGGCATTTCACAGCATGGCGCTCACTCCTGAAGCCGGCAAGCACATTCTTACCTTAGTGGATCAGGACGGCTATCGCCTGGAACAGGCTTTTGAGATCGTACCGCGGAAGTAGCCGGGTTTCTTATTGATCCAACTGGTTTTCAATTTCCTTCAATCGCTTTGTAATACCTTCCTGTTGCGCTTCCAGGCGGTTGACATGCGCTTCTTCTGTTTCGAGCATTTGATCGAAGCGGGTAAAATTGTCCTCGATCTTAGTTTTGAGCTGGGCGATATAAGTTTTAAGTTTTTCAGAGACCTCAGTATCCATCATGTTGCGGCCTTTATCCACTTCAACCCTGAAGCCCTCGAGGATACTTTTCCGTTTGACGCCTGCGGAAACCCCGGCAAACAAAAGCCCTATGGTAGTGAGCACGCCCCCGGTAATGTCGAAAACCATGCCTTGCGTAACGGTGGCAAGGATGAGGCCTACCACGGCAAGACCGCTGCCGGTGGCAATACTTGGGGAAATAGAACTGCGATCGGGAAATAGCTCTTTCTCTGCAAAATTGTCGGCTTTAGCCAGGAATTGGGTGAATGTTTCCTGCAGATCGCGCAAAACGTTCCCCCTGCGCTCGGCAATGCTGCTGAACAGTTCGTGGTCGTTGCTCAGAATGGTCTGGCTGGTGCGGATTTTCAGGTCGATGAGCTTGGCCATTTGTTGTATGCTGTCGGCAAGATCGGCTACGCCTTCGTTGAGCTTGCGCTGCATTTCGGTGTTGAGGTCCTGTTCAAAAGACTGCGCAAAGGCGCCGAGCCACTCCTGGGGCGAGGTTTTTTTGGAAAAAATACCGGCAATGGAGCGCTTCAAAAGGGAAAAGAAAGAAAGCCCCTGGGCGAGTTCGTCGCGTTTGCTGCGGGTAATGCGGTCGTAGCCGGCGAGGAGATTTTCCACCAATACATCCACATGTTTTACGGACTTGTTCTCTTGCTGTGCGAGGGTGTCGTGAATGTCGCTGCGGAAGCTTTTGTCTGCTTCCCACTGGGACCTGCGCAGCATTACGCCGGAGCGGATGCGCTCGTTGATGTTTTGCGCTACGTTCACGCTGTTTTGCAGCTTGAGAACGGGCGCCTTGCCGCCTGTGATCTGCGTTCGGATGAATTCCCGTAGCGGCGCAAATCCGCTGTCTGCTTCATTGCCTTCCTGTTCGGCTTTGGCAGAAACCGCAAATACCTTGGGTTGGGCTATGCCTTTTTTCCCGGCGTATTCAGTCACTCCCCGGAAATTGACTTCCAGGTCGGCGGCATCCAGCAAGTCCTTCTGCTGGAGCACGAAAATGACCTTCTTTTGCCAGTCCTGGTGAATATACCGGAAAAAATCCCAGGCTGACTGCCGGTAAGGGTTTTTGGCTTCAAAAACGAATACGATCAGATCGGAGGCAGGAATGAAGCTCTCAGTGATCTCCTGGTGGTGTTCGATGATGGTATTGGTGCCGGGTGTATCTACGATGGCAATTTCCTTGAGAATGTCAACCGGGAGGAATATTTTTTTCAAATACTGGTTTACGGTCACGGTTTCTTCCTGGTCGCCGAACACGATCTGCTGAATGGTGTCGGTCATGGGCTGGGGCGCTACCTTGGTGATTTCCTTCCCGGTGGCCAGCAGCGCGTTGATGAAACTGCTTTTTCCGGCTTTCACTTCGCCGACAATTACAAACATGAAAGGATCGTGGATGCGATTGCGAAGATCGCTCACGGTGCGGCTCAATTCCTCGTTCCCGGTTTGGATGGCCAAATCGTGCAGGTCTTTGACTGCTTCTTCCACTTGTACGCGGTGGATATGGATGTCGCGGTTGATGAGACTGCTCACGTCGGGTTGTTTTGTGTTGTTGTTATTGACCGGCGCAGGATAGCCCGCGCTTCCGGGCCGGTGCAAAAAAGAAGGTCCAAGATACTCAGATTTGGAATAAAACGGTAACGATCCTGAAAAACCTGAACATAGGGGAGTGCCTGGAACTGAGGGTCGGGGCGTTGCAGACGCGGTTTGAAAGCGATGGCCTTGCGCAGGTCCGTGCAGGAATCCGGCGCAGGATCCAACCATCCTGTGAGGGAAAACGGGGTGGATATGCGCATACAGGCGAGCAGGGTACGGAGCAATTCGAGGTTCCATTCTGCAAGAAACTCTCTTTGATGTTGGAAGCATCCTTCGATTCGTTCGGCGTAATGCTCGAAAAACGGAGCTTTCCTGTAAGCGTCGTGTATGCTGCGCCAATGGCGTTTTTGCCAGGGTTCGTGGTAAGCGATACGGACTTCGCCAAAGGGTTGTAAATACTTACCCGACAATAATGGCACCGACAATACCATAGGCCCGCCGGAGGCTGCTATGACGCACCGGTTGCCGTACGTGCCTTTGATGTATGGCGCCCATTGTTCCAGGATAACCGAAGGCGCGTTCGCAAAATGTGCGAAGTACTGCACCGGCGGCAGGTAGTGAATATCCATCAATAAAGGAGCGGCGGCGTATCCCATGTCAGTTCATTTCCAGGATGCCGTTATTGAGGGCGTACAGCATCAACTCGGAGGGGGTTTGCAATTGCAGCTTCTTCATGATGTTTTTCCGGTGGGTATAGACCGTATGTGTACTCAGGTGTAATTGGCGTGCTATTTCCTTGGCAATTAATCCTTTAGCTACCAATTGAACGATCTCGATCTCCCTGGGCGACAAGGGGGTGGGCACACAAGAGACGTTTTTCCCGAAGCTCTTTTCAAGCAGGAAATCCAGCACCCGGGTACAGAAGAACTTATCGCCCTTGGCGGTGGCGCGCACGGCGTCGCCGATCTCCTGGGCGTCGCAGGTTTTGGTGAGGAAGCTCTGCACACCGTTTTCAAGTACCTGATAAATGGAGCTTTTGTCCGAATCGTTACTGATGACCAATAACTTTACTTCCGGGTATTTTGACCAGGCTTGTGCGATACTTTCTTTGCTGAAGAATCCGGGGGCATCGTAATCTACAATCAATACATCCGGACGGAAACTATCCAAGGCGCGGAACATTTCCTCCTGGTTGGAAGCCTCGGCTACTACTTCGAGGTCGGGGAATTGACCAAGAATACAACGCAGCCCCGTTCGCACGAGATATTGGGCATCGGCTATTACAATACTGGTTACAGGCATGGATGGCGGCGATAAACTCTTGCAAAAATAAAAATCCGGTGTGTTCTGGATAACAATTTTCCACAGGTAGAGTTTGCAGGCTTCTGCAACTCTCGCACTTCCAGTGCTTGAAAATCCGGGCAAAAGGAATACTTTTGCTGCGCGATACGCCCAAACCAATTTTACTCATTCAAAACCAGAACTGACATGCTCCGCACTAAAATTGCCGGAATCGGCTCATACGTTCCTGAGAAGGTAGTGACCAACCACGACCTGGAGAAAGTAATGGACACCACTGACGAGTGGATACAGGAACGCACCGGGATTCGCGAACGCCGGTATGCCTCCAAGCATATCGAAACTTCCACTACCATGGGCGTACGCGCCGCCGAGATCGCCATCGAACGCGCCGGTATCCGCAAAGAGGACATTGAATTCATTATTTTCGCCACCCTCAGCCCCGATTACTATTTCCCCGGCTGCGGAGTTTTGCTCCAGCGCGAACTCGGCATTACCTCCACCGAGATTCCTGCGCTCGACATCCGCAACCAGTGCTCCGGGTTCGTCTATGGGCTGTCTGTGGCCGATCAATTCATCAAAACCGGCATGTACAAAAATATCCTGCTGGTAGGGGCGGAAATCCACTCCATGGGGCTTGACTTCACCACCGAAGGGCGCAACGTCACGGTGATCTTCGGCGACGGCGCAGGCGCAGTCGTGCTCCAGCCCACGGAGGAAAAAGGCAAAGGCGTACTCACCACCAAGCTGCACTCCGACGGCACCTATGCCGAGAAACTCGCCATGATCAACCCCGGCGCGCATGGCGGCTACCACTTTGACAAAATGGGTGAGCACATCGACTGGGGTTATCCGGATGTGGAATATGGCCAGATGTTCATCACGCAGGATATGTTTGATAAGGGAATGATCTATCCAAATATGGACGGCCCCTTCGTATTTAAAATGGCCGTGCAGAAATTCCCGGAGGTCATCATGGAAGCGCTCACCGAAGCCGGACTAAAACCCTCCGACATCGATATGTTCGTGCCGCACCAGGCCAACCTGCGCATTAGTGAATTTGTAGCCAAAAAGCTTGGCTTGGGACCGGCGCAAGTGTGGAACAACATCCAGAAGTACGGAAATACCACGGCGGCGTCAATCCCCATCGCCCTGTGCGAAGCCGTGGAAGCAGGCGCAGTGAAACCGGGCGACCTGGTATGCCTGGCTTCTTTTGGAAGCGGGTTTACCTGGGGATCGGCTTTGATACGGTGGTAAACAATATTTTTTCCGGTCTTTAGTTTATCTGGTGGAATCTGTGCCCCGACACTCGTGTCGGGGGGGGGGTAACCGGTTTTTGGAACAGAGATATCCAATAGAACACCGGTTAACCCGATTCACCCGCTTAACCCGATTCACCCGAATAAAAACAGCATATGTCAAGATCATTTCTTCTTTTGGGCTTTGTAGCAATGATAGCGCTGACCCCTCTCGGCGCACAAATAGAAAAACCGGTAGAAACAGAAGAGGAATTTCAGAAAAACTACGACTGGCGCATCCGGCAGGAACGCTTGGATGGGGTCTATATCCCCAGGGACTTAGTCAATAGTTTCGAGGAACTCAACCGCCTTATCGATGCCGGCGCCAAACAGCGTTTCAAGCAAGCCCCCGAGGAGGAAGCCGTCCGGAAACTGTATTTCAGCTTCGGCAGGTGGGTCATCCAGAAATGGGGTTTCTACGAAGGCTCCCGCCTCTCGCATTACCTGCGCAACCTCGGGGTTTTCCATCCGGAGGATATGGCCCACGTAGTCATCGTTTCCTATCACCGGTACCTCAACAAAACGCCTTTGGAACTGAAGGCACAAGTGCAAACTATCCAGGAAATCCGGAAAAAAGAGAACGAGGAGCGCCTCAAAAAAAGCACTATCCTGCACGAAGAAAGAAAAAAAACAGACCGCAACTGATCAATTCTCCCCCTTCGCAAAAATCCTGACAGAGCGATTTACCGCCGGGGCGCATTCCCACTGGGCAAAGTGTCCGCAAGGTCGCAGCAGTTCCAGTTTGGCCTTAGGAATTCTCGATGCGCCGGACTCCGCTACCGAAACCGGACTGAGACGGGGGTGCAGCAGCTTGTTGGGGATGAGCATGTCATTCTCTCCAAACAAGACAAGGACGGGGATGGAAATGGAAGGTAACCTGTCGAATACCGGTTCATCCAGCATGCTGTTGACGCATTTCGGTACCATTTCACAGTAATGGTCGTAAGCTTCGGTACCCTGCATCATCATGCGGTCGCTGATCATAAACCGGGCATCGTCCGGGAAACGGCTGAAATTGATCTCAAAATTCCTGACCAATTGCTCGGAAGGAGTGGCCTTGAGCAGGGTAGGGGAGTAAAGGGAGCGTATCCACACGCGCTCGGTTTCGCTGAATGTTTCAAAACCGGCCGGGGCGATCAACACCATTTTTGTTACCGCCGGGATTCTTGATACAGCTATTGTGATCGCCACCTGTCCGCCCATGGAATGCCCCACGAGGGTAACATGCTTCAACCCGAGGTGCGAAATGAACTCTTGGGTGATTTGGGCAAAGTAGCTTATGCCGTAAGGCAGGTCACCTTTTGAACTCTTTCCGTAACCCGGAAAGTCCAGGGCGATGCAGCGAAAATCCCGCCGCAGTTCGTCAATGTTTTTCTGCCAGCCTTTGAGATAGCTGCCCAAGCCATGCAGGAATAACAAAGTGTGGTCGCCATTGCCTTCATCGACATAGGCCACCGAGACTTTCCCCGGCAAATGCGCCATTTTCACCGGGTACGGATACACCCACTCCAACATGATACCGCTTTGAATGAAGATTAATTTGTATTAATCCGCCGTCTGCAATGCCGGTTTTTTTCTGAAGATGAACAAAAAGGCCAGGCCCACTGCGGCAGAGGCCAATATGGCCAATGTAGCGGCAATGGCCGGATTCCTCACGGCGCCTTGCATATACGGCGTAATGCCTATGTAATACACGCTGAAATGTACCAGCACCGCCGTGATTGATGCTGCTACCGGCGCAATGCGGGGCGTATTTTTGGAAAACACCCCGAGCAACACCGGCATGAATGCCGCTGAAAAGAAGGCGTACACTCCATTCTGGGCAAAAATACCCACGCTGAGATTGGGATGCAGCAACTGCTGCCTGGTCATCCAAATCGCTGTTGCCGCCAGCAGAACAATCACTATTTTGTTGACAAATACCAAACGCGAGGCCTGCTGCGCCACGTCTTTGCGCATGCCGGCTAAGGGCGCAATGATGTCATTGGTGATAGTGGTCGAAAGCGATTGGATCAATCCTTCTAAAGTGGAAAGCCCCGCCGATAAAAGCCCCATGATGACGATTATGCCGACATACACAGGAAATTCCGCCACCACATAGGCCGGAATGATACCGTCCATGTTGATCTTTTGCCCGTTCACCGTAAGATCAGGGAAGGAAAGCCGGGCATAAAGCCCCGCAATGACCACTGCAAAAAAGATCACTTCTACGATGATGCCGGTTAACAGGTACTTGTTCACATCGGTTTCCTTTTTTAACAACAGGCTTTTGGTGAGAATATGCGGCTGGCATACGATGGCTATGCCCACCACGAAGTTGCAGAACACGATCTCGAACCAGTCCCGGAACAGCGGACTGGCCGGGTTGGTCGCCGTCACTAAGGCAGGATCAATGGCGGCAAGCTTGTCCATGAAGGCGTTTACCCCTCCTTTGAAATGTTCAAACCCAGACCCGAGCAGTACAAACGCCACTATGAGCATGAGCAGCGCCTGGATGGTGTTGGTATAGACCATAGAGTTGGCGCCGCCAAACATCATATATCCGAAAACAAAAATGACCAAGCCGAAAAGGATATACATTTCCTTGATATTCAGCGCGTTGGACATTACTTTTGTCATGCCTACGCAGATCAGCACGATAAAAGTGAGCAATAGCAGCGACAGGAACGCGAAAAACAAGGCGAACCACTTGCTGCCGTATCGCGCGCCAATCCACTGGGCCATCGTCAGCGCTTTTACCGATTGGCCGTATTTGCGAAAGCTCTTGGTGAGTACCACCAGCGAAATGATCAGTCCCGTGGGCAATACTATTGCGAAGGCGATAATACCGCTTACCCCATAAAGGGCAATAAAACCCGGATTGATGATAAACGTTGCAGCGCTGGTAATGGAGGCTGCCAGGGACAAGCCCACCACCACCGGCGAAAATTGAATGCTGCCCACTGCGTAATCCGCTATGGAGGTGGTGCGCAAGGCTCCCCGTATGACAAAAAACAAGATCAAGCCCGCGTAAAGCGCGAGCAACACGGCGGTAGCCGTTACCATTTCCTGTGACGCCATGGCTTTTCGTTTTTTCAGGGCCGAAAGTACACATTTGTTTTTATTGTGCATCGGAGGTTCCGGAAAACACGCGTTCGTATATGGCGAGGAGTTTGGATTCCTCTTCAGCCCAATTCAGTATCCGGGCGGCGTGCCGGCAATTGCGCTGTAATTCCTGGTACAAAGCGGGGTCAGTTTGCAGTTGCCTTACGGCATTTGCAATAGTTTCCTCATCCAGGTTTTCAATGCAGATAAATACCCCGAACCGGTCGTTCAGCCGCCTGTATTCCGGGAAGTCCATCTGTATGGAGGGAATACCTGCCTGCACGTAATCGAGCGCTTTATTGGCTAAGGAATACCGGTAGCTCAGGCTGCGGGCTTCCAAAAGGTTGATGCCGATATCTGCTTTTCTGGTGAAATCCGGCAATTGCTCCGGGGGGACAAATCCGAGAAAAACAACTTTTCTTTCTTCTATCAAGGTTCCGGCCTGGAGCCTGAGTTCTTCGGAAAGGTCTCCTTCCCCGGCCAACCACAATTGAGCGTTTTCTATAAGACGCATCGCCCGGATCATTTCTTCCAGTCCGCGCCCTGTATTGAGTACGCCTTGATATAATAGTATATAAGGTGCACCGGCAGGAGTGCGGACGGGCGGCTCCGGCCGGCGGACCGGGAGGTTTCGTATCACTTCAAACGTCACCCCGTAACGCTGTCTCAATGTTTCGGCAAGGGTTTCTCCAACCGTGTAACAAAATCGCAGACGAGGGATCAGTAATGCTGCAATGGTTTCCCACACGGCTTTCACAACCGGGCGTCCCTCTAATTCAGGCACTTCTGAAAAATACTCGTGCGCATCCAGGACGCATGGCTTTCCTTTAAGGCGGGATGCAAAGAAACAAGCCGCAAGCGTATCGGTATCCACCGCGCATACGGCATCAAATCTCCTGAATAGCAGAAGCCGACACAGGCGAAGGTTATATTCTAAGTAAAAGAGCTTGCCTCTTTTGAAAAAACACTGCAACCAGGTTCGCTTATACGCCCTTGCAGGATATCCCCGCCCCCCGGTACTCGTGCCGGAGCCTGCTGAAAACCGCCCCACCAACTCCACCTCGAACCCTGCTGCTTGCAGTGAAGTGCATATCCGGTCCATCCGCTGATCCTGGAACAGGTCGTTGGTCACGGCAGCAATGATGCGCTTTCGATTACGGCTTATTTTATCCAATGCAGCAATCCGTCTTCTTCAACAACAAACTCTTCATCCAGGAGATATTCCAATACTTTGATTGCGTCGTCTTTTTCCCGAGGAAAAAAAATAGCGGCTAAATTGTCCAAAGTCTCCGGCCCGGCACTGAGCCTGCTCCGTATCCGGCTTTGGATATGCTCAAATATTTCGGTAGAAAGCCCCGCTCTTCTCCTGTCTAAGCACACATCGCAGATACCGCAGGCAGTGGAAGACTGTTCGCCGAAATAGCTCAGCAACATGCGGCTCCGGCACTCCGGAGTTTCGGCATAGGATACGGCGCTTTTTATCCTTCTTTCCTGCCTTTCTTTCCTGAAGCGGTAGCTTTCCATATCAATGGTGAGGTTGGCCGGGTCAACGCGCTCCTGGAGGAAAACGACCTGCGGCTTGTCTTTGCGGGGCCGGTAATCGAGGATGCCCTCCTTGGCCATCAGTTCAAGCGATTGTATAAGTTCGGCTACCGTGAGCTTCAGGAAGCGGGCGAGTTGTTCTTCCTTGATATTAATATGGTGTTGAAACGCGCCCTGGTAGGTGCGGAGAATACTTTTCAGTACCGCGTCCAATTTGGGTTGCCGGAGCATATAGTCGTAAATGGCCTCTTTGTCGGCTAAGAGCATCAATGCAGAGGGCGACCACACGGCTTCCGTGAGCGTAAGCCAACCGGCCTGCTCCAATATTTTGAGACAACTGTATGTGCGGGCCGGCTCCAGTTTGAAAATTTCGCAAAAATGGGAAATGTCGAAGTCGTAGCTCTCGCCCTGCCCGCTTCCCAGTGCCATTTGATAATAGCTTCCCAGAGCGCGGTACACCTGCCGGATATACTCCATTGGCGGATAAGACAACTCGAAGTTGCGCTCCAGGTTTTTGCGATCAGCTTCGTTGTATAGCAATACAGCGTATGCTTTCTTCTCATCCCGGCCTGCCCGGCCTGCTTCCTGGAAGTAGGCCTCCAAACTGTCGGGCAGGTCCATGTGTACCACTACCCGAACGTCGGGTTTGTCTATGCCCATGCCGAAGGCATTCGTACTGACCATGATCCGGGTTCTCCCCGTAATCCAGGCATCCTGTTTTTGAGATCGCAAATCCCCGTCGAGGCCTGCATGGTAAAAGTCGGCGGAAATGCCCTTTCGCTGGAGCATGAGGGCTATCTCCTTGGTCTTTTTCCGGTTTCGGGCATATATCACGCCCGAGCCGCCCACTTTGTTCAGGATTTCGACCAATTTCTCCTCCTTGCCTTCTTCGTGTCGGACTACATAGGCTAAGTTGTTCCTGGCGAAGCTCTTTTGAAAAACATTTTCCTTGCTGAACCCCAACTTTTCCTGGATGTCTTTTACTACCTCCGGGGTAGCGGTGGCGGTGAGTGCCAGCACCGCTGCTTCGGGAATGATCTCGCGCAGGAGCGGTATCTGGAGATAAGGCGGCCTGAAGTCATAGCCCCATTGAGAAACGCAGTGGGCTTCGTCCACCGCAAGCAAATTCACCTGCATCCGGCTGATGCGCTCCCGGGCCATATCCGTGGTGAGCCGCTCGGGAGAAAGGTACAGCAGCTTTACCCCGCCGAAGACGCAGTTGTCGAAGGTCCGGTCAATATCGCGTGAAGACATGCCTGAGTATATTGCCTCTGCGGGGATGCCGCGCCGTTGGAGGTTGAAGACCTGATCCTTCATCAGGGCGATAAGCGGGGAGATCACGATGCATATTCCCTCGCGGCACAACGCCGGCACCTGGAAACAAATGGATTTTCCGCCTCCCGTCGGTAGAAGCGCAAGCGTGTCCTTCCCTTCCATTGCAGAACGGATGATGTCTTCCTGCAGAGGCCTGAATGCATCAAAGCCCCAATATTGCTTCAGTATCTCTATGGGTTGTTTGGTCAAAATTTTACAGGTTTTAATCTCTTCGCCATCGAAAGGAAAAGTAATGCAAAGTAAAAAATATTCTCCGGCATCTTGACTTATACAATAAAACCCCTCAAATTTGCAGCATTGTTTTTTCCCCGGTTTTTTTTTCAGAGTCATGCTTAAAAGTTTTTTTCTTTGGGAATAGGTTTTACCTTTGCCTCGAATGTTCTTTGAATTTTCTCGTTCCGACGACAACGACGACCTAAATTGAAATCAATCGGAATTCCTTTTTTATTCATACTTAACAAATTGTGATCTTATGGAAAGAACGAGTTTTACAACGAACCGGTCCTGGA
>CAZNYK010000088.1:0-17272 GCA_964577215.1 uncultured Saprospiraceae bacterium
AACCGGGCAAAGGCTTCGGTAAAAGGGAAATCGCCGTCATTGGCTATCAAAGATCGCCTTCCCATGTTAAAAATGTGGTACGGCGATCGAAGATCTCCTTCCCACGCTTGCGCGTGGTACGGCGATCGAAGGGTGATTAGCTCAGTTGGTTCAGAGCGCACGCTTCACACGCGTGAGGTCACTGGTTCGAGCCCAGTATCGCCCACCAATTCAATAGCCACCTTAACAGGGCGCATAGCTCAGCCGGTTCAGAGCACCTGCCTTACAAGCAGGGGGTCGGAGGTTCGAATCCTTCTGCGCCCACCACTACAAAAGAGAAACCCTTGCAAATCAATTGTTTGCAAGGGTTTTCTTTTTTGGGGGGGGGTAAAAGGCGGGGGTCAATTAATTGCCCGTAGCGGCAGCGGTGATCCAGGGGCCGCAGACGCAGACGCACTCGCCGCCCGGCAAACGGTAGCATTTAGGCGGGTTGAGGGTAGTGCACTGGATGGTAAAACAGGGCGCTGCGGAGGAGGGCTGAAGGGCAATAAAAGTGCCTCGTTCCGGCTGCACTCCAAAAAGCTCCAACTTGCCGACCCTGATCACTGCGATGATCTGATCGCCGTTGCGGGTGTTGCGGCCTATTGCGTTGCGGCCTTCCTTTACGGAACAAAGGAGTGGAATTTTTTTATACTCGATAGCCAGTGGTTTTCGAATTTTTACTTTTGCAAACCGCTGGCTATCAGTTATCCCGATGAAAAGTGGTTTACATTTTTTCGCAAACCATTTTTCGTCGGGAATACCATTCCCCTCACCTCCAAAACGGATATCCATACTTCGGGTCATTCACCCTCGCCAAAAAAAGAAGCCGCCCCGGATACCGGAGCGACTCCCTTTTCACGTCAAACCATTTTTCGTCGGGTATAACAGTTATTTCACCACTATAAATCGCTTGGTCATTACGCCTTTGGGCGTCATCAGGCTGTAGCTGTAGATGCCGTTGGCAAGGCTGCCGGCGTCGAGCGTGAACACGTGCTCGCCGGGGGCCAGGTTGCCGAGGTAGCGGCTTTCCACTACGTTGCCGCGCGCGTCGAAAATGTTGACCGTCACCTGGGTGCTTTCGCTCAGGCTGTACTGTATGGTCGCTTGCTCGCGCATCGGGTTGGGCATGATGTTGAACGCGCTTACGATATCAGCTACTTCGCCGGTGCTCGATACTGCCGAGAGCGGGAATGTAGTGCCGTCGGCTAAGGCTACCCAGACCTCGAAGCCCGGTTCGTCGCCCAAAAATCCGGAGGCAAAAACCGTAGCCGCGCCGCCGTCCAAGCTGCTTACATCGGCGTTGTAGCGGGCCACCACGGTGGGGTCGCCGGCAGGCGTGATGTCTATGGTATATGCGGCGGCGGGCACGTTGAGGTAGCCGTCGAATTCACTGTAGGCTATGTTGCCGAAGAGCACTGTGCCGTCGAGCAGTTTCACATCTACTGCCGGGGCGTCGGGTGCGCCGTGGTAGAGCAGCAAGTCCACGCCGCTGCCGGATGCCGCACGCACGCGGGTCTGGTCGAAAATGGCCAGATCGAAGGGCGTGGTCGCATTGCCCACTACGCCCGTGGCCATGACAGTGTAGAACTTGCCGTCCTCCAAAACGATTCCGTCGAAGTTGGCAACGGCGTCGGCGGAAGACTGGCTGCCTGCCGGAGCGATGGCGATGTCCAACGGCTCGCGGGTAGGCAGGTCGATGAACGGCGTAGCCGTGCGGAAGGCGAAGTCGGGAATGGCCAACTCGTCATTCACGTACACATCTACGGTCGGGCTGGGCGAGTTGTGAACGATTTGAACACGGGTAATGGAAGGCAACGGCACAACCTCGCCGTCAGATAAAGCGACCAGTAATTCGAAAGGCGGTTCCTGGCCCAGGAAACCCGAAGCGAATACTACCGCGGCAACGCCTTCCGCGTCTTCTTCTGCCGGCGCTGCAAAAGTGGCCACCAAGTCCTGGCTGCCGTTAGGGCGTACCTCCAGGGCGTAGTATGCCGGGGCCAGCGCCAGATAGGGCGTAGCTTCGCCATAGGCGAGATTTTCCACCAAGTTGCCCACATCGCGGGCGTCCACGTCCACAGCCGGTGCATTGGTCACGCCATGGAATATGGCCAATTCGAGCGATTCGGGATCATCGGCCTTTTCGCGGCCATCGATTACTGTCAGCGTCAGCGGGGTATCGTCATCGCCGGCAATGCCGTGCGCGATGACCACGTAGGTGCCGCCGTTGTCGAAGGTCACGCCGGGGAAAGTAGCTACGGCATCGGCTACCGACTGACTTCCGGCAGGCGCGATGGCAATGTCAAAAGGCACTTCGGCGGGAGCGTAGTCAAAAGGCAGGGCCGTTTGGTATTCGAAGTCCTGAATGGCCAGTTCGCCGTCCACATAAATATCCACGGTGCCGGTAGGCGAGTTGTGGATCAACTGCACGCGCGCCACGGGGCTGAGTTCCAGTTCCACTACAGTGCCGTCGGCCAGGGCGGCAAACAAACCGAAGGCAGGATCGCCCAGGAGCAGGCCGGAAGCAAAGACGGTGAGCGCCTGGCCTTCGAGGCCGCCGAGGTCGGCGCTGAAAGTAGCCACGATAGCCGGAGCGCCGGCCACGCGCACGTCAATGAAGTACTGATCCGGGTCAACCGAGAAGTAAGAGGAGAATTGGCCATAGGAGACATTCTCCAAGATAGTTCCTAAGAGACGCACGTCCACATCAACCGCCGGCGCATCGGGCGAGCCGTGCAGCACGAAGAAATCCACCTGTTCCGGAGAAGCGGCAAATTCGCGAGCTTCCGCGTTCACGATCAAGGTAAATGGCGTTTCAGCGTTGCCCACAATGCCGGAGGCGGTCACTACGTAAGTGCTGCCTTCGTCAAATACAATGCCTGGGAAGGTCACAATGGCGTCGAGCACGGAAGAACTGCCGGCCGGGGCTACGGCGATGTCGATGGCCCTGTCGGCAAGTAGGTCAATGAAGGGCGTAGCAGTGCGGAAGGCAAAGTCGGAAACGAGCAGAGTGCCGTTGGCATAGATGTCCACAGCCGGATCGGGCGAGTTGTGGATGATCTGCACGCGGGCGGTGGGG
Source organism: uncultured Saprospiraceae bacterium (assembly GCA_964577215.1). GTDB lineage: Bacteria > Bacteroidota > Bacteroidia > Chitinophagales > Saprospiraceae > UBA2329. The sequence continues at coordinate 3,098 of CAZNYK010000088.1, forward strand.
CTGAGCGGCAGTTCGATCACGGTGCCATCGGGTAGTGCGGCGAAGAGACCGAAGGCGGGCGTGCCGCCCAAGAAGCCGGAAGCGAACACCGTAGCGGCGCCGCCTGCCAAACCGCTCAGATCGGCGCGGAAGGTAGCCACCACAGCCGGATTGCCGGCCGGGCGGATGGCGATGTCATACACGGCGGCCGGGATGCCGAGGTAGCCGGTGAATTCGCCGTAAGCCAGGTTGGAGATCAGGTTGCCGATGAACACGGCATCCACATCCACTGCAGGCGCATCGGGCGAGCCGTGCAGCACGGAGATGTCCACGAGCGCGGGGTTGGAAGCAGCTTCGCGGCCTTCGGCATTCACGATCAGGGTGAAGGGCGTCTCTGCGCTGCCCACCACGCCGGAGGCCGTTACCACGTAAGTGTTGCCCTCGTCGAAGACGATGTCTTCAAAAGTCACAATGGCGTCGAGCACGGAAGAACTGCCGGCTGCGGCCACGGCGATATCTATTTCCCTGCCGGCAGGTACGTCGATAAAGGGCGTAGCAGTGCGGAAGGCAAAGTCGGAAACGAGCAGCCCGCCATTGGCATAGATGTCAACTGCCGGATCGGGCGAGTTGTGGATGATCTGCACGCGGGCGGTGGGGCTGAGCGGCAGTTCGATCACGGTGCCATCGGGTAGTGCGGCGAAGAGACCGAAGGCGGGCGTGCCGCCCAAGAAGCCGGAAGCGAACACCGTAGCGGCGCCGCCTGCCAAACCGCTCAGATCGGCGCGGAAGGTAGCCACCACAGCCGGATTGCCGGCCGGGCGGATGGCGATGTCATACACGGCGGCCGGGATGCCGAGGTAGCCGGTGAATTCGCCGTAAGCCAGGTTGGAGATCAGGTTGCCGATGAACACGGCATCCACATCCACTGCAGGCGCATCGGGCGAGCCGTGCAGCACGGAGATGTCCACGAGCGCGGGGTTGGAAGCAGCTTCGCGGCCTTCGGCATTCACGATCAGGGTGAAGGGCGTCTCTGCGCTGCCCACCACGCCGGAGGCCGTTACCACGTAGGTATTGCCTTCGTCGAAGATGACGTCTTCGAAGGTTGCCACGGCATCTGCCACAGAAGTACTGCCGGCCGGAGCCACTGCAATGTCGAGTTCTGTGCCGGCGGGAAGATTTAGGAAAGGCGTAGCGGTGCGAAACCCGAAATCCGGGATCTCCAGGTTGCCGTTGATGTAAATATCCACTGCCGGGTCGGGCGAGTTGTGGATGATCTGCACGCGGGCAGTTTGGGCCTCTGCACTCATCCAGATCAGAAAGGAAAGGAAAAGTAGATAATACCTTCTCATGGTCTTGGTTTTTGGTAAAGAATTAGGTGAAAGTAAAACTATCGACCACAACAGGGCAAGCGCTTTCTTGTTTAATGTTTTTTGATGTATTGTTGCAAAAAGTTAAACAAAGCAGATGTTTGTCGGCTCAATGGCATTTGGCCGGATTTTGGTGAACAAACAAGCAAGGCTTTTTCAGTGCAATGGGGACAGCGCGCTATACCGCCGCTGCGATGCATCTTCAGTCTTATGAATGGAGAAGAGAAATCAAATATGAAGCAGTGTCGCCAATGGTGGAGTAAGCGGCGGAGAGTGCATCTGCCGGAAGGCGCACAGCTTCTGAAATTGCATTGTTGAAAGAGAACAAAGCCCGAAAATTTCGGGCAAAAAAAAACCTACACCCGAAGGGACTGAGTGTAGGACTATTAAACATACTATGAGAAAACTGATGCAAAGTTAAGTTCCGGCTTTTTTCTGAAAAGTTACATTTACGGAACGGTGCTAAAAAGAGGGTTTTTGATGCAGATAATAAAGAAAAAGGTATTTTTTTCCCGGTGAACGGTCGAAAGTCCGCCCTGTTGTGATCATACGGCGGTTTTTCGGAGCTGTGTACCGGCCCCTGCCGTCCTTCCCATATTTTCTGCCTTTCATCCTCCAAAAAGAGGTATTCAGTCTATTCTGGCTTGCGCCGGCGTACCATGTTCCTGCATTTTTGCGGCATCAACCACAAAAAACCATCCAAAATCATGAAAGCAAAATCTGTTTTATTCACTGCCCTGATGACCCTTGCGATATCGGGCTCATTCTCATCTTGCGAGAAAGACGTACCTGCCTCCCTGGCTCCGGAAGTGCCGGCAGTTTCCCCTGAGTACCGCTATCCGATAGTGTCAGACACTTTGGCGGGCTTGCCTTCGCCACATGCCACCCTGGATGCCTTGGTCGGCAGTTGGAACATCATTTCGTTCCGGTTCGACGATCACGAGTACTTGGGTTCCATCGTCAAAAGCGCGTCATTCCGGTTCTTTCCGCCTTTGATGGGCTACGGCGAATTTCGCCAGGAGGTTAATTATGCCGATGGCGAGAGCCATATCGTCTTTGGAAAGTACGAAATGGACGAAGCCGGGCAAGTGGTGAAAATGACGAGCGAGGAGGAGACCATCACTGCCCGCATCGCCATCACCAACGGCAACAGCTTGGAGTGGGTTTCAGCAGAGGATTGGGTGCAATTGACCATTAAGGCTACAAAGCAATAGATGTAATTGTTCATATACGGAGGCAGCTTCTGGGTTGTCTCCGTTTTTTTATACCTGACAGACAACACCTAAAACCCTGCTTTATACCTGGGGAAAGGATAACTCACAGCAAGGGCACTTTGACGATAAAATACCCATCCTCCGTTTCGCCGGCCCATACCGGCCGTTCGGTGAGCAATGCATAGCGGCTGATGATGTTTTTCAGGCCCGTCCCGGTGGAAGGCTCCGGGCTGGGGCGCGGCCGAAGCGGATTGCGCACGATGAGCGTATCCCTTTCGGTCAGTACTTCCACTACTAAGGGTTCCTTAGCTGACATTCGGTTGTGCTTCACGGCGTTTTCCACGAGAAGCTGCAGCGTGAGCGGCGCTATTTTATACTGATCCAGGAGCTTGTTATCCAATTGAATGGAAAGATCGAATTTGTTCTCAAAACGGATCTTGAGTAGAAAAGCATAAGAGCGGATAAATTCCAGTTCGGTGCGCAAAGTGACGAGCGACTGGTCTTTTTGCTCCAGGATGTAGCGGTAAGAGCGCGACAACTGATCGATGAATTTTTCCGACAGCCCCGCATCAATATACACGAGGGATGAAAGAATGCTCAGACTGTTGAACAGAAAATGCGGGTTGACCTGGGTTTTGAGCAGGGCGATCTCATTGAGCAGTTGCCGCTTTTCCAGTTCTATGGCGCGCAAACGCATAATCTCCAATCGTTGGCGCACTGTGTGGCGGTACCAGGCTATGCCCGCCAGTATGCCTGCGATCAAGAGGACAAACAAGGCCGCAAACCACCCTGTTTTGTAAAACACCGGCTTCACCCGAAATGGAATCTCCAGTGTTTCTTCGCTCCATATACCCTCCTCATTTCGGGCGCGCACCTGGAGGGTGTAGCTGCCTCCGCTGAGGTTGGTGTAGGTGATGATGTTTTGCGATGTTTCCTGCCATTCATCGCTGAAGCCGAGCAGGCGGTACGACAATACGGGTTTAAACGAGCTGCCGTACTGAATAACGGCAATATCGAACGATACCGCGCTTTCGCTGGGCTGCAGTACGAAAGGCATGCCCGGCACAATGGGGGTGGCGCGCACAGGCACCGGAATTTCGTCTAAGGCTATACGCGGCGGCAGGCTCCGGCGGCCGAGTTGCTCCGGGTTGCCGATATTGAAAGAATATTCCCCGGTGACAAACAGCTCTCCGTTGGGCATAATGCGAAAGCCGTTTTGATGGTCGCTTACAAAAAGGCCGTCCCTTTTGGAGAAGTATTCAATACTTCCGGTTCCGGGATTATAACGGTGCAGGCCATTGGCGGTGGCCATCCAAATATTCCCGGTGGGATCAATTTCCAATTTTCGTATCGTTTGGTTGAATAGCCCATTTTCAGTATTGAGTACAGAGAGCAAGGAATCCCGCTCGTTGAGTATATAAACCCCTTCCTGGGTGCCTACATAAAGCTTGCCGTCGCTGCCGGAGACGGCATCGGTCACCGGCAAGGGCGGATCGCGGTAGAGGATATGGTCGTTTGTTCCGGTCGCCGGGTCATAGCGCAACAGGCCATCGGGGGATCCCATCATGACCCGGCCCTTGTTATCTAATTTAATATCCCAGGTCAAATGGCCGGTGGGTGGATGGCCGTCGTGTCGAATGAGCTTTATGTTGCGGCTTAAGCCGGTTGCCGGGTCGGTTTCCATGATGGCTCCCCGGTTATTGCCGCTCCAGATTCGCCCGTCGGAGCCGATTTCGACACACAGGTTTTTGTCGCCGGGAGTATTCCAGGGTGCGGGCTGCGGGTAATGCCGTCCTTTCCGGGTACGGGGATCGAAGCGCTCGATACCCCTCCATGTGGCAAGCCAGAGATTGCCTGCCGCATCGCGCGCCATGTCGAATATCTCATTGGAATACACCTCGTTGTTTTGGGATTCATACAATTTAAAAGCGCCGGTACTGCGCCGCCACTCAAACAAGCCCACTGCCCACACGCCCACCCAGTACAGGTCGGGGTCTTGGGGGTCGGGCAATACCCCGGATACATTGAAGAACTGGTTTTGGCCGGCCCGTTCCGGCAGCAGCACCCGCTCAAACCGAATGCCGTTGGGGTCGTAGTATTCCACGCCGAATTCCGTACCTACCCAGAGAATGCCCGTTTGCTGATCCAGGTACAGGGCATGCGCGCGGGAGTTATTGTGGGTGAAGGGGTCCCGCTGGTTGGAAGGAAATTGCGTGACCTGCAAATTGGAGACATCCATGCGCCAGAGGCCGTGTTCGCCGCCGCCTGTCCAGATGACAGGTTCCTTTCCGTCTCGCTCATCCAGGACAAAAACGGTGGCAATGCCGTTGCCGTCGGGAAAGTCCACAAATTGTTGGAGTTGCTCGTCGTAGGTGTAAAACATCTTATCCCAGTCTGAATTCCATATGACGCCCTTGCTGTCTTCGTTTACACACATGGGCCATGGGCGTGGGTCGCCGTTGGGTTTGTCCAATCCGCGCATGTAGGTAAATTTTTCCTCATGCACATCGAAGCGGAGCAAGTGCTGGCCGAGGAAAGTGACCCACACGCGGCCTTTGGAATCGGCAAAAACCTGGGCTTCGTATTTGGTTCTGCAAGGTATCCGGAAGAATCGCGCCTGCATGGTTTGAACATCCAGGCGCATGAGGAAACTGTCGGCCACAGCCCAGGCGATGCCATTTTTGTCGAAAGAAATATTGCTGAAATAATTTTCCTGCATTTTGGCGGGGTCGTCCGGCGATGGAATGTTCACCCGCTGGATGCGCCGGGTTTCAGGCTCCAGGAAACAAATTCCCTTGAAGGTGGATATCCAAAGCCTGCCGGTGGCGTCGGTGGTCAGCCCTGAAATGCGGTTGTCAGGAAGAGAGGCCGGGTCTCCGGTCCGCTTTCGGAATACCAGGCACCTTCGGCCGTCATAACGCGTCAAACCATCAAGGGTGCCAAACCAAATGAAACCGAACTTGTCCTGGGAAATAGAAGTCACAAAATCCTGGGCGAGGCCCTGATCCGTAGTCAAGCGCCGGAATCCAACAGGCCGGTTTTGGGCATAGAGAGGTTCAATGCCTGCAAGTAATAACAGTACGAAAGTCAAAAACCGGATTAAACGGGTGGTAGCCATGCGCGCTAATAAGAGAAACCGAACTGCTAAGGTAAGCGGTTCGGCTTTTTTTCAGTAAAAAAACATAGGCCGATCTACAAGGTCGGTATATATCCCGCCATCACTTCCATCCATCCTTTTTAGCCATTGAGCCGCCCTTTTCCGTCACTCGGTATGCTCCATTTTGGAATAGCATGGCACGCACGCCTAAATTTGCTTGCATGAAAACCAAGCGCCGGTCGCGGATATAACCCGGAGCCGGCGCTACCAAAAAACCTGACATGAAAACACCCTCCATACTTTCGAGCGCCACCCTGATGCCTGCGGATATGCTCACCGAGGAGCAGTTGATCACGCAGTTGAGAAAAGAGCAGCCGCAGGCACAGGCGCTCATGGTGCGCCGCTACCGGGTGCTGGCGCGCAAAATAGCAAGCCGCTACTTATTACAAGCAGAAGACATTGAAGAAGCCGTACAGGATACCTTCGTACGGGCCTTTCGCGCGCTCCCGAATTTCCGGGGCGATTGCCGCCTGAGTACCTGGATAGCGAAAATTGCCGCTTCGGTAGCCATCAACAAAGTGAACAGCATGCGCAGCCGCTTACGATGGGAAAACACCCTCGAAGACCACGCCTATCACCTCAGTGCCGTTGAAAACAGCCCCTTACTAGAGCAGCGCGAGCGTCACCTGTGGCTGGGTATTGCCTTGCAGCAACTAAACGACAAGGACGCAGCCGTCATAGAGCGCTTTTATCTTCGGGAACAATCCATCGAAGAAATCCGGCAGGACACCGGCTGGACCGTATCCGACATCAAAAGCCGCTTGTGCCGTGCGCGCCGCCGCCTGCGCACCGTGATCGAGGAGAATTTCCTGGAGGAGGTAAGGTAAATCCTCCGGCCCTCTGCTGCCTCGCGTAGTGTATTTGCCATAAAACTCGGGATGAACCCGGAATTTCCACTCTTGTATTTCCTCAACAAAACCGTTGAAACTTTATGAAACCCGCACTGTCATCGCCGCCCTCGCTACCGGCCTGCTGCTACGCACCGAGGTAGAAGGCGTAGCTATGGGATCGGTGCAATAGGAGAGATTTAACAACCACCAAAAAATTGAAAAAACCATGAGAACAGCAATTTTCCTGGCTGCCGCAGCGGTGCTAGGCGCCATGTCGTGCGAGAAGGACCCTTTACATCCTTCGCGGCCTGCCACACAACAGCCCAATCCAATACCCGCACAGGCATTGGTCAAGCAGCTCAAATGGTCGGAAAACGACCACGTCACATTCACATACGACAACCAAAACCAGGTCACCCAATTGCGCAGCCAATGGCAATTCGTGCAGGGCGACCCGACACAGATCCGGACAATCGTCCACGATTTTCAATACGATGCAAAAAAGAGGCTCGTACAGGCTAATTACACAGGCGCCTTCTCCGCTAAGTATTTCTACAGGGGCAAATTGATCGACAAAGTGCAGGAGTTTTTTCCAGGTGGGGCTATTATGAATGAATACGTCTACGAGTACAGAAACGAACGCATCGCCCATATTTACCGGGAGGCCGCCAATGAGCCGGGCCAGGCGCCTACCCTCTACCGCTATGACCTCGAATACGATGCCAGGGGCAATATGACCCGGATAGAAACCTACCGGAAACAACCCGGTGCGCCCCCGGCTGTTTATGAATTGGTTGAATCTACCGAATACAGCGACTTCGACGATGAGTTAAACCCCTTGAGTTGGATAGAACCTTACCCTTACCTGCCCAAGGTGCGCTGGCAGTTCAACAATCCGCGCAAGGAAGTGGTGAGGCACTACGGCAGCCCGGGAACCACTAATGTGTACATCTATTCCTACAACTACAATGCATCAGGTATTCCCACCTCGAGAACCAAAACTGGTGCAAACAACTCTACAACAGTACATTATTATTATTGAACACCCATTAAAACCATTCAGCCATGTTTCGACTCGCTGTGGCAACCTCACTTTTTTGCCTTGCATGTGCTGCACAGGGGCAAAACCTTCGCCTTGGCTATTTCGGCGAAACTGCTACCCACTACGGCTTCCGGGGTGGAGCAGAATTTACTTTGAACCAGACCGAAAAATCGAAAAACAACGGCGGCATCGTACGAAAAGAACTGCTCCTGGGGCTTACTCTGACGCTCTACCGCCATCCTCAAAACCATGTCGGCGCCATATTGTCACCCGAGTTAGGCTTTCGGCGCACCGGCAAGGGCGGGGGCCTCTTGCAAGCGGCCTTATCGCCGGGCTTGTTTCGCTCCTTCTACGAGGGCGCCACGTGGCAGCCGGGCGATGACGGAAAATTCGAGAAGATTCCCTTTGCCGGCCAGTGGGGATTTCTACCGGGCCTCTCGCTTGGTTTCGGCCACGATTTTTCAGTGAAAGGCGGAGCGCCCGTCCTGCTGTTTGCCAACCTGCACTACATGCAACAGCATCCCTACAATTCCTCATTCCTTCACAAAGCCGCTGTCGAAGCCGGTATTATTTTCAAAAGACCATGAAAACGATCCAAAATCTGGCCTCTGCGGCCCTGCTCGCCCTTGCGGCAATTTTCGCCGTATCCTGCACCAAGCCTGTATACCAGGCAGAAGACAACCTGCGCCTGCGCCACAAAGGCGCCGATATGCCCATATGGGTACGCGGCAACCTCGAATCCGGCAAAATCGTGCTCTTCCTTCACGGCGGACCCGGCGAGTGTGCCATGTGCCTGCGCGAATATTTCTCCCGGGTGGAGGAAGAAGTAGCTGTAGCCTACTGGGATCAACGTATCGCAGGTTCTGCATCCGGCAATGCCGACCCGGCTTTGCTCACCTACCCGCAGTTCGCAGAAGACCTGGAAATGGCGGTCCGCTTGCTGAAGCAACAATACCCCGCTGCCAAAATATTCCTTTTGGGGCACAGCTTCGGGGTGGAAATGGGCTGGCAGTTCCTCACTACCGGCAATAACCAGGACTTGGTGAACGGCTTCATCGCGCTTGACGGCACCTACTCTACCTATCACTGGCTGCAGCGGGTGCGCGAATGGGCAATCCGCGAGGCCCGCGCCCAAAACGACGCCGAAGCGGAGCAATACATGAGCGACCTTGCATTAACCCGCGACAACATGCGCAGCGTGGTGAAGTGGGGCGAGTGGTATCCCCGCATGTTCCGCCTGGGCGCCAACCCGGTGTGGCCCAGCGGCGACAAGGGATACACCTGGAGGCAGTGGTTTCACTCGCCGCACTCCAAGCCCAGCCAGATGGCCAATACCAGCCGCTACGACGCCTACTATGCCGAAGAAATATTCAACTTCGACCGCAGTGCTTTGCTCGGCGCGGTGCGCATTCCGGTGGCATTATTCTGGGGCGTAAAAGACGGCATTATCCCCATCGAAGTAGGCCAGGATACCCGGCTTTTACTCACGGCTGCACCGGAGGTGAGGTGGGTGGAATTTGAAAACTCCTGGCACGCTGCATTCCACACCGAGCAGCCCAAATTCAGCCGGGAACTGCTCGATTTCGTCAGTACTTACTAATATCCCGCCTTATTTTACCCATAGGCCTCCACAAACCACGAAAATATGCAGACGGTAGATCCACAAGGCCCCAACCCGGCCACACGGTTTCATCCAGGGTTTCACTTCTCTCATCCGGCAAAAACCGCCATTCAGTAGAATCCAACTTGGCTTCGGCTGCTCCTCGCTGCAACTTTGCAGGGTAATAACACTCTATCATCTTGAGTTTTGCTCGAATTTATCACTCAAATCTTCAAAAAACCATGAAAAACATTCTTCTTTCCCTTTGCTTCCTGGCGATTGCAGTCGCCCAGGTATCTGCTCAAAAAAGCCTTTCCGCCGGGGTGCAACATTACGGGCGTCATTTTGCGCCGGCTCTTGGCAACATCCTCAACCGCGCCGGTTTTGACTTAGGAGACAGCGAGTTACCACAGACCAAAATCAACTCCCTTCGTTTAGACTCCACCAAGACCTTCGTAGGGTATGACCTGACCGGCGGTCTTGATTCCTTCCCGGTGTCGCGCACCACCTATTGGTATCCTCAAACCGGCGTTCGCATGGAAATAGAAGACCAGTATGACGGATCGGAATGGAACCACGCTTACCGCAATACCTTCTTCTACGACGAGTTGGATCGCTTAGTCGAAGTGGTCGCCCAATATTACGATCCTGAAGCCGGCTTTTACGTGCCGGAATCGCGCCTTGAAATTTTTCCCCGCGGCACTTCCCCCGATTTGATTGACTCCTTCTTCGTTTATGGCTGGAACCCTGAAATAGATGACTATGAGCGCATAGTATCCAACATAAACTTGTTTGACAACGACGACCGGCTCATCGAAATACTCAGCTCCTTCGATTTTTTTGGAGAGCAGATCGTTATCCGCGACGTTTTGTACTATGATGAGAACGACGATAATGTACTCATTGAATCTTTTACGGTTCTCGAAGGCTTCGAATTCCTGGCCAGAAAAACGGAAATGGAATATATCAACCACCTCCTCATTGAATCCATTGAATCGTCATTCACAGGTGCCGGATTTGAGCCGATGAGCAGGATTACTTATGCATACACCAACACCGGGGCCTTGATGCAGCAAAGCTCCTTTGAACGCGACTTCGAAATGGGGGAATGGATACTGGCTGAACGTCAAATCTATGACTACGACGACGCCGGGCGTCTCAGCGCCGAGGAAACCGAATCCTATGCAGAGGAGGGATTTACATTTGATCGCGTAACTTACGATTACATCCAAGGCACAGACCTCGCCCTGGAAACCACCTACTTCAGGGAAAATGTAGTGGACGAATGGATCCTGGATTCAAAAACGTACTTCTACTACAACACCCTGACATCCGTGCCGGAGGCGCCGCGCACTCCACTGGCCCTTCAGGTAGCGCCCAACCCCACTACCGGCACACTGCAAGTGCGCTTGGAAAATGATGCGCTGGTGCAGGTTTTTGACGCTACGGGCTTGTTGCGCCGCAGCATCAGTTTCCAACCCGGACAAACCATCGACCTTGACGGGCTGCCCGCCGGCGTATACTACCTTACGGCAAAAGACAGAAACAATGTATATAGCAACAAAGTAGTAAAACTGTAGCAGACCTAATTACTTTGTTTCATCCCCCCGGCGCAAAGATTTTCTCCAATGGAAATCTTTGCGCCTTTTTTATTCCGGCTATTGCCATCCGGATCAAATATGAAGTATCTTTGAGGCAAACACGTGAACACTCATGCGCTTCCTTTTTCTCAGCCTGTTACTCGTTTTTCCGCTGCTTGTCGCCACTCCCTTGCCTGGTCAATCCAAACGTATCGTCGAACTGGAGCGCAGGGCACAAAACCAAACCGGAGCAGAATTGATCCAAACCCGGCTCGCCTTGGCCAACCTCTACTACGATAAATCCAATTATTCCCAGGCGCTCGACAATGCCAAACAGGCCCAGGAACTCGCCGAAAAACTCGACCGGCGGGATGATTTGCGCAAAGCCCTGACGATACAAGGCAAGGCCTTGCAAAAAATTGCCGCCCGCCGCGAAGCGCCCCCTGCACCCGAACAGCCGGGCGCGCCGGCAGCAGACCCGGCCCCGAGGCAATCACTCGAACGCCTTTCCCATGTACAGGATTCCTTACAACGCAGGCTGGAGAAAGTAGTGGCAGGGATTTCCAAAGAGAAGGCCGATGTGGAAAGAACCCTGCAAGACAGAGAACGGGAAATAGCTGCCATGAGCGACCAGCAAGCCCGGATGGAACTCCTGCTTTCCCGGCAACGCAATCTCCTGGATTCTCTTTCCATCCGTTCGCTTCGCGACTCCGTTGCGCTCGCCTTGACCGAGGCACAGGCTCAACAACATACTGCCGAACTGGCCGTAGAGCGCAATCGCCGCAATCTCCTGCTGGCGCTCGCTGCCGTGATCCTGATCCTGGCCGGCGGCATTTACGCCCGCTACAGAGGCGTGAGCCGCTACAACGCCCTGCTTACCCAGAAAAACGATATGATCCTCGCCGAACAAAAACGCTCGGAAGAACTCCTTCTCAATATATTGCCCGCCGCCATCGCCGCCGAACTGAAGCAGCACGGCGCCGCTCAAGCCCGGCAATACAAAGAGGCCACCGTGCTGTTTACCGACTTCCAGGGCTTCAGCAAAATAGCCAATACCATGTCTGCCGGCAAACTCGTCGCCGACTTAGACTATTGCTACGGGCAGTTTGACCGCATCATCGAGCAGCACGGCTTAGAGAAGATCAAAACCATCGGCGACTCCTACATGTGCGCCGGAGGACTGCCCGAGTCCGATACCGACCACGCTGTGCGAATGGTTAAAGCCGCCCTCGACATACAGAAATTTCTCAACCACTGGAATGCCGAGCGGATCGCACGGGGAGACGCGCCCTTGGAGGCCCGCATCGGCATCCATACCGGGCCTTTGGTAGCCGGCGTGGTTGGCTCCAAAAAATTCGCCTACGACATCTGGGGCGACACCGTCAACATCGCCTCCCGCGTGGAAAGCGCCGGCGAGGCCGGCCGGGTCAATGTGTCGGAAAACACTTTCCGCCTTATCAAAGACCGCTTCAATTGCAGCTTCAGGGGCAAACTGCCGGTGAAAAACCTCGACCCGGTAGCTATGTATTTTGTGGATGAAGGGGCATAAAAAATGCTCGCGCCGAAACCCGGTGAAATTTTGTGCCACAGGAGTGGCTGAGGCGGCCGGGATCAGGATGATCCGCTAAACGGCTTCCCTTGCTTTAACGCGAACGGTCGGGCATTGCCGAAGGCGGGATCGCGGCTTGTTTTTCACCTTCTGTGATCCGGTTCACTTTACAGGCGCCAAAAAGCCCGCACTTTTGCAGTCGGTAAACGTTTTATTCTCAAACCACAAACCAAATCGTATGTTTTTCCAGCATGTTTATGATAAAACCCTAGCCCAAGCCAGCTACTTCATTGGCTGCCAAAAAGCCGGTGAAGCCATCGTCATTGATCCCAAGCGCGATGTGGACACCTACCTGAAAATCGCCACAGAAAACAAAATGCGCATCACCAAAGTGGCCGAGACGCACATCCATGCCGACTTCCTCTCCGGCGCGCGCGAACTCGCCAAGCTGACCGGAGCAGAGCTGTACCTCTCAGACGAGGGAGGCAAGGACTGGAGCTATGCATTCTCCCATGTGGGCCTCAAAGACGGCGACGTCTTCGAAGTGGGCAACCTCAAGTTCGAGGTCATGCACACCCCGGGCCACACCCCAGAGAGCATCAGCTTTTTGCTCACCGATACGCCCGCAAGCCCGGAGCCGGTTATGGTGTTCACCGGCGACTTCGTCTTCGTCGGCGATGTGGGCCGGCCCGATCTGCTGGAAGAAGCCGCCGGCATCAAAGACACCAAAGTGCCGGGAGCCAAAGACCTTTTCCGTTCCATTGCCCGCTTCCGCAAACTAGCCGACCACATCCAAATCTGGCCTGGCCACGGCGCAGGCTCGGCTTGCGGCAAGGCGCTTGGCGCCGTACCCAGCAGCACCGTCGGCTACGAGAAAATCCGCAACTGGGCCTTCCAATACGAGAACGACGAGGACGGCTTCATCGAATACCTGCTGGAGGGCCAGCCCGAGCCGCCCAAGTACTTCGCCATGATGAAGCAACTCAACAAGGTGGACCGCCCCCTGCTCACGACCGTGCCCCGGCCCGAGCGGCTCAGCCCCGCCGCATTCGAGCAGGCGCTCAAGCAGGGCCTGAACATCGTGGATACCCGCCAAAAGCACGAATTCTTCGCCGGCCATATCCCCGGCACGCTCAACATACAGCACAACAACGCTTTCCCGAACTGGATGGGCTGGTTCATGTCTTACGACCAACCCTTCGTGCTCATCGCCGATGAGGAACAGCACGACGAACTCGTCCGCATGTTGATGCGCATCGGCCTGGACAACCTGCTCGGCTATGTGCCCAATGTATCCTTCTGGGCGGAAGCCGGCAATACCCTGGCCACTACGCCGGTCGTCTCTATCGATACTGTGAAAGAGATGATCGAGGCCGGCAATCCGCAGATTGTGGACTTGCGCGGCGCTACGGAATACCAGGACGGCCACATCGAGAGCGCAGACAACGTCTTCGTCGGCACCCTGGAAAAGAATCTCGACAAGATCAGTAAGGACCGGGAGGTCATCATTCACTGCCTGACTGGCGACCGTTCGTCCATCGGCTACTCCATCCTGGCCCGGCACGGCTTCGACAACGTCAAGAACTACGTCAACGGCTACCAGGAGTGGTCGGAGCATCAGGAGTTGTCCGTGCCTGCAATGGCTTGAGATCAGCCATACCAATGGCATTGATGGCCGCCACCCCAAGCGGATGGAGAGCCGTTGCCTACGCCGAGACTTGCGCCTCCGCTGAAGCTTCAGCGACACGCGGACGGCAACCGAAGAAAGCTCTCCATCAGCATTGCCCGCCTATTGCCCCGCTCGCACAAAGTCTCGCCGCCGAAAAAAACTCACCGCAGGTTCCGGTACGCCGCGGC
>CAZNYK010000089.1:0-9832 GCA_964577215.1 uncultured Saprospiraceae bacterium
ATGAAAAACTACCTTTCTCTTATCAAATTCAGCCACACGGTTTTTGCGCTGCCCTTTGCGCTGCTCGGCTTCTTTTTGGCTACCCTCCACAGTGGGGAAGGCTTGAGCCTGCACCTGTTCGTATTGGTATTGCTGTGCATGGTCTTTGCCCGCAGCGCCGCCATGGCCTTCAACCGATACTTGGACCGCGATGTGGACGAACGCAACCCCCGCACCCGCATGCGCGAGATACCCGCCGGCGTCATCAGCCCGCGCGCGGCGCTCAGCTTCGTCATCCTCAGCAGCGCGCTCTTCGTGCTCACCACCTGGTTCATCAATCCCTTGTGTTTTGCCTTGTCGCCGGTAGCGCTGGCCGTCATCCTGGGGTACAGCTACACCAAGCGCTTCACCTTTTTGTGCCACTTCGTGCTGGGCCTGGGCTTGTCGCTGGCGCCCATAGGGGCCTGGTTAGCCGTTACGGGCAGTTTTCACGTACTGCCGCTGATCTATTCTGCTGCCGTGTTGCTCTGGGTTTCCGGCTTCGACATCATCTACGCCCTGCAGGACGAAGAGTTTGACCGCTCCCTGCAGTTGCGCTCCATACCGGTAGCTTTGGGCAAGGCGGGCGCGCTCAGGCTATCTTCCGTATTGCACCTGCTTTGCGCGCTGTGCATCCTCGGCGGGGCTTACTTACTTTCCGCTTCCGTGCCGGCGTTCAGTTGGCTGCACTGGGCTGGCGCTGCTGTTTTCCTCTCGCTGCTCTTTTACCAGCACACCTTGGTGAAGCCCAACGACCTGAGCAAGGTGAACCTGGCGTTTTTTACCACCAACGGCATAGCGGGCGTGGTGTTTGGGGTGTTGGTGATCGCGGATATCTATTTGTGAATGGCCGCCGGAGAATCGTATTACATGCTAAAGTGTTGTACATGAGATAATTTGGCAGCGACTAAACTCGCCGTTACGGCAGGCAGCGGTTAAAGTTGTTGGTACATTGGACGGATTTGGATTTTTAGCAAATTTCCCGCAAATTTGCGTATCAACCCTGCACGCAGAATTCAACAGCCTGCACCTGCAAGGATTATTCCCGGTAGTCTCAATATCCTTTTCACCTCAATAGACGAACATGAAACCCTTAGCCTTATCCCTCGTTATATCGGCAAACTTAGTTGCCGTTTTTTCCTTCGGCCAAGTCACTTATTCCCACTACTTAGATGAGACAAGCCAATGGCACCTCAGAATTGAGGGGGGCTTTTTTGACCCTGATTGCGGAGATTGGGCTTTTTCCTATGGGGATGCTATCTATTACATTTCCGGGGATACCCTGCTAAATGGGCAATGGTACTATAATTTGTATAGTATCAGAAGAGACTCCATCGCATGTGAAAATTCATACTACTTTCTGAATTTATCGAGTTACAACGCTATTCGAGAGGATTCTGTCAAGAGAATATACAGGTATTCCAGTTCCGGAGACCAACTTTTATGGGATTTCAATATTTCCATCGGCGATTGGATCGGGAATAATTCATGCCACGTAGAAAATATTGATACGGTCTGGGTTGGGAGCACTCCGCATCAAAGATACATCTGCCACTGCGACATAAATAACATCTTGATCGAAGGTATAGGAGCTTCTCAGGGCATTTTTTCAAGTGGCTTTTGCAGTATTGGGTTTGAGTCCTCTTCGAGGCTTGTATGCTATTCACAACAGGGCCACACGCTCCAGGTTGATTCCGTTTTGACTTGTAATTTACAACCGGTAACCGGCTTGGCTCCAGTTGAAAAAAACAACCCGGCGCTAATTGACATTTTTCCCAATCCCGGCCGGGATGAAGTGTTTTTGAGATTACATGCCCCATTATTAGGAGATGCGCCTGTTCGCATCAGGCTCATCAACGCGATGGGCCAAACCGTACTTTCTGCTCAGGGCGCCGGAGCCATGCACCGGCTCGACATTTCCACGGTCCCCAAAGGTTTATACGTTGTAGAAGTTGTTTCCTCCGGCGCCAACATTACTAAGCAGGTGATTAAGCAGTAATGTGAGCATGTACCGGCGACTTCAGCATGTGTCCGGCGACTGAAGTCGCCGGTACACTGGCCTCACACCACCTTATCCGCACAGGAAGAGCTGGCAAAAGCGTCGGGCTTGGCCTTGAAAGCGAAGCCCATGCCCAGGATGTAACCCATGGCTTCCTTGAGCGCCACATTGCTCTCGAAGTGCGGATCGGTATTGATGTCGGCGTGCACTTCCAGGTCCACGTCGTGCGTGTCCAGCAGGTCGCAGAGGGCGTAAGCGATATCCACCGACTTGGCCACTTCCATGATCATGCGTTCGCGGATGCTCATCTCGCGTTCCAGGCGGTCGTGGTGGATGAACATGAATCCGCCTTTCTTTTCGCGCAGGAACACGATGACGGTGGCAAACTCGATGCTGCTGCCCCTGACCTGTGAGTCGGAGCCGATGCATACCTTGAGGCGGTGGCCCAGGTTTTTTTCGCGGATGATGGCCTGTTCTACAGCGTCCTTGATCGGCAGTTCAATGCGCTGACCATCGAGTCTTCTCCAGTGCATAGTTTTAAAGGTTTTACAAAAGTAGGGTAAAGTCCGGCAAAAACAATAGTGTTTCAATGGAAATATTGCCCGAATTAATGTTCGCTTAACAAAACCTTTAAACCATTAGTGAAGGGCGAATAGTTCCTGTGTATGATAAGTGTTGATTAGATATTGGAGTCTGCCCGCAATAGCTAACCTTTTTGCCGTTCAGCCGTTTTGTTGTAGAACTTTGTGAGTTGCGTCCCGACAGGGATTTCCCGCAAAAGCCTTCAGGCGGCGGAAACACAATAATTTGTAAGTTTGGGGCCGAAAAACATACGCCGAGCGCATGGCCATTGACATCAACGACATACAGCGTCCTGTAGAGCAGGAACTCAAAGCTTTTGAATCTCACTTCCGCGAAGCCATGCGAAGCCCGGCGCCGCTGCTGGATCGCATCACGTATTATATCGTGCGCCGCAAGGGCAAGCAGATGCGCCCCATGTTCGTCTTCCTGGCAGCCAAACTCTGCGGCGAGATCAATCCTTCCACTTACTCCGCCGCTTCTTTGGTGGAATTGCTGCACACGGCCACCCTCGTACACGACGACGTGGTGGACGACGCCTACGAGCGCCGCGGCTTTTTCTCTATCAACGCGCTTTGGAAAAACAAGGTGGCCGTTTTGGTAGGCGACTATCTCTTCTCCCAAGGGATGCTCCTGGCGCTCAAAAACAAGGAATACCGCTTGCTGGAAATCGTATCGGATGCCGTGAAAGCGATGAGCGAGGGCGAATTGCTCCAGATTGAAAAGGCCCGCCGCTTGGACATCGAGGAGCCGATCTATTACGAGATCATCCGTCAGAAAACCGCTTCCCTGATCGCATCCGCCTGCAGCGCGGGCGCAGCTTCCGCCACCCGCGATGAAAGCGTCATTGAAACCATGCGCCTGTTCGGAGAAAAAATCGGCATCGCTTTTCAAATACGGGATGATCTCTTCGATTTCGGCGATGAAGACGTGGGCAAACCACTCGGCATTGACATTAAAGAGAAAAAATTGACCTTGCCGCTTATCTACGCCCTCAAAAATACTTCCAAACCGGAACAACGGCACATCATCTCCCTCATACGCCGCCACAGCGAAGACCCCGCCAAAGTGCGCGAGGTGATCGCCTTTGTGCGCCGGAGCGGCGGCATGGAATACAGCCAGGAGGCCATGCTCGACTACCGCGCACAGGCCTTCCAAATACTCCATTCTTTCCCGCACTCCGAGGCGCGGCAGGCCCTTGAGGACCTGGTGGTATTTGTGACGGAGCGGAAGAAGTGAAAATTTAATTTTAAGTTTGCCCATAAAAATTGCGACCATGAAGCACATTCTTCTCCTGACCGCATTTCTGTTCAATCTCTTGTCAGCTATGGCTCAAAACCAGGATTTGGCTCAGTCGCCCTGGCATATCCAGGCCCGCGATATCGACCCCGGCCGCTACTTCGGCATCACCGTGGCCAACGGCATGATAGGCCTGGTTTCCTCGCCCGAACCCATGAAAGTGCAGGACGTAGTGCTGAACGGCGCCTACGATTACTACCAGCGCGGCCGCGTGAGCAATATCCTCAAAACCTTCAACCACGTGAATATGAATATCGATGTGGACGGCCGCCGCATCGGCAGGGGCGACATAAGCAACTACGCCCAGACCCTGGATATGCAAAAGGCCACGCTCCATACCACGTTTGACGTGGGCGACAAACTCAGCGTACATCATTCCCTTCTCGCACTCCGGCACCTGCCTTATACGGCAATGAGCATAGTAGAGATCCGCGCTAAAAAAGACGTGACCATCACTCCCATGAGCGTCATTGAGGCGCCGGCTCACTTAGCCGATGTACGCAATTTTTACAGCGAAATAGACCGTCCCCATGTGCTTATACCCCTGCTCACTTCTGTGGCCAAAAGCCCTTCGGGACGTTACACGGTAGCCGCCTCCACCAGCTTTATCTTCGAGGAGCCGCACGGGCAGGAACCCAAGATCATTCACGAGGACTGGGACTACAACATGCATTTGGCCAAGTTTTACAAAACGCTTAAAGCCGGGCAGACTTACCGCTTCTGCGTGGTTGGCTCCACCGTCTCTTCGCACACCTACAACGACCCGCACAATGAGGCGGAGCGCCTTACCATCTTCGCTAAATTGGAAGGCCGTGAGCGCCTGCTCATGCGCCACGAAGCCGACTGGAATAAGCTATGGCAAAGCGATATCGTAGTGGAAGGCGACCTGGAGTCCCAGCGCGCCATTCGCTCCGCGCTGTACCACCTGTATTCCTTTGCCCGGGAGGGTACGGCCCTGAGCCTGTCGCCCATGGGACTTTCGGGGCTGGGCTACAACGGTCACGTCTTCTGGGATACGGAATTGTGGATGTACCCTCCGCTGCTCATGCTCCAGCCGGAGATCGCCAGATCTCTGCTCGACTACCGCTTCGAGCGCATGGAAGCCGCCCGGCAAAATGCTTTCTCTCATGGTTACCCTGGCGTGATGTTTCCCTGGGAGTCCTCTGCCGACGGCAGCGAAGACACGCCGGTATGGGCGCTCACCGGCCCTTTTCAGCACCACATCACCGGTTGCGTGGGCTGGGCATTCTGGAAGTACTACGAGGTAACCAAAGATAAAAACTGGCTGCGCGAAAAAGGCTATCCCATGCTCAGGGAAGTTGCCGATTTCTGGGCGGGCCGCGTGGAGCGCAACGGCCCCGGCCGCTACGACATCAACAACGTGATCGGCGCCAATGAGTGGGAAGAAAACATTGACAACAATGCTTTTACCAACGGCATGGCAATTACCGTACTGCAATATGCCGCTGCTGCAGCCGTGGAACTCGGCATAGAACCCGACCCCGACTGGTTGCATGTGGCGCAAAATATCCCCATTCTTAAATTTCCCGACGGCACTACGCGCGAGAATGCCACTTACAATGGCGTCAATATCAAACAAGCGGATGTGAACCTGCTGGCCTTTCCCTTGAAAATCGTGACCAAAGAAGCAGACATTCGCAAAGACCTGGCTTACTACGAGCCGCGCATGGCGCCCGACGGTCCGGCCATGGGGTTCTCTGTACTGGCAGCCCTGTATGCACGGCTGGGCGAGCACGAAAAGGCTTACCAGATGTTTGTAAAAAGCTACAAGCCCAACGAGGTGCCGCCCTTCGGGGTATTGGCCGAAACGGCCGGCGGTACCAACCCTTACTTCGCTACGGGCGCCGGCGGAATGCTCCAGGCGGTCATTTCCGGAATCGGGGGCCTGGAGATTACCGACCAGGGTATCGTGCAACTGCGCACCAAGCTGCCGGCCAAATGGCGCTCGCTTACCATTAAGGGGGTGGGGAAGGAGAGGAAGACTTTCAGCGTAAGGTAAGACTGTTTTTTCGCCAACCATTTTTCGCCGGGCATATTCAGCGGAGCTCGTATTTTATGTATTACTTTTGCCCTCGAACATGAGTTATCCAACGCAAAAATGAACCAATGAGCCTTACCCTTATCATTATTATCCTTACCGGTCTGGTTTCATTCCAGGCGTTCAACAACTCCAATATCCAGAGACAGTTGGTGTTCCACCCTGTCACCATCCGGGAGACCGGGCAGTGGTATCGCTTCATCTCGCACGGACTGATACATGCCGACATGCAGCACCTGCTCATCAATATGTTCGTATTGTGGCAATTCGGCGGTTTTATGGAGAGCGTTTTAACTTCCTTTTTCGATGAACTCACCGGGAGGTTGCTGTTCATTTTTCTCTATTTCAGCGCCATTGCAGTAGCATCTATCGGCACCTACTTCAAACACCAGTACAATCCTGCTTATCACGCGGTGGGCGCATCGGGCGCTACCTCAGCGATGGTCTTCGGTTACATCCTGTTTGCTCCCTGGCAGTGGTTCATCTTTCCGCCCCTGCCGGCCATACTGTTCGGCGTGGCATACTTATGGTATTCCTCCTATATGGAAAAACGCGGCATGGACAACATCGGGCACAATGCCCACTTCTGGGGCGCCGTCTATGGAACGGTTTTCACCTTGATAGCAGTTACCTGGGCCAGACCCGGCTTCATCGCGTATTTTCTGAACGAACTGGCCAAGGGGCCTTCTGCGCCTTCCTTTTTCAACTGACGGGCCCATGTTTTTTGTCCTTTCCAAGATATTTGCTTTTTTCATCAAGCCCATTGTGTGGATCATGGCGCTGCTGGTATTTAGCCTGTGGACAAAAAATCAGCAGCGCCGCCGCCGGGCAATTGTCTGGGCCTTGCTCCTGCTCGTGTTCTTTTCCAATCGCTGGATCAGCAACCAGGTGTTCCGCTGCTGGGAACCGGAGACGCTCACCGCCGACCGTATCGAAACCCCATACGACATCGGCATCGTGCTGGGCGGCTATTCCAACTCCTTTATCGAACCGCAACACGACCGCCACAACTTCAGCGAACGGGCCAACCGGCTCACCAACGCCCTGGAGTTGTACTTTTCCGGCAAGGTCAAAAAACTCATGCTCACGGGGGGCTCCGGCCGCCTCATACAAGACGGGCCTTCGGAGTCGGAAATGATGGTAGCTTTTCTGCACAGGCTCGGCATCCCCGAATCGGATTACATCATTGAACCCGACTCCCGGAACACATGGGAAAATGCCCTGTTTTCCAAAAACATCGTTCAAACCCGCTATCCGGGAGCCTCCTGCCTCCTTATTACCTCGGCATGGCATATGCCGCGCTCGCAGGCTTGTTTCCAAAAAGCCGGCCTGGAGGCAACGCCCTTCGCCGTGGATTATATTTCTGAACGCACAAGGCTGGACTTCGACCTGATTTTTGTGCCTGACAAGCTCGGGCTTTACAAGTGGGAACTACTCATTAAAGAGTGGATAGGTTGCGCAGCGTACCGCATGCAAGGGTACAATTGAAAAAAGGATTAAAAAAATTGTCCCCCCGCTGCGTGCATATTAAGGAAAAAAATATTAATTTCGCTGCCGTAATTCGCATGAACATCAATGACAGGTTCTGCCCTGAGGACGGTACTCCTTCTCCTCGAAAACCTTCCTTCCCCCCTCTTTGATGGCTTTCGCTTTCCCGGCGCAGGCCGGGATTCTACCCCCGGAATATGCGATTTACGTGATATTCAACATGTTGTAAACTCAATAAAACCGCTTTCCATGATCCTGAAAAAATTACTTCCAACTTTGTGGCTTGCTTTGGCCGGTTTCAGTGTTGTGTCAGCACAAACCGGCGGCAGCTGCCTCCAGGGCGCTGTCGTGAGCACCCGTGCAGGAGACACCAGTATCGACATTTGTCAGGGCGATGGGCTGCCTGATATTTTCCGCTTCAAAACCAGCCCTGCTGCCATGCCTTTCGCCTATCTCATCACCGACGAGAACAACAATATCCTGGGCGTAAGTGCGAGCAATATCATCAACCTCGAGGGCTACCCCGTGGGTACCCTGCGCGTGTGGGCGTTCGCATACCTGGGAAGCATTACCGCCCAAGTGGGGCAGAATGCTGCTGACGGTCCGCTGGCGGCGATATGCTCTGCCCTTTCGGCCAACTTCGTTACCGTAAACAGTGTCAATCCCGATGGGGGCACGGTGACAACCTCCACCGGCGCAACCAGCGCGTTTGCCTGCGTGGACAATACCGGCAGCAATCTCATCGAGTTTGCCTCCAGCACCGGCGGACCGAACTACTCTTTTATCATCACAGATGCTTCCAACCTCATCGTAGCGGTTGTCAGCGGCAATACTTTTGACTTCGGCGCCCTGCCTCCCGGGCCATACCGGGTTTGGGGCGTGGCCCTGGCCGGGCCGCTGAATGCGCCAATCGGCGCCGACATTACCACCGCGGTGTTGTCGAGCCAGTGCTTCGGCCTGTCTTCCAACTTCGTTTCTGTTTTGCGCGGCGATGCCGACGGGGGTACCCTAAGTACTGTGAGCGGGTCCGGCGAGATCAAATTCTGCCGGCCCGATGAAGCCGTACTCACCGGATTGACTTTCCAGTCTTCTTCGCCGGCGGGTTACGCTTATGTGCTCACTTCCACTTCCAATATTATCATATCCATTCTGCCCGGTAATACTTTTGATCCTGCCGGTCTCGCGATCGGCAATTACCGCATCTGGGGCTTGTCTTTCAGCGGCAACGTGCTGGCTCAGCCCGGCGACAACGCCGCAGAGGTACCTCTGACCGATGCTTGTTATGACTTGTCCGACAACTTCATCTCCGTATCGCTTCAGGATGTGGAAGGAGGAAGAATTGAGCTTGGTACAGGAAACCTGAATGTGCTCTGCGTGGGGGATGGCGATGCTGATGTGGTTACTTTCTCTGCTTCCGGCGCTTCGGCCGCTTCCTATGTGTTTTTAGTAACGGATGAAGCCGCTGAGAACGTGCTTGACTTTTCTGCAGACGGCAGCTTCGATTTTGACGGTTTTGATGCCGGCAAGGTATTGGTGTGGGGGCTTTCCTATTCTGGGAGTTTGTCGCTACAGCCCGGGCAAAGCGTGGCAGAACTCTTGCAAAGCCTGGAGTGCGCCGACCTTTCCGAAAACTCCGTTTCGCTTACGCTTATCCGTACCAACGGCGGCTCGGTGTCGCTTGCTGCCGGCGCTTCCAGCATCAATGTATGTACCGGCGACGGCGCCCCGGATGAACTCGAGTTCTTTGCCGACACCGACGTTACGGATGAGGCCTACACCTTCATTGTGACCGATGCTTCCAATAATATTATTGCCTTCGCACCTTCCGGCGTGGTTGATTTTGAAGGCGCGGGTGTGGGTGTGGTGCGCGTGTGGGGGCTTTCCTACAGCGGTAATATCGTGGCAGTTCCCGGCGACAATGCAGCTACTGCTACCCTGACGGACGGGTGTTACAATCTTTCTGACAACTTTGTGACCGTGAATCTGCTGAGAACGCGCGGAGGGAACGTGTCTATCAATACCGGCGCGGTTTTTGCCTCTTTGTGCGTAAACGATGGCGAGCCGGACCTGCTCACTTTCAGCAACAACTCCGGATTCGCGCCCAACTACGTATATTTGGTCACCGATGAAAATAATGAGATACTCAGCGTATCCACTACCGGCGTCATTGATTTCGAAGGAGCCGATGCGGGCATCGTTCGCGTTTGGGGCTTGTCCTACACCGGCAACCTCACGGCTGAGCCGGGTGATAACGCTGCTGAAGTGCCGCTTTCCGACGAGTGCTTCGACCTATCCTCCAATTTTGTCATTATTGATAAGGAGGCCGTATTCGGCGGCGAAGTTCAAACGCTGTTCGGAGATACGGAATTAGAATTTTGCGGAGGCGACGG
>CAZNYK010000089.1:9932-14102 GCA_964577215.1 uncultured Saprospiraceae bacterium
GGTGAACGTCGTTGACGGAGGCCAGGTCTCCCTGCTTGACGGAGCTACTTCGGCAGTGGTCTGCACAGAAGATGGTACGCCCGATGTTTTGCCGTTGTTCACTACGGCAGTAAATCCCGATGCAGACTATGCCTGGTTGCTGACCAACAGCAACAATGACATCCTGGTGGTTTCTCTCAGCGGCGACTTTGACTTTGAGGCCCTTTCTCCCGGTGTTTACCGCATCTGGGGGCTGGGTTACCTCGGCGACCTGCTGGCCGCACCCGGGCAAAATGCCGGATCGGTAGCTCTGGCCACCAATTGCTTCTCCCTGTCACTCAACTATATCGAAGTCAGGGTCGACGCGCTTACAGGCGGCGCGATCGGTTTGGAAGACGGAAGGGATTTCATCTCGATCTGTACAGACGGCGTAGTTTCCAACCCCGTGGAGTTCACTACAACAGGGTTCTCGTCCGGCGATTATGCTTTTGTGCTGACCGACGAGGACAACGTGATCGTGGGTTTTCTTTCCGGCGCTACACATACCTTTGACGGCACGCTTGCCGAGGGCAACTATCGCGTTTGGGGCCTGGCTTACACGGGCAACATCACGGTTTCCGCAGGCGACAATGCCGCAGAAGTAGCCCTCTCTGATGCGTGCTACCAGCTTTCGGAAAACTTCATTCCTTTAGTGGCAGGCGCGCCGGATGGCGGCACGCTTGAGTTTGAAGGCGGCGGAGAACAAAGAGTGGTTTGCCCGGATAACGGAATCGAGGACCTCCTGGCTTTTGTTTCCGGCTCCGGGGCCATTCTCCCATACGTATTCCTCCTTACGGATGCCGACAATGTAATTATTGATATCCTCAGCGGAAACGAGTACGACTTCGAGCAAGCCTCTACGGAAGAACTGCGCATTTGGGGACTTTCCTACGCAGGTATCCTGTTGGCCCAACCCGGAGATGATGCAGCGGCAACAGACTTGGCTTCCGAATGCTACGAACTCAGCGCCAACTTCCTCACCGTCATCCGGCAGAAGCCCGACGGCGGTTCGGTCAGTACGGGCGACGGCTCCACCTTCATATCCACATGTGCCGGCGCTGCCTCCGATGTGGTGAGTTTCATAACCGACTCCGGATTCCTGGGCAATTATGCCTTCGTCATTACCAATACCAGCAATGTCATTATTGATTTTGCGAATGTCAACAGCTATGATTTCAGCAATCTCAGCAACGACACCGTGCGCGTGTGGGGTCTTGCCTACACCGGCAATGTACTGGCCGTTCCGGGCGACGATGCCGCTGAAGTTCTGCTGACCGATGATTGTTTCGATCTGTCCGAAAACTTTATCACTGTATTCCGGGCTGATCCCAACGGCGGCACCATTGCAACTTCCGACGGCGAAACTTCCCTGCTGCGTTGCGCCGGCGATGGAGTATCCGATCTGATCAACTTCGAGGTACAGGGCGCTTCCAACGCTCCGTATCTCTTCCTCATCACAGATGAGAACAACTATCTTATCGGCATCTCCACCCAGGCATCTTTCGACTTTGAAAATGCGATCGCGGGCATCTTCCGCATTTACGGGTTGTCTTATACCGGCGTGTTCCAGTTGTTCCCAGGTGACAGCATATTCGGATTTATCCCCGCTTCTACGGGATGTTTCGACTTCTCGGATACTTTCGTCGAAGTGAACAACGTGCGGGTGAACGGCGGATCCGTATTCAGCGATACGCAGGAGACCGTCTTCTACACCTGCCCCGCTGATGGTGTTCCGGATGTGATCTCCTTCTTCAACAGTTCCAGCGCTCCCGATGCATCCTATGCCTTCCTATTCACCAATGAGGATAATATAATCCTGGGTCTGACCTTCCAAAATTCCTTTAACTTCGATATTGCGGGGATCGGCGTCACCCGGATTTGGGGCGTGTCCTTTACCGGTAATTTCACTGCCAACTTTGGGGACAATGCTGCCGAAGTAGCGCTTTCCGACCAATGCTACGACTTGTCGAGCAACTTCCTGACCGTCATCCGCGATGTGCCCGCCGGCGGTACCGTTGCCACTTCGGGCGGGGAAACGGAGATTCTCATCTGCCAGGGAATTGACGACCCGGTAGTGTCGGTGGTTAATACAAGTGCCTCCATGGCGGCTTATACTTACGTGCTGACAGATGCTTTCAACGATATACTGGCCATCGAACCTTCCGGTGAATTTGACCTCTCCGACCTTCCGGAAGGCAGCTACCGCATATGGGGCGTTTCTTACACCGGCGCTTTGAATCCCGCTGCAGGAAATATCCTCAGCGTGGACTTCGGAACGAGTTGCCTGGAGATATCCGCCAACTTCATCGACGTAACTGTTACAGCGCCCATCATCGGCGGTATCCTCAGGACCAGCGAGGGATTGGATAATGTGCAGTTCTGCCCCGGGGACGGCGTTAGCGATCTCGTGGAGGCTTTCAGTACCAGTACTACCCCCGCATCCAATTACCGCTATGTGGTGGCCAATCAGAACAACGTGGTGTTCATACCCGATCTCATGGGCAACGCCATAGACTTCGACGGCGCCGGTTTCGGAGAATACCGCATTTTCGGCATTGCTTTCTCCGGCAATTATTTAGTCGGAATAGGCACAGACCTGGATGACGCAGTTCTTGCCGATGTTTGCTTTGCGCTTTCCGAAAATTTCATTCGCGTTGTGAGCGCCGCTGCCGATGGAGGCATGGTGAGCACCTCCGAAGGCCTGACGCTTTTGTCCATAGACGGCCAGGACGGCGAGCCGGACAAATACACTTTCATCAATACAAGCACGAGCGACCTGCCCTATGTGTATATCCTCACGGACGAGAACAACAACGTCCTGGAATACATTGCCGGCGATGTGTATGATTTTGAAGGACAGGAATTGGCGGAGTTGCGCGTTTGGGGCCTTTCTTACTTCGGTACGGCGCCCACCGATACGGGAGTGCCGCTCTCGTCTTTGGTTTCCGGCCCCGGCTGCAGAGAACTCTCGGAGAATTTCATCCAGGTTTTCAACAGTCCTCCAGTACTTACCGGCGATGATTCGGTTCCTGCGTTGCGCGCAACCGCCCAGCCCAACCCTGCGGTGGATCGCGTAATGCTCAATGTTTGGTCGGAACTCAAGGAGGGCTCGCAAGCCGTAATTCTGATCATGGACGGAGCCGGAAGGATCCGCGATGAATACCGTCTCCCGGGTCTTAAGGGCTTCCAGCAAACCCATTTGGACATCAGCAAGCTGGAAGACGGCATATACACGGTGCAAATCCGCAGCGCTCAGGCGGTGACTACCCTGCGCGTGGTGAAGAGTTCGCTGTAAAGCGGGCTGATTTTCAACCCCGTGCCGACAAGAGGGCGTCGCAACTGCGGCGCCCTCTTTTGCTTTAACCGGTGAAAAATGGTTTGCGAAAAAACCGATCCGTTTTTCACCGGGATGACTCGCGTATCGAGTATTCCTGCCCGGAAGTTCTTACGATGAAAAGTATTACCTTTACCCCGGAACCTTCATTCAATTTCATGATCCTTTATTTTGGCCTGGCCTTGGAAGACGAGCCCTGGCGGATGGATACGCCACCCTGGGGTGGCATTTTCTACGTCGGACCGCAGGGGTTGCTCAATGTACTGGAAGCGCACCTCGGGCTTGCCGGGGCGCAGCCTTTGGATGAGTACCTGCGCATTGAGAAGTACAGGCAATTGCTGAAGGAGTACGTGGCGCAATCGCCCGGCGCCTTTTTCGCCGAGTCTTTTGCTGCCGATCCCCTGGCCTCTGCTACTGCCATACTGGAGTATCGCGACGAATTGCTGCTCGCCGGGTGGGATTTTGCGCCCGGGGAGGACGCTCCTGTGCGTTTACAGGTGCTGGCACATTTGGAGGCATTGCAGAGGCAAAATCCTTCCACACCCGGTTTTGCCGACCGTTTTGTCGCTGTGCTTGCGGCTCTGCCTGTTCGGGAGCATCCTGTGCGGGAAATCCGGGTGGTGGAGCCGGAGGTGCTTTTGCCCAGGCACTTCCGGCGCTTGTTTGCAGCAATGGCGGAACAGGGGGTTAAGATAACCTGGCTACCTCAACACCTGCCCCTGGAAGGGGATACTGACCTGGCGCGCTTCCAGCAATGTATCGCGGAACTCCGTTCCGCGCCTCCTGCGGAATGTACCGCGGAACTCCGTTCCGCGCCT
>CAZNYK010000089.1:14202-17158 GCA_964577215.1 uncultured Saprospiraceae bacterium
CTGCGGAATGTACCGCGGAACTCCGTTCCGCGCCTTCTGCGGAACAGAGTTCCGTAGTACAAGCAGGTACCGCGGAACTCCGTTCCGCGCCTTCTGCACAACGCAGTTCCGCAGTACAAGGCGACGGCTCCCTCCTCCTCCTTCGCGCCCGCCGCGACAGCGATCTGGCCGCATGGACAGGAGCAATAGCCCGGCGCAACCCGCAATTCCGCCCCGTATGCCTGATATCTGATCGCAGCCGCGCTTTGGATGCTGCTCTTATCCAGGAGGGGTTGCCCGGTCTCGGACTTCTTTCCGCTTCGCAGGCGCGGCCTACATTACAAGTGCTCAAACTGGCGCCGGTTTTCCTTTGGAACCCCGTGGATCCGTTCAAGATCATGGAGTTCGTCTCTTTGGCCCTGAAGCCCTTGGAAGACGGCCTCGCCGCCGCCATCGCAGAGAGTTTGGCCCAAATTCCCGGCCTGCATAGCGAAGGCTGGCGCATTGCCGTAGCCCGCTATTTCGATGAACTGGACGAGCGCGCCGCCCGCGAACCCGCCCTCGATCCCGCGCAGGTTCGCCGGCAGTACCGCTTCTGGTTTGAGCGTAAGCGCTACGACGCTTCCCGCACCGCGCCCAAAGCCGAGGCCATAGAAATTTACCGTTACATAGAACAATGGGCCAAATCGGCGTTGAACGACAACAGTCCCCAAAGCACAGCTTTAGCGCCGCTTAAAGAACAGGCCGGCCGGATCGTAGAACTGCTTGAGGTGTTGCCCGAAACGCAGTTGAGCTATTTGGAACTTGAGCGCATCGTGCGCACCATTTACCAGCCCGCGCCCCTGCAACTCAGTCCCCGTGAGGCAGGGCACTTACCCTTTGTCACCCGGCCGGGGGCTTTGATATTTCCGGCAGAAGAGCTGTTATGGTGGAACTTTATCCAAAAAGAGCCCGATCACTTCTTCTCTCGCTGGTACAAAGCTGAATTAAACTGGCTGGCATCCAAAGGGCTGGAGGTGGAAGGCCCCGCGCAGCAAAACGAGCGCCTGCTTTGGCAGCGCCGTCGCCCGGTGCTGGCCGCCCAAAAGCGGTTGGTGCTTTTGCTGCCGCAAATGAGCGACGGTGAAGAAGTTCCCCCGCACCCCCTTTTCGGCGATCTCTCGGCGGCATTTTCCAAC
Organism: uncultured Saprospiraceae bacterium; assembly: GCA_964577215.1. Taxonomy (GTDB): domain Bacteria; phylum Bacteroidota; class Bacteroidia; order Chitinophagales; family Saprospiraceae; genus UBA2329. Next base: position 15,360 of record CAZNYK010000089.1, read on the forward strand.
CTTGAGCGCATAACTTTTAATGTGGACAGCGGCGCCGGCCGGGAGCACTGGGCCGCGTTTTTCAACTTGCCCGAAACGGTGCACCTGGAACGCCGCTTGCTGGGCCGGCCGCGCCCCTTCCTGCACGTGCGCCCGCACCGCCGCCTGGAAGCCCGCGAAAAAGAGACCTTCACCAGCCTGGAGACACTGCTGTACTACCCCTACCAATGGGTGTTCCGGCACAAGATCAAATTGGTCAAATCTTCCATCCTCAGCTTGGTGAAAGACGATGCGCTGATGGGCAACTTAGCACACCGCTTCTTCGAGCGGCTGTTCCAACAGGATACTTCCCAATGGAGCCGCCAGGACTTAGATCGCTGGGTGGACCAGGAGGCCGAATCCTTGCTGACCCGCGAGGGCGCCGTGCTGTTGCTGTACGGGCGCGAGCCGGAGCGCATCGGATTCCTCAGCCGCGTCAAACAATCGGCATGGACGCTGATGCACCTCATCCGCCAAAACGGCTGGGAAGTGGAAAGCGCCGAAATGCCAGTGGAAGGGGTATTCGAAGGCGCCGCACTGCACGGCCGCGCCGACTTGGTGCTCAAACGCGGCGAAGAACGCGCCGTGCTCGACCTGAAATGGCGCGGCATCGGCTTCCGGGAAGACAGCATACGCAACGAGGCCGACCTGCAATTGGTGCTCTACTCCCACCTCGTGACGGGCGGCGAGGGCTGGGCGCACACGGCTTTTTTTATCATGGAGAAGGCCCGCCTGCTGGCCCGCAACAACGAGGCTTTCCGCGAAATTGCGCCCATACGTCCCGGCAGCGATCACGCCGAGGTACACGAGCGCATCCTGCAGTGCATGGCCCGCACCTACCTGTGGCGCATCGGCCAGTTGCAACAAGGCCTCATCGAGGTGCGCTGCGAGCAGACCCAAAGCGAATTGGAAGAAGCGTATGCCGGGCAATTGCTGGACTTGCTGGAGATGAAGAAGAACGATGCAAGGTATGATGACTATAGAGTGTTGATCAATTTGGTGGAGTAGTGAAGGGCTAATACAGTACTTCAATACAAGCTGTGCCTATACTTGGCGCCCCATTTGAACCTGCTCAGTATCCTTTGTTTTTGGCAGTATTGAAATAATACCGTAAATTTGTGAAAAGTATTTGATTATGCCTGTAGTAATTCCAGACCAAATTATCCGGCAAACCAATCTGAGCGAGGAGGAATTCCGAATTGAATTGGCCTTGCTGCTGTTTGAGAAAAACATCCTTACTTTCGGTCAGGCAAGGCGCTTCTCCGGCATGAATGTACTGGCTTTTCAGCAACTGTTGGCTCAACATAAAATTGCCATGCACTACGATTGGGATGACTTCCTGGAAGACCAAAAGACGCTGGAATCCTTGTCTGGGCAATGATCGTTGTTTCAGATACTACTATCATTAGTAATTCCCCTGGTTGCACCCTTGCTTGAGGAGCTTAGATCGGCCGGGTTTTGGATCAGTGATCCGCTGTTGAAGCAAGTTTTGGATGCGGAAGGCGAATAAAATCGTTTCCTACTCCTGCCGGCGTGAGGTTCACAACGCCCGCCGCTTTCAGGCTGGCTCATACCCGCTGCGTGGAGCAGACTTGAAAACGATAGTAATCTCTAATCCTTCTTCACCCACCCCTCCAAGTATGTCGTACCATCTTCCATACGCGCCATTACGGTATATACCCCCGCCGGCCATTCGCCTTTGCCCACTGCTTCGGCGATCGAAGAAAGCTGTATGACATGGAAGACTTGAAACAGCCAGTGTTGATCAATTTGGTGGAATG
>CAZNYK010000090.1:0-11491 GCA_964577215.1 uncultured Saprospiraceae bacterium
CACCCTCCTTCCCACGCCTGTGGCGCGGTACGGCGGGTGAAATCAGCACACCAGCAAATTATCACATCAGCACATGTCCCTCCAAATCATCGCCTTCGACGCCGACGACACCCTCTGGGTGAACGAGCCGAACTTCCAGGAAGCCGAGCGCAGGTTCTGCGAACTGCTCGAAGACTTCCTGCCGCATCACACCGTATCGCGGGAACTGCTCAAAGCCGAGGTCGCCAACCTGCCCTTGTACGGTTACGGGGTGAAGAGTTTCATGCTCTCCATGATAGAGACGGCTATGAGCGTGACGGCAAAAACCGTGAGTTTGGATGTGATAGAAAAAGCCATCCAGTTCGGCAGGGAACTGCTGGAGAAACCCGTGGAATTGCTCGATGGGGTAGAGGAGGTGCTCACTGCGCTCAACGGCCGCTACCGCTTGGTGATGGCCACCAAAGGCGATCTGCTCGACCAGGAGCGCAAACTCAAAAAGTCCGGGCTGGAGCGTTTTTTCCACCACATCGAGATCATGTCGGATAAAAGGGAAAGCGACTACCTCAAGCTGATCGGCAGGTTGGACATCCGCCCGCACGAATTCCTCATGATCGGCAATTCCATCAAATCCGACGTGCTGCCTGTATTGGCCATTGGTGGGCACGGCATCCACGTGCCCTACCACACCACCTGGGAGCACGAAAAAGTGGAGGTACAAATTGACAATCCGAGGTTCCGGCAGGTGGAGCATATTAGGGGAATATTGCCATTTTTGCTGCCATGAGCACTTTACTTCCAGGCTGCGGCATAGCGATGCGCCGACAATGGAAACCATTTCATAGATTTCGGATGTTTTTACTTCATCAACTCTCAAGAATTATGACCGAGCAGATGTTCCTAAAGGAATTTGGCAAAATGCCCGAAAATGTGAAACAAGAACTCCTTGCATTCTTCGATTTTCTTGTCAATAAACACAAACTCCAATTGACTACCCAGGTCGAAGGCCAAAACAATGGCGCCGGGAACCAGGGCACTGCTCCAAAAGCCGGCTTCCTGAAAGGCACTTTCACTATGGCGGAAGATTTTGACGCTCCTCTTGAAGATTTCAAAGAGTACATGGAATGAACCTACTTTTAGACACCCATGCCCTGATCTGGTTTGCAGAAGCGGATAATAGACTTAGCTCCAAAGCCAAGGATGCTATTGAATTACAATCCAATGTCCGCTTTGTTAGTATTGCTTCCTTTTGGGAAATGGCTATCAAGGCCAGTCTCGGGAAACTGAACCTGTCCCGTCCCCTTGCTGATATTATCACCGAAACTGAAGCCAATGGTTTTGACCTACTGCCCGTGACTTCAAGTCATGTACTCTGCATAGAAAAGCTACCCTATCTACATAGGGATCCATTTGACCGGGTACTTGTTTGCCAAGCTAACACAGAGAATTTAGTGCTGGTCAGTAACGAGGCTCTATTCGATTCGTATGGCGTTACGAGGCTGTGGTAGTCTTGGTCCTCGTGTTACAAACCTCCGTGAATGTTATGTTGATATGAAACGAACGATAAAGATTGACTCCTGGCCGCGCAAAGAGCACTACCTCTTCTTCAAAGACTTTGACGAGCCGTTCTTCGGCATCACTGCGCAGGTGGACTGCACCGGCGCCCGGCATGCCTCCCTGCGCGAAGGCCACTCGTTTTTCCTCTCGTACCTGCACAAGGCACTTACTGCAGCGAATGAAACCGAGGCTTTCCGCATCCGCATCGAAGAGGAGGAAGTGGTGATGTACGACCGCATCCACGCCTCGCCGACTGTCGGCCGCCCGGACGGCACCTTCGGCTTTGCTTACATGGACTACCATCCCGACTTTGAGACCTTCGCAGCCGCAGCGCAGCAGGAGATCAAGCGGGTACAAGGCATGAGCGGCCTCTGTCTCGGCGATGAAAAACCCGACGTAATTCATTTTTCTTCCATTCCCTGGATACATTTCAGCGATATATCCCACGCCCGCCATTTGGCCTTGCGGGATTCGGTACCAAAGATTACCTTTGGCAAAATGATCGAGCAAAACGAGCGATACGTAATGCCGGTTTCCGTTCATGCGCATCACGGGCTGATGGATGCCTGGCATGTGGGGCTGTTTTTGGAGCGGTTTGTTGATTTGCTGATGGGTTGATGTGCTGATGGGTTGATTTTACCCGCCGTAGTGAGCCGCAGGTGCGCAAAGGGGGGTGTGCTGATTTGCTAAATGAACTGCGAAGCAGATTACGCCGAAGACAATGAACTGCAAAGCAGATTTAATAAGTGTACCATGAAAATACCTTCCATTCTCCTTTTCTGTACCCTCGCCCTGACTATGGGTTGTAATCCAAAACCTTCAGCGACAACAGGCGCCGCATCACCGGAGCGAGCGGAATACGCCCTCGTCATCCACGGCGGGGCGGGCACCATACGCCGCGAGAATATGACGCCGGAGCGGGAAGCCGCCTACCTGGCAGCGCTCAACGAAGCCTTGGATATTGGGGAACGCATGTTGCAAAACGGCTCAAGCGCAATGGATGCCGTAGAGGCAGTGATCGTTTACCTGGAGGATGTGCCGTTGTTTAATGCCGGTAAAGGCGCCGTATTCACCAACGACGGCAGAAACGAGTTGGATGCTTCTTTCATGGATGGCGCTACCCTCGAAGCGGGAGCGGTGGCGGGGGTTACGATCGTAAAAAACCCCATACGCCTGGCAAGGGCCGTGATGGAAAAATCGGTACATGTGATGATGGCCGGCCGGGGCGCCGAGTTGTTTGCCATAGAGCAGGGGTTGGATACCGTTCCGCCCGATTACTTTTTCACCCAGGACCGCTGGGAGGGCCTGCAACGCGCCATAGACCGGGAGAACAAGTCCTCCGGATCGCTTTTGCTCTCCGGGGATGACTCCAAATTCGGTACCGTAGGTTGTGTTGCATTGGACAAAAGCGGCAACATTGCAGCAGGCACCTCTACCGGCGGCATGACCAACAAGCGCTACGGCCGCATCGGCGATGCGCCCATCATCGGAGCGGGAACCTACGCCAACAACGCCACCTGCGGCGTATCCGGTACCGGGCACGGGGAGTATTTCATCCGCTACACCGTAGCGCACGATGTGTCGGCCCTGATGGAGTACAAGGGCATGTCGCTTGCCGAGGCGGCCGACCTTGTAGTGAACAAAAAACTCAAGGACGCAGGCGGCGAAGGCGGCCTCATCGCGTTGGACAAAAACGGCAATGTGGCCATGCCGTTCAATTCTGAGGGCATGTACCGGGGCTATGCCCGGCCGGGCCGGCGTGAAGTGGGAATTTATGGAAACTGATGTTCGGCCAGCGTCATCATTGATGATAAAATGACCTGAATGAGGGAAATACGGCTGATTTGTGCGGTAAGTGCGATACTGCTTTTTGTGCTTTCCCCGGGTGTTGTTGCTCAGCCTGAAGGGGATACCACGCGCAGGCAGCCCGTAGCTCTTAATGAAGTAATCGTCAATGGGGACTATCGGGGCATCGGGCTGGTTGATTTGTTGTCCATTTGGCAGGAGCGTTTTGATGTGCGATTCTATTTTGATCCGGAAATAGTGCCTCAGTACAAAGTCTATCTCCAGTTTAAGGATGAACGCTTTTACACTGCACTGCGGAAGGCGCTTGCAGGTAATAATTTGGCATTCAGCTTATTGGATTCGAAGAAGATCATCATTGCCCCCCGGCAAAGCCTCACTGCGGCCTATGCCCGGAGCATCGCCGCAGGGTGGGATTCCGGCCGCTACACCTGGCCCGGCCGCAATCTGGCCGTTGAAACATCGCTGCGTTTTGGGGCGCCTTCGGCAGCGATGGCGCGATCTTTCCTTTTTCAGGGACGCCTGTTGGACGAGCAAACCCGGGAAGCCGTCGTTGGCGCCACGATGTTGGTAAAATCCACACAATACGGAATTGCCACAGACGCAGAGGGGCGTTTTGAGTTGTCCTTACCACCCGGAAAACATGAGATACAGATACAATCCATTGGTTATCGCGCACTGAATCTTCAATTAGAGTTGTACAAAGACGCACAGGCCGAGATTGAGATGGAGCCATTTGTAATGAATCTGAACGAAGTGATCGTAAGTGCCACCCATGCCGATGCCAATGTGCGCTCCACTCAAATCGGGGTGGAAAACCTGAGCGTAAAAACCATTCGCGATCTGCCGTCTTTGCTGGGTGAACCTGATTTGATCAGAGGGCTTGAGACGCTGGCGGGCGTCTCCACAGCAGGAGAGGGGGCGCCGGGTTTCAATGTGCGTGGTGGCAATATTGACCAAAATCTGGTTCTTCAGGACGGCGCACCGTTCTTCAATACTGCCCATGCGTTGGGCTTCTATTCAGTTTTCAATACAGACCTCATCAGTAATGTCGCTTTGTACAAAGGCTCTGTGCCTGCGCAGTTCGGCGGGCGTACCTCCAGTGTGCTGGACGTGCAATTGCGCGAGGGCAACTATCAGGAATACCACGGCGGCGGGGGAATTGGCCTGGCTTATGGCCGTCTCCATGTAGAAGGCCCGCTCTGGCGCAACAAGGTGTCGGTTATCGCTGCGCTGCGTACTTCTTATTCCAACTGGATGCTCAAATTGGTGCGCAATTACGCAGTGCGAACGAGCGCCATTCGCTTTTTCGACTTTACAGCCAAAATCAGCGCCAAACTCAGCGAGCGCCAAACGCTGAGCCTCACCCTTTTTCAGAGCGGCGATTATTTCAGGTATTCCAACGAATTCGGTTACGAGTGGTCCAACCGAAATGCTGCTCTTGCCTGGAACGTACTCTTTTCCAACCGGCTATCTTCTGCCTTCAAAGCTATAGCCGGCACTTATTCAGGAAGCCTTTTTGAAGAGGCCGGGGCCGATGGGTCGAGGCTGGGGAATGGGCTGACGACGATTACGCTGCGGGAGAATATCTTTTTTCAACCCAACACCCGCTGGCAGTACATGGCGGGCGGAGAAGTAACGCGCTACCTGCCGGAAGAGGAACGCATCGAGCCTTATGGCCTTGGGTCCCTGGTGGCCCCTGCGTCGGTGGGAAAAGACCGCGGCGATGAGTGGGCGGCATTCGTTCAGACGGAGGGCAAAATTTCCGACCGTTTTTCTATTTCGGCGGGACTTCGTTATTCCGGCTTTTTGCAACGCGGACCGCGAACCGTTTACGAATACGTGCCGGGCCGGCCCAGAACGGTTGGCTCTATCATTGGAGCCCAAAATTACAAAGATAACGCCGTGATTCAGTCTTATGGCGGATGGGAGCCGCGTTTCTCTGTCAAGTGGCAATTATCCAACGAGCGCTCTGTCAAGGCGGGTTACAGTTTGATGCGGCAGTACATTCATCTCATCTCCAATACGGCAGCGGCTACTCCGGTAGATATATGGCAGGTGAGCGGTCGGCACATCCGCCCGCAGGTAGCTCATTTGTATGCCTTGGGCTACTTCCACAATTTTCAAAAAAACCTCTGGCAGCTTTCCTTTGAGACCTACTATAAAGCATCGGAAGGGACGCTGACTTACAAAGAAATACCTCAACTGTTGCTCAATGAATATTTGGAAACCGAGCTACTGAATGCACAGGGTCAAGCCTACGGCGCGGAATTTACCCTGCGTAAGACTTCCGGGGGTTGGAGCGGTCAACTTACATATGCCTGGTCGCGCAGCCGTTTGAAAACCCGCGATGCATTCCCGTCAGAAACCATCAATGGGGGGGCGTGGTTTCCGTCCAATTTTGACCAGCCGCACCAGGTCAACATTCAGCTGAAGCGCCAGTTGAACCCCGTACATACCTTTTCAATGGGCTTCTCCTATCGAACCGGCAGGCCGTTTACCACTCCGGAAGCCGGTTACAGCGTGAGCGGAGTGGCGGTTTCACATTATTCGCTGCGCAATCAGGGGCGTATCCCTGATTACCACCGGCTCGATATCAGCTATGCGGCGGATAAATCTGCAATCAAAGAAAAGGGATACCGGAGCAACTTCACCATATCAATTTACAATTTGTATGCACGGAGAAATGCTTTTTCCGTGTTTTACAAACGCAATGAATTCAATCAGCAGCGAACGTATCGCTTGGCGGTGATAGGTACGGTACTGCCGGCTATTTCTTACAGCTTTATTTTCTGATGAACAACTCCGTAATAATTGAAAAAATGCCTCGACCTTACAAATGGATACATCTGTTTCTTGGGCCGGCGTTGGCAATCGGATGCAGTTCCTGTATTGATGTGCTCGAATTTAAGCCGGTACAAACAGCCAGTTTACTGGTGGTGGATGGCAAATTGGACACTTCGTCTGAGCCTCAGATGCTTCGATTGTCAGAAACAGCGCCGGTAGGAAGGATTGCCAATTTTCCGCCCGTGACAGGCGCCATAATCACCTTGCGGGACGATTTGGGCAACGAACAAAACTACGCCGAAACAGAACCTGGCGAGTATGTTTTGGATGGCGCTGCTATGAACACCACCCCCGGACGAACCTACATCCTGCGCATTGAGGTCAACGACAAGGTGTACGAATCAACGCCTGAAACCATGCCCGAACCTGTTCGGCCGGACAGTAGTTTTTCGCTGGTCTCTGACCAAAAGTACGTGTCCATTTATTCCAGTATTGCCATTCCGTCGGATGTGGCGCGCGGGCCCTTCCTGAAGTGGCGTATTGACTATGTTTATCAGTTGTCTGAATTTTTTTGTCATCCGCTCGATCCCACCAATATTTGCTATGTGCAGCAGTATTTTGACAATCGCCTGCTGCCGATTTTTGACGGGAGTTTGTTGGCGCGAGGAGAAACCGCCCGGCCATTTGTGGCCCGCCGGGAAGCGGACAAAACCTTTGGAGAAGTTGTTTTTTTCAATGTGTATCAGGAAACCCTTACTCCTGATGCCTATACTTACTGGGATAAAATTTCGCGTGTACTCACCCAGACTGGCAGTTTGTTTGACGCCCCTCCGGGCGCAGTTCGAGGAAATGTATTTAATGTCGATCAACCGGAAGAACAGGTACTCGGTTATTTCTATGCGGCGCCTGAAGATACGACGCGCGTGAAGGTCATTGCTTCTGATTTTTCGCCTTTTCGGATCAATCCTTATTGCGGAGCACCGGGTTTTCCGCCATTTCCTTTTCCGGGAGAATGTTGCAATTGCACCATCCTCCCCAATGCAAGCCTGATCGCACCGCCCTACTGGAGGTGAGAACCCTGCGTGGATATCTATTTTTGACCCAAAAAAACGGATTATGATTCTTAGCATCCATCCTCAAAACCCCGACCAACGCAAAATTGCGCAGGCCGCAGAAATACTCCGCTCCGGCGGCGTCATCATTTATCCCACCGATACGGTATATGCCATCGGCTGCGACATCGCCTCCAAAGAGGCCGTAGAGCGCGTATGCCGCATCCGCAATCTCGACCCGGGCAAGGCCATGCTCACCATGATGTGCAAAGACATCAGCCAGGTGGCCGAGTATTCCGCCCAAATTGACACGCCTGTGTTCAAACTGTTGCGCCGCAACCTGCCCGGCCCTTTCACCTTCATCCTGCCGGCGGGTAGCAAAACGCCCAAGCTCTTTATCAATCGCAAGAAAACCATCGGCATCCGCATACCGGCCAATCCGATCGTACAAGCATTGCTCGAAGAGCTGGGCCGCCCCATGCTCACCTCCTCTCTCAAAACCGACGACGATGTTATAGAATACTACACCGACCCCGAAGAACTGCATGAAGATTTCCATAAATTAGTGGATGCTGTCATAGATGGCGGCCCCGGCGGTATCTCGCCCTCCACGCTCGTGGATTGCACCGGCCCGGAACCGGAAGTGATCCGCCAGGGAATGGGGGAGTTGAGGGAATAGACGGAGCCTCCAGACCTTGCAAGGTTTTCAAAACCTTGCAAGGTCTGGCGGGGGGATGACAAACCTCACCTTGTATTCCCCCTGAATAATGCTACCTTTGCACGGCTTTTGACACTGGCACAAGATCACTCGATTCATGAAACTGAAATATATCCTTCTCGGGGGGCTGTTGCTTCCCGTTTCCCTTCTGTTGGCGCAAAACGGCATTGTCCGGGGCAACGTATATGACAAAGAAACCGGCGATCCGATCATTTACGGCTCGGTACGCCTGCTCAATACTACCCTCGGCGACAATACCGACATAGACGGATTCTTCGCTATTCCCAATGTGCCGCCGGGCGATTATACCCTCGTGGCTACTTATGTGGGGTATGACAGTACGGCAGTGGAGGTCAGCGTCAAATCGGGAGGGATAGTTTTTAAAAACCTGTATCTCAGCCCGGCTGCGATTGAACTTCGAGGCGTGGATGTCTCGGCGCGCAAAGAACAAGCGCGCTCCGATGTGCAGATATCGAAGATCACGGTGACCACCAAACAAATTCGCTCCCTGCCTTCCACCGGGGGCGAGCCCGACATCGCTCAATATTTACCCGTATTGCCCGGCATCATCTCCTCCGGCGACCAGGGCGGGCAGTTGTACATCCGCGGCGGCGCGCCGGTGCAAAACCGCATTCTCTTAGACGGCATGACCATCTACAACCCATTCCATTCCATCGGGTTTTTCTCTGTGTTTGAAACGGAGGCCATACGCAGCGTGGATGTGCTCACCGGCGGATTCAACGCAGAGCACGGAGGGCGTATATCCGCCATTGTGGACATAAAAACGCGCGAGGGCAATCGCAAAAAATTCGGCGGATTAGTCTCGGCAAGCCCGTTCCAATCCAAAGTGCTCTTTGAAGGCCCGATCAAAAAACTAAAGGAAGAAGGCGGCGGCAGTACCTCATTCCTGTTCACAGGGAAACATTCATATTTAGACCAAACCTCGAAGGTGCTGTACCGCTACGCCACTGACACTGCATTTTTTTCCTTTGCCTCCGGCGATACGAGCTTGTCATCCCTCAACGACATCGGCCTGCCCTTCAGCTTTACCGATCTGTACGGCAAGCTCTCCTTCATCGGCGACAACGGCAGCAAACTGCACCTCTTCGGGTTCAACTTCACCGACCGCTTTAATTTTGCCAACATTGCCGACTTGGGTTGGACCAATACCGGCGGCGGCGCCAACTTCACCCTCATTCCTCAAAACTCCAACATTCTCATTGAGGGCGTGGCTGCCGGCAGCAACTATCTCATCTCCCTGAGAGAACCGGACGGCAGGCCGCGGTCCAGCGCCATCAATACCTTTACGGTGCAGATGAATTTCACTTCTTTCCACCCCGGCGGACAGATCAACTACGGGTTTGATTTTACCGGTTTCAACACTGATTTCCGATTCCGCAACGCATTGGATGTGAATTTCGACCAGAAGGACTTCAATACCGAAATAGCAGGCTTTTTCAAGCTCAAGCAGGAACTGGGCAACATCGTCTTTGAGCCGGGGCTGAGGATGCAATACTTCGCTTCCCAGGCGGAATTGCAATTGGAGCCGCGTCTTGGTGTAAAAATCAACCTGAGCGAAAACCTGCGCTTCAAGTTTGCCGGCGGCTTGTATTCCCAGAACCTTATCAGTACGGTCAATGAACTGGATGTGGTCAATCTGTTCGTCGGGTTCTTAGCCGGCCCCGAGCGCAGCTTGTTCAAACCCAATTCCCGCGAACTGACGGAAGACCGCCTGCAGAAAGCCGTGCATGCCATCGCCGGTTTTGAAATTGATCTCAGCAAAAACACGGAGTTCAACGTTGAGCCTTACTACAAAGGTTTTACCCAACTCATCAGCATCAACAGGAACAAAGTCTCTTCTTCCGATCCCGATTTTGAGACCGAGACCGGCCGGGCATACGGCATTGATTTTTCGATTCGCCACGAAAGGAAAAACCTCTATCTCTGGGCCACTTATTCATTGGCCTATGTGGATCGCAATGACGGCAGGCAGCAATACTTCACCGTGTTTGACCGCAGGCACAACGTCAACCTGCTGGCTACTTACGCTTTCGGCGAGAAGCGCTCCTGGGAGGCCGGCGCCCGCTGGAACCTCGGCTCCGGGTTTCCTTTTACCCAAACGCAGGGATTTTACCAGAACGTCAATTTCCAGGACTTGCTGCTCACCGATGTGCTCAGCGGCAACTTCGGCCTGGGCACCATTTTGTCTGACCAGCGCAACGATGGCCGGCTCTCCTATTTCCACCGCCTGGATTTGTCGCTCAAACGCACCTTTACACTCTCGCAAAACAGCCGCATAGAAGCTACCCTCAGCGTTACGAATGCGTACAACCGGGAGAACGTGTTCTACGTGGATCGCATCACCAACAGCCGGGTGAATCAGCTGCCGGTATTGCCGGCATTGACGCTGACGTACGCTTTTTAGTCAGGCGCCTCCCGGTCATCCATTTTCTCCCGTCGGCGACCCAATTGTTACTTTTATCTCCGGCGAGATGCGTATGCGCAGGCGTACGATGAGTTCGCCGCGCATGGGTAGTTTGGCTTTCCGGTAAAGCGCGTAGGTGGATTTCACCGTGGTGAGCACCATTTGCAGCGCAGTGTTGTGGCGCGTTTCCTCGAGATACTGCTCAACGCGTTCCGGGGGAAACGCTTCGTGGGGCGCCCGCAGTTCGGCTTCAAGAGAAGGACTGATGGAAACTCCAAGGGAAAAACTGTTGACCCGGAAGCCGTAAGCCTCCAGCCGGGGGAATACCGTGAGCCACTCTTCGATGAGTTCCTGGCTTTTTTCACGGGCGCCATGCCCGATAGTGGACGCTTGTTCCTTCAGCATCCCGGTAGCATCATGCAATGCCTGCCAGAGTTTTTCGATCATTTTTGCCGGTTTCAGGTTAGATGAACCTGGTATCCGGTCGCCGACAACCGGGCGCCGGATTCCAGGTACTGCGCAAGTTTACTTGAATTTGATCGTGCCGTCCAATTGGGCCTTGCCCTCCATGACTTCCACGAGAGAAGCCTCCATGGTCACCGTTTTGCCATTGACAATGGCGCCCGGCATGGATACTTTTTTCACGTTGCCCGGCAGGTGGTAAATGGTGCGGTGCGTCGCTGAGCCGAGAAACATCTTCATCATGTCCATCTCTTCACTCTCTTCTGCGGCCTGCGGTTTGGCACTTTTACGGGTGAGCACGTTTTTGGCTAAGGAATAAGCTACTCCTGAAGGAAGCACGCCGCCTTCAGCCGCCATGCCGCTCAACTGCGGATTGCCCTGGCCCATGCTGCCGATATTGTCGTACAGGTAAGCGATGTCGGAGGGTTTGTCGAAGTCCAGGTTGATAGTGGTCAAGAATTTGCCCTGTTCCTCGCTCATGACTATTTGTGAATTTACCCTGTTCCAGAAAGCGGGGTTGCTGCCTTTTTGGTCGGCGGGCATGTCCTTGAAATAGATCATGGTGTCCATTTCAGGAATTCCGCCGGACATGTTCAGGGTTGAATCCTGCTCCAAGGAGGATTGGATCATACTTTTCATAAAGTCATCGGCAAAGAGGGAACTCATGTCTATGGTGACGGAATACTTGCCGGAGCCGTCGCGGTTGAGGTA
>CAZNYK010000090.1:11591-13352 GCA_964577215.1 uncultured Saprospiraceae bacterium
GTCAGCCTCACCACCGGGCAGATAATTTCCTCCAAAGAAATGCCGCCATGTTGAAAAGTGTTTCGGTAATAGTTGTGAAAGTGGTTATAATTATTGGGATAGAGGAAAAACTTGTCGTCTTTGGCGAAGATGAAAGTCGAACTGACGTTGGGGCGCGGCAGGCCGGCCTTTTCCGGGTCGCGTATTTCGAGCACGTCGCGCTTGTCGTATTGCAGGTTGCGGCCCACTTTGTAGCGCAGGTTGGTGGTGGTTTCGCGGTCGCCTACCACTTTGGAAGGCGTATTGACGCGGATGGTGCCGTGGTCGGTAGTGATGAAGAGTTGCACCTTGCGTTCGGAGGCGCGTTGCAGGGCGGCCCAGAGCGGGGAGTTGAGGAACCAGGAGCGGGTGAGAGAGCGGTAGGCTTTCTCATCGCCGGCCAATTCTTTGAGTACCTCCATTTCGGTGCGGGCGTGCGACATCATGTCGATGAAATTATACACGATGACGGTGATGTCGTTGTTGAGGTAGTTGAAGATATTGTCCTGAATTTGTTTGGCTTGGTTGCCGCTGGTGATCTTGACGTAATCGCTTTTGACTTCCTTGCGGAAAGTGCGTTTGACCAATTCGCCGAAAAGTACGTCTTCATGCAGGTTTTTGCCGCCCTCTTCGTTGTCGTTCTTCCACCAGTCGGGGAAGCGCTTGGCAATATCCATCGGCATGAGGCCGGAGAAGATGGCATTGCGGCTGTACTGGGTGGAGGTGGGCAGGATGCTGTAGAAGAAGTCCTCTTCCTCCACGCGGAAGCGCTCGGAGATGATGGGCTCAATGACCTTCCACTGATCGTAGCGCAGGTTGTCCAAAAGCACGAACAGCGTAGGCTCGCCATCCTTGAGGTTGGGAAATATCTTGCTGCGCATCAGTTGGTTGGACATCACGGGGCCGTTGCCGGTCTGTATCCAATCTAAGTAATTTTTCGTGACGAACTTGCTGAACTCCGTGTTGGCCTCGCCTTTTTGCATGGAGAGGATGTCGTACATCCCGGTGGAGTTGGACTCGTCAATTTTGATTTCCCAGTTGATGATCTTGCGATACACGTCCACCCAGTCTTCCGCATTGAGGCCGCTGTTGATCTGCATGAATATCTGGCGGAACTCCTGCTGGTAGTCGGAGGAGGTTTTTTCGCGCACCAAGCGCTTATTGTCAATGATCTTTTTGAGAGAGAGGAGTATCTGGTTGGGATTGACCGGCTTGATGAGGTAGTCGGCGATTTGCGAGCCGATGGCTTCCTCCATCACGTGCTCGGCCTCGTTTTTGGTGATCATCACCACGGGCATCAGGGGGTTGGTTGCCTTGAGTTTGGAGAGCGTTTCCAAGCCGGTGAGGCCGGGCATGCTCTCGTCCAAAAACACCACGTCTATGCCTTTGTCCTGTTCGCACTCTTCCAACGCATCGTAGCCGTTGCTAACGGTGACTACCTCGTAGCCGCGCTTTTCGAGGAACATCAGTTGGGGTTTGAGCAAATCTATTTCGTCGTCTGCCCAGAGTATCTTGATTTTGTCCATGCTCAGTCGGGTTGTTGTACCGGCGGCTTTAGTCGCCGGAGTGTGATGTACCGGCGACTTCAGTCGCCGGAATGATTTTTATTTTTTTGCCGGCTACTGAAGTCACCGGTACTTGCCTTTGCAATTACAAAGACAATGTACGAACAGGATCAATAGTTTAGTATGACCTCCGGAATTTTTCAGGCAAAAGAGTCAAATCTGCCGACCAAAGATTGCA
>CAZNYK010000090.1:13452-17031 GCA_964577215.1 uncultured Saprospiraceae bacterium
CATGCCCGATTTCTGCCACCTCCACTGCCATACGCAATACTCTCTTTTGGACGGGGCCACCGACATAGCTGCCATGATGGACAAAGCCCAGCGCGACGGACAGCGCGGCGTGGCCCTCACCGATCACGGCAACATGTTCGGGGCTTTCAAGTTTGTATCGGAAGCCAATAAGCGCGGGCTGAAGCCCATTGTGGGTTGCGAGTTTTACTTGGTGGAAGACCGGCACAAAAAGTCCTTCTCCCGCGCCAAGGGCGAAGAGGACGTGCGCTATCACCAACTGCTCTTGGCCAAAAACAAACAGGGCTACGAGAATCTTTCCAAGCTGTGCTCGCTTGGCTTCTTAGAGGGGCTTTACGGCAAATACCCCCGCATCGACAAGGAACTCCTGCTCCAGTATCACGAAGGCCTCATCGCTTCCAGTTGTTGTATCGGCGCTGAAATCCCCCAAGCCATCCTTCACGGCAAATTGGACAAAGCCGAGACCCTCCTCCGATGGTGGCTCGACATCTTCGGCGAGGACTATTACATCGAACTCCAGCGCCACCGCAACATGGAGAACATAGACGGCAGCGGCGTGAGCCAGGAAGACGTAAACCAGCACCTGCTCCAGCTGGCTGAGAAATACAACGTGAAGGTCATCTGCACCAACGACTCCCACTACCTCGAAGAAGAAGATTGGCGACCCCACGACGTGCTGCTCTGCGTGAACACCAACAGCCTCATTGAACAGCAGGACCGCTTCCGCTTCCCCAGTTCCGATTTTTATTTCAAGACCCAGGAGGAAATGAACCGCCTCTTCCACGACGTGCCGCAGGCGGTGGATTTCACCATGGAACTCTTCGACAAGGTGGAAACCCTGCAATTGGCCCGCGACGTGCTCCTGCCTGCCTTCCCCCTGCCGGAGGGCTTCGCTACCCAAGACGAATACCTGCGCCACCTCACCTTCGAGGGCGCCCGCAAACGATACGGCACGATCACGCCGGAAATAGAAGAACGGCTCAACTTTGAGTTGGAAGTCATCAAAGCCTCCGGCTACCCCGGGTACTTCCTCATCGTGCAGGATTTTACCACCACGGCCAGGAAGATGGGAGTTGCCGTAGGACCCGGACGCGGCTCGGCGGCAGGCTCCGCGGTAGCCTACTGCACCGGCATCACCAACATAGACCCCATCAAGTACGACCTGCTCTTCGAGAGATTCCTCAACCCGGAGCGCGTGTCCATGCCCGATATTGACATTGACTTCGACGACGAGGGCCGTCAGAAGGTCATCGACTACGTGATAGAAAAGTACGGCCGCAACCAGGTAGCCCAGATCGTCACCTACGGCACCATGGCGGCCAAGCTTTCCCTGCGCGACGTGGGCCGCGTGATGAACATTCCCCTCGGTGAAGTAGATAAAGTGGCTAAGACTTTCCCCTCGCACCTCAAGGCATCGCTCAAAAAGGTGCTCGCCCCCGGCGATGTGGATGCCAAGCTCAAGGAAGAGCTCAATGGCGACGAACTGGAAAAGGCTTACCGCTTCCGCGAACTCGCTTCCGGCCAGGACGACATCGCCGAGATGATACACACTGCCGAAAAGCTCGAAGGCTCCATCCGAAACACCGGCATCCATGCCTGCGGGGTGGTCATCACCCCCGACGAGATCACCAAGTACGTGCCTGTCAAGATAGACAAGGAATCGGACATGCTCGTCACCCAGTTTGACAACAGCGTGGCCGAATACGCCGGCCTGCTCAAAATGGACTTCCTCGGCCTCAAAACCCTCTCCATCATCAAAGACGCCGTGCGCATGATAGAGGAAAACCACGGCATCAAAATTGATCCGGAGGAAGTACCCTTGGACGATCCAAAAACCTACGAGCTTTTCCAGCGCGGCGAAACGGTAGCCATATTCCAGTATGAAAGCGCCGGTATGCAGAAGTACATGAAGGAACTGGCGCCCACCACCTTCGACGACCTCATCGCCATGAACGCCCTGTACCGGCCCGGCCCACTGGAATACATCCCGGAGTTCATTGACCGGAAGCACGGCAGGAAACCGGTGATTTACGACTTGCCGGCAATGGAATCATATCTTACTGATACACATGGAATTACAGTCTATCAAGAGCAAGTTATGCTCCTCTCCCAGAAGCTCGCCAACTTCAGCAAGGGTCAGGCCGACGTTTTGCGCAAGGCTATGGGCAAGAAGCAAAAAGCGGTGCTGGACTCTATGTACCCCAAGTTTTTGGAGGGAGGTTCGGTCAACGGCCATCCCCAGGACAAGCTCGAAAAGATATGGAAAGACTGGGAGGCCTTCGCTTCCTACGCATTCAACAAGTCGCACTCCACCTGCTACGCCTTTGTAGCCTTCCAGACGGCCTGGCTCAAGGCGCACTACCCGGCGGAATTCATGGCCTCGGTGCTCACCCACAACAAGAGCAACCTCGAACAGGTGACTTTCTTCCTCGGCGAGTGCCGCCGCATGAACATACAGGTGCTCGGCCCGGATGTGAACGAGAGCGTATCCGACTTCTCCGTCAATAAGGAAGGCCAGATCCGCTTCGGCCTCTCCGCGCTCAAGGGCGTGGGCGAAGGCCCCGTGGAGGCCATCCTCGAGGAGCGCCGCAAGAACGGCCCCTTCCGCAGCCTCTTCGACCTCATGCAGCGCCTGCCCCTGCAAGCCATCAACAAGCGCGTGATGGAAAGCCTGGCGTTCGGCGGCGCTTTCGATTGCTACCCGGAACTGCACCGCGCGCAGTACTTCAGCCCCTCCGATAAGTACGAAACCTTCATAGAACACCTGCTCAAATACGGCGCCGCCTACCAGGCCGAAAAAGCCATGGCCGCCAACTCCCTCTTCGGCAATACCGGCGAGGTGATGATTCCCGAACCCACGCCCCCGCAGCGCGAACCTTGGTCGCTCCCTGAAAAACTCGACAAAGAAAAGGACGTGACCGGCATCTTCATCAGCGGCCACCCCTTGGACGACTACCGCTTGGAGATCGAGAACTTCATCACCTGCACTTTGGATCAAATTGAAGCGCATCAGCAAAAGCCCAACTTGCAATTGGCCGGCATGGTGACGCGCGCCGTACACAAGATCAGCAAGAACGGCAACGGCTGGGGCATCTTCGAAATACGCGACTACAACGCGGGCATAGAGTTCAAGCTCTTCGGCGAAGACTACCAGCGCTTCAAACACTTGCTGGAAGACGGCAAGGCGCTCTTCATCAAAGGCGCCTTCCAGAAGGGCTGGAACTCCGACGAACTGGAATTCAAACCCAAAGAGATCAAGCTGCTTGAAGGCATCGGCGCCGACCTCACACAGTCTATCACCCTCAAGATTCCCGTAGAGCGCATTGACGCCGCCCTGATAGAGCAGTTGGACGCCGCCTGCAAGCGCCACAAAGGCCCGCACCGCCTGCGCCTGGAACTGATAGACACCGCACAGCGCCTGCGCGTACCCGCCTACGCCAGGGAGCGCAAGGTGATGGCCGCCGCGGGGTTTATCGAGGAGTTGGAGAAGATGGGGGTGGGGTACCGATTGAACTGAAGTAACGGCGACTTTAGTCGCCGAAAATATAACGGCGACTTTAG
>CAZNYK010000091.1:0-16820 GCA_964577215.1 uncultured Saprospiraceae bacterium
CCAAGGCCGCCAAAACGCTGAGCACATAGGTAAATCCGAAAATCTTGAGCATGTTTCCGCTTTGCATTTGTTCTTCCGTTACACCGGCGGTCGCAGCCCAGGCCGTCCCGAATACTTTGGGATGATACCACACGGCGCCGATAATCAGGGGGATGAGTGCGGCTAAGAGTACAAAGAGAAAGTTGAATTCCATGATCAGTGGTTTTTGGCGAAGATAATAATTCCGTTGTGAGGCGTATGGTTTTGTTATAAAATAGAACCTTCATTTTTTAATCCGTTTATTGCGTAGTAGTTGGTGGTCTTCCGAATTTTGCCTTGTATATGCGCATTTCTTTCACTATATTTGTCGGGATTAAATCGAATTCCTAATAATAATTGAAGAAGCTATGATCCGTAAACATCTTGCCCTGTTGCTCATCGCCGCAAGCTTTTCTACCATCGCTTTTGCTCAACAGCGATTCTTTTACGAAGACTTTGGAAACGGAATACCGCCGGAGTGGACCTCTGCGGTACTCTTGGGCAACGGCCTACCAGATGCCGCCTGGCAATACACTACCGTCGGGCCGGTGGGCCCTTTTTCTCTTACCACTCCTCCTATTGCTTCCACGACTGCCGGAAATGGCTGGGCGCTTTTTGATTCCGATCAAAATTGCAACGAGGGCATCGGGCAAAATGCCTGGCTCATCACGCCGGCCATTGATGCGTCCGACTTGGACGCTGTCTGGATCAGGTTCCAAACCTTCTATCGCAAATTTTTAGATATAGCCTTGGTCAGGATTGGTTATGATCTGAACAACTTAAATTCTTGGGCTTCGATCCCTGTTTTTCCGGGATTAAACAATAACCAATACGGCGGTGGATCGATAAATCAAAACCCTGTTTACAAGGTTTATGATCTTTCACATCTTGCCGCCGGGCGGCCTGTTGTGTATATCGCTTTCCAGTTTTTGTCTGATGCTTCCACAGCAGGTATCACCCCATTGTTTGGATGCGCCTACAGTTGGCAAATTGACGACGTTGAACTATTCGACGGGTTTCCAGGCGATTTATTCGGCAACAGCTTGGTTACCGGCAGGTTGGCCATAGATGTGAACTGCGACGGCATCGTCGAAAGTACGGAACCTGTTGCAGGCAATGTGCAGGTATTTGATGATGCGGGCGCGCTGCTCGGCGTCAGCAATTCGGATGGCGTATTCAATCTTTTTGTAGCGCCCGGTTCCAGCACTTTTTTTGCGCCGGCCGATCTGCCGAATTTTTCTCTCAACCCGGCCCAATACGAATTGACGGCAGATACCGTCGTACAACATTACCCAGATTATGACTTCGCCTACTGCCCTAACGGCAGTTTTTCCAATGTGGCTGTGACCTTGGTAGAAACCAGCGCCGCCCGGCCGGGATTCCAGGCTACTTATGCTTTGTGTGCGTCCAACTACGGAGCCACTCCGGCTGATGCGCTGCTCCGCTTTTACAGCCAGGGAAACACGACGAGCGATTATACTGAGATCATCTATGCGGAGGATGGGATGATATTGGCCGGAGGAGATACTGCTGAATGGCTTTTGTCGCAGTTGCCCCCCTTTGAGCAGCGATGCGTAATAGCGCGGATACAAATATCGCCCGCCACGCCGCTCAGTACCATCTTTAGCTGGAATGCGGAGATCGCGCCTTTTGCCGGGGAGGATATTGATGAATCGGACAACCAAAGCAATATTCAACAAACCGTAACCGGCAGCTACGATCCCAACGACAAGCTCGTGGATAAAGCCGATATAGATTTTGCCGGGCTGGAAGGCGGGGTGGAACTGAACTACACCATCCGCTTCCAAAATACAGGCACAGATACCGCTTTCACCGTCATCGTGCGGGACACCATAAGCAACCGCCTCGATATCAATACGTTCAAGCACTTAGCTGCAAGCCATTTTTGCAATGTGAACATCCTGCCCGGCAATATCGTCCAATGGCACTTCCCCGATATTTTGCTGGTGGATTCCACTACCAATGAACCATTAAGCCATGGTTTCATCCATTTCAGTATCCGCTCGCAGCCCGATGTGCAATTGGGCGAGACGCTGAGCAACAGGGCCGGCATATATTTCGACTTCAACGAGCCGATCATCACCAATGACGCTACTTCTTCCTTCTTCATCGTAAACACGAGGAATTACAGGAACTACATTGAAGTTAGGGCTTTCCCCAATCCGTTTTCTGATCGGGTGCAATTGGCTTTCGGGGTTGTACAGCCCGGCTTGACGGTACAGGTCTTTGACGCTTTGGGGCAGCTTCTCCACCGGCGGGTGTTACAGGGCGCCATCGAAACAGAACTGGTTATCCCCGGGCCTGCAGGCATGTATTTCTTACATCTGAACAACGAAGCTGGGGAAAGGGCGGTACTCAAGATGCTTAAGATTAAGGATTGACTTTAGCCCCGTACAATCCCCGCCCATTCCCTATCTTTGCCCCTATGAAGCGATACTTCAATACTACCGGCTTGTGCAGGCCCGAGTTGCACTACATGGTGGACCCGTTCCGTGGCTTGTACGACGACGTCATGCGCCTCATAGAAGCGCAGCAGTATTTCGTGGTACATGCACCACGGCAAACGGGCAAGACCACCCTGTTGCATTCGTTGGCGCACCGGCTCAACCGGGAAGGGAAGTACGTGGCGACGGTCTGCTCTTTGGAGTCGGCAGGGTATCCGAGCATTACCGTGGAAGACGCAAATATGGTGTTTGTTCAGTCTATGTACCGCACGGCCTCCCTGTTTTTGGAAGCTGCCCAAATGCCGCCTCATCCCGACAATTATTCAAAAAGCAATTCACTGCTGCAAAATTACCTCGCCGACTGGAGCCGGGCGCTGGATAAAGCGCTCGTATTGTTATTGGACGAAGTTGACGCCCTATATGACGATGTGCTCATATCCACCCTGCGGCAACTGCGCGACGGGTTCCAGACCCGGCCTATGAACTTCCCGCAATCCATTGCCCTGGTAGGCCTGCGCGACATACGCGAATACCGCCTGCGCGCCCGCGCCGACAATCCGTCCATTGGGGCCGGTTCGCCCTTCAACGTCAAGGCCGAATCTTTTTTTCTGACCATTTTTTCCCGCGAGGAAGTGCGCAGCCTGCTCGATCAACATATGCAGGATACGGGCCAGGTCTTTTCCCATGCTGTTTTCGAGAAGCTGTATGAATTTTCCGGCGGTCAGCCCTGGCTGACCAATGCATTGGCCAACGAGATCGTGGCCAAAATGCTGAAAAACGATTATACCCGTGAGATATCCCCGGATATGGTAGAAGAAGCCAAAGAACGCCTCATAGAACAACGCCAGACGCACTTGGACAGCTTGGCCGACAAGATCAGCGAGGATCGCGTGCGCCCCATCGTGATGAGCATCATCAATGGCGAAAGCCCGCATTTTGACGGGTACAACGACGCCATACGCTACTGCCGCGATCTGGGCATCATCAGCCAGGATTCGCCTGTCCGCTTTGCCAACCCCATTTACCGGGAGATCATTACCCGTATTTTGAACGCCTCATTTCAGGAAGGGATCAACCAGGACATCGCCCACACCGCCTGGTACCTGCGCTCCGACGGCTCGTTGGATATAGAGAAGCTCTTAGAGGCATTCGTGGACTTCTACCGCTGGAATTCGGAATCCTGGCTCGAACGCTTCCAATACAAAGAGGCCGGGCATCAACTATTGCTCATGGCGTTCCTGCAAAGAATTATCAATGGCGGCGGCAGAATTGAACGGGAAATGGCCGTAGGCAACGGCCGCACCGACCTGGCCGTCTTCTGGAAAGATCAGGTCATCCCCATCGAGATAAAAATGCATCATAATGCCCGCTCCCTGCCCGAAGGGCTGCAACAACTCTCCCGCTACATGGACAAGCTGGGCCAAAAATCGGGTTACCTTATTCTTTTTGAGAAGCAATCCTCCGAAGAACTGCCCTGGGAGCAGCGCATTCGCCGCGAAGTGCACAGCGTGAACGGCAAGGAGGTGGTTTTGCTGGGGATGTGAGGGCGGGCATATGTATGCCGGTATTCCACTTAAATCTGTAGATTGCGGCTTGCAATTCGTATGCTCATGCCCGTAGAATCCATCTGCACCTACCACATCCACCTCAGGGGACAGGTACAAGGCGTAGGCTTTCGCCCCTTTGTCTATCAATTGGCCATGGAACACCGCCTGAACGGCTGGGTGAACAACACGCTCGACGGCGTACACATCGAGATCAACGCGGATGCGGATACGGCAAGCCGGTTTTTCGAGGAGTTGCAAAGCCACGCCCCTGTGCTGGCGCGCATCATCTCGGCGAGCATGGAGGAAAAGCCGCAGCAGGATTACCCGGATTTTCGCATCATCCATAGCGCCGAAGCCGGCGAAGCCACCATGCTGCTCACCCCGGACGTGGCCCTTTGCCCGGAATGCCGCGCGGAACTGCTCAATCCCCAAAACCGCCGCTACGGCTACCCCTTCATCACCTGCACCAACTGCGGCCCGCGCTACTCCATCATCACCCGGCTGCCCTACGACCGGCCCTGCACCACCATGCAGCACTTCCCCATGTGCGCGCCCTGCGCCGCCGAGTACGAAAACCCGCTTGACCGGCGCTACTACTCCCAAACCAACTCCTGCGAAACCTGCGGCATCGCTTTGGCCTGGCACAGTGCGGAAGGGGGAATGGAAAACGCCGGACCGGCAGAGGCTTCATTGCCCATCGAGCGGGCCGCATCTGCCATCCTGCAAGGCAAGATCGTTGCCGTGAAAGGCATAGGCGGGTTCCTGCTCTGCTGCGATGCAACCAATGAAGCCGCCATCCAAACGCTGCGCGCGCGCAAGCACCGCCCTTCCAAGCCCTTTGCCCTGATGTATCCTTCGCTTGCCGCCTTGGAGGCGGATGCCGTGCTCCGCCCCGATGAGGCGGCAGAACTGAGCGGGTACGCAGCGCCCATCATCCTGGCAGAACTGAAACCAGAACCCCTGCACGCCCTGCCTATGCGCGCCATCGCGCCGGGACTTGCGCAAGTGGGGGCCATGTTGCCCTACGCCCCGCTCTTCGAGTGCCTCATGCAAAAAGTGCAGCGCCCTATCGTGGCTACCAGCGGCAACCTGAGCAACGCCCCCATCGTATTCGATAATGAAACAGCGCTTGCGGAACTTTCGCAAATAGCCGACGCCGTGCTGCTGCACAACCGCGACATCGCCACGCCGCAGGATGATTCCGTCGTCAGGTTTAGCCCTTTCCACGGGCATCGCATCGTACTGCGCCGCTCCCGCGGGTTGGCGCCCACCTTCATCCTGCCGGGATTGGAAACGCCCCGCTCCACCCTGTTGGCCATGGGCGCCATGATGAAAAGCGCCTTCGCTCTGGCACACCGGGGCAACCTGTACCTGAGCCAGTACCTCGGCGATTTGGAAAACTACGACACCGAGCGCAGCTTCCAGGTAGCTCTAAACCACCTATTGAAACTCTTCAAAGCGCAGCCGGAATACGTGCTGGCCGACCTGCACCCCGACTACTACTCCACCCGCCAGGGCCAAAAACTCGCCGCCGAATGGGGCGTACCCTTCCTCCAATACCAGCACCACGAGGCGCACTTCGCAGCGGTGCTGGCCGAAAATTTGTTGTTGAATAGCGAAGAGCCGGTGCTCGGCGTCATCTGGGACGGCACGGGGCTGGGCAGCGATGGGCAGGTGTGGGGCGGGGAGTTCTTCCGCTACGAGGCGGGGCAGATGCAGCGCACCAGTCAGTTGGCGTATTTTCCGTTCATCCTCGGCGACAAAATGCCACGCGAGCCGCGCATTTCGGCGCTTGCTGCCTGTCATGACCTGCCGGAAGCGCAGCCGCTTTTGGAATCGCAATTCAGCCCAACGGAATGGGGCGTGTACCAAACCCTGCTGCAAAAACCCGCCGCCCTGCATACCTCCAGCATCGGGCGCCTGTTCGACGCGGCTGCGGCCCTGCTCGGCTTGGCTTCCCGTTCCTCATACGAAGGCGAAGCGGCCATGTTGTTGGAAAATGCAGCGCTACGGGCCTTTCAACGCTCCGGCTTGGATGCGTATGCCGGCTATGAGTTGCCGGATGCGAGTTCCTCAGCCATGCCGGCTACTGCCATACTTCGCCCCTTGGCAGAGGGCATGCGATCGGGCAGGCCGGTAGAGGAATTGGCGGCGCAGTTTCACGTCGCCTTGGTACGCTGGATTGAAAAAGCGGCGCAAATGCAACAGGTGCGCTGCATTGCTTTCAGCGGCGGGGTATTCCAAAATGCCGTACTCGTGGATTTGCTGCAGCATCGCCTGGGTTCCGCATATGCTTTGTACTTTCACCGGCAGCTTTCGCCGAATGATGAGGGGATTGCGTTTGGGCAAACGGTTCTTTACGGCGAAAGGCGTAAGGCGTAAGGTGCCAATGTGTTGTGGAAGTACCTATCTCGCGTCGAAGCCGCTACCACCCCATTTGGCAAAGCTGCAGGCGGGGAGAATTCGAATTGCCGGAGATGCAAACGCTTCACGCAGCCTGGGCGAGCGAGCCAGGGCCTTAGCATAGCTGCGCACGGCCATACAGCATTCCAAATTTTCTTCGTACTTTCACACCCGGTTTTGGCTATGCGTTCGCCCTTCGACTTCGCTCAGGGCGGCGCCTTTAGCCTTTGGCCTAATACCAGAAAATCATGAAAATGCATCTCCATTGCCCCATGCCGACTCTCGACTTTGACCGCATCACTCTCGGTCACGGCAGCGGCGGGCTTTTGACCAATAAACTCTTGGACTCCGGGGTGTTCAACCTCCTGAGCAATCCCCTGTTGGACGAACGCCACGACGGCGTAGTATTCAACCTCGAAGGCCCGCTGGCATTCACCACCGACAGCTTCGTCATTTCGCCCGTATTCTTTCCCGGCGGCAACATCGGCGAATTGGCCGTGAACGGCACGGTGAACGACATTGCCATGTGCGGCGCCCTGCCCAAATACCTCTCCCTCAGCTTCATCCTCGAAGAAGGGCTGCCCATGACCGAATTCTGGGACGTCCTCGTAGCGGTGAAATACGCCTGCGAACAGGCCGGCGTGGAGATCGTGACCGGCGACACCAAGGTAGTGGAGCGAGGCAAAGGCGACAAGGTGTTCATCAACACCACCGGCATCGGTACCCTGCACCCCAATGCGCGCATCGGCAAACAGCACATCCGGCCCGGCGACAAGGTGATCCTGAGCGGGAACGTGGCCACCCACGGCGTGGCCATACTCTCTGTGCGGGAGGGCTTGCAATTTGAAACTACCATTGAGAGCGATACCGCTTGTCTTAACTATGCGGTGAAAGCCATCCTGGATGCCCATGGCCAGGATATCCGCCTCTTGCGCGACCCCACCCGGGGCGGCGTAGCTACCGTGCTCAATGAAATAGCCCGCGATACCAGGCTGGGCGTGGAGATACGGGAAAAAGACATTGCCGTAAAGGAAGATGTGCTCGCCGCCTGCGAGATATTAGGCCTCGACCCGCTTTATGTAGCCAATGAGGGCATCTTTATCGCTGTGGTCGCGCCGGAATCTGCGCCTGGTATCATTGAAACACTGGCGGATCACACACCCAACGGCAAGCCTGCGATCATCGGCGAGATCACCGAAGCGCATCCCGGGCAAGTGGTGTTGCAAAGCAACATCGGCGGGCGCAGGGTTGTTAATATGTTGGTCGGCGAGCAATTGCCGCGAATTTGTTAATAGCGGCAATTCTCCAGGAAATTGCGATATTGTGCCCGATATGGGAAGACCCCTAGCAAATGTGTTGCCATGCAAAAAATCGAACTTCATATTCTGGCAATTGCCAACAGTGAAAATCAGCCGCACAGCTTCGTCATCATTCTCAAGGAAGCCGGCGGCAAGCGCAGGTTGCCCGTCGTCATCGGCGGGTTTGAAGCCCAAGCCATTGCTTTAGCAGTAGAACACATACTGCCGAGCCGGCCTATGACGCATGACCTTTTTAAAAATACCATGGAAAGCGCCGGCGCCGAATTGCACGAGGTCATCATTTCCGACCTCTCGGAAGGCATTTTCTATGCTACTATGGTATGGGAACTCGCTTCGGGCGCTACCATGGAAGTAGATGCCCGCACTTCCGACGCCATTGCCATGGCCGTGCGTTTTGCCTGCCCCATCTACGTTTATTCCAACATCCTCGATGAGGCCGGCATCGAGGTGGACCCCGCTTCAGCCCCGGCCGAGGAGGAGAGTGTCGCGATCGGCGAACTGTCCACCGATGTGTTACAGACGCAACTCGACGAGGCATTGGCCCAGGAGAACTACGAGCAGGCCGCCGCCATCCGCGACGAACTCAAAAAAAGAAGAGAACAACAATAGCTACATACTCATGTTTGATGCTGCCACCTATATCGACCGGCGCAACCGCCTGGTTCAGAAGATCGACGACCGGGGGCTTATCCTCCTGATGGGCAATGACGAATCTCCCATCAACTACGCCGGCAACGTGTATCCTTTCCGGCAGGACAGCAATTTCCTGTATTTCATAGGGCTGGACCAGCCTCACCTGGCTGCTGTTTTCGACCTGGAAACCGGAACCGCCACGCTGTTCGGCGATGAACTCAGCATCGAAGACATTGTATGGGTGGGGCCGCAACCTACCCTCGGCGAACTGGCCCGGCAATCCGGACTCGGGCAAACCGCTCTGTACGATACCCTGCCGGATGTACTGAACCAAGCGCGTGCCGGCGGCCGGCCTATTCACTTCCTGCCGCCATACAGAGCCGAAGACAAGATCAGGATGAGCAACTGGCTCGGCATCGGCATTGACGACCTCAAAACCCGGGCTTCCGAAGCGCTCATCAAAGCCATCGTGTCCATGCGTGCCTATAAATCCGCAGAGGAAGTTGCAGAAATGGAACTGGCGCTCGACATCACCCGCGAAATGCATCTGGCCGCCATGAAAAAAGCCCGCCCGGGCTTGTACGAATCCGACCTCGCCGGCTTGGTAGAGGGCATAGCTCTTGCCCGGGGCGGAAGCCCGGCTTACGGCACTATACTCTCCGTCAACGGCCAAACCCTGCACAACCCCTACCATGGCAATCGTCTTGAAAAAGGGCGCATCGTCCTGGGAGATTTCGGCGCTGAAACGGCGCGCCACTACGCCGGCGATATCACCCGCGCTTTTCCCGTAGAGGAAAGGTTTACTTCTCGCCAAAAGGATATCTACAACATCGTTTTAGAGGCGGAAACCAAAGCCATTGAAGCCTGCCGCCCCGGCATCCGTTACCTGGACGTACACCTGCTGGCAGCCCGGATCATCGTGGATGGGCTGAAAGCCATAGGCCTGATGAAAGGCAATACCGACGACGCAGTGCACGAGGGCGCCCACGCGCTGTTCTTCCCCCATGGCTTGGGCCACATGATCGGCCTGGACGTGCACGACATGGAGGGCCTCGGCGAGCAATACGTCGGCTACGGCAATATGCAGCGCAGCACGCAGTTCGGCACGAAGTACCTGCGCTTAGCCCGCGAACTGGAGCCGGGTTTCACCTTCACCGTGGAGCCGGGGATATACTTCATCCCGGAGCTCTACGACCTGTGGCGCAGCCAGGGCAAATTCACCGATTTTGTTCACTATGACCAATTGGACCACTACCGAAACTTCGGGGGCATCCGAATAGAGGACAACGTGCTCATCACCGAGAATGGCTACCGCGTGCTGGGGCCGCCGATACCCAAGACGGTGGAGGAGGTGGAAGGACTGCGGGTATCCTGAAGTACCGAAGTACCGGCGACTTTAGTCGCCGAAGACAAGACTGCGGGCATCCCTAAGTACCGGCGACTTCAGTCGCCGAAGACAACGAACAACCGCACACCCGTAGCTTCACAGCTCTCGGTGACACAAGTTGCAGGTACTGCCATACGCCTGAAAAAATATGAAGATCACCAACCCGAAAGACAGAATTAAAGCTATGATCGCGGAGGCTTCTCTGGCTGAAGCGATGAATGAACTCAGGGAAATCCTTCCGGGGAACTCTCCATTGTCGAAGGACCTCATCATACTCCAGTCACAGCTTTCCCGCCTGAATAACGACTTATTGCTCAACATTGTAGACAATGAAACGGCATCCACAACCAGAAACAGGATCACTGCCGGCCTATTGGACATCCTTGCTCAATGGCAAAACGACGCGCTTGAACTCATCGAACTGACAAAAAAATCCCAATCCACCTTTCTCGACCTCGGCAACTGCTCCCTCAGCGCTATTCCTGCTGAAATTGCTGAATTGCACTGGCTTGAAGAGCTCAATCTCGGCAGTGTATACTGGGACGACAGCCGCAACCAGTTTACCGGTACGCGCAACGACGGCGCCGCCAACGACCTGTCCAATGAGAGCTTCTCCATCCTGCTCCAATTGCCCGCGCTTCGCAAGCTCTCCCTGCGCACCTGCAATCTCAAGACAGTAGAGGGCATCGGCCAATTGACTCAACTACATACTTTGTCGGTTGGACAAAATGAAATTGTCAACATCGTCCCTTTGGCCGGTTTAAAAGACTTGGCAGTGCTTTCCCTGTTCGGCAACCGGATTGAAGACATTTCCCCGCTTGCCGAATTACGCGATATAGAGATACTCTCCATCAACGACAACCACGTGGTGGAGCTTGATCCGCTCAGGCACCTGCACAAGCTGCGCGACCTGCACGCAGCCGGCAACCGCATCCAATCCATCGCCCCTTTGGCCGGCCTGAAGGAATTGGAAGTACTCAACCTCGATTCCAACCAGATCAAAACGATAGAACCTATAACCCGCCTTCCCAAACTCAAAACCCTCAATCTCAATGCCAACCCGGTGCGCGATTGCCCCCCGGAAATTGCTTTTTCAAGGGATATCGGGCTGATCCGGACATTCTTCAAGGCCAAGGAGCGTTCCGGAAAGGAACCGCTTGCAGCACCGGAAACCCCTCTCGACATCGAAGTCTCCCTGGAGGAAACGCCGGTCATGGAAGTCAAGCTCATTCTCGTAGGCAACAGCAGCGCCGGAAAAACCTCCATTTCCCGCATCCTGAGGGGCGTTCCCTTTGATGCAAAAGAAAACACCACACACGGCATTCAGATATCCGAATGGATGATTCCTGCCAGGGACATTGCCGAATGGCGCTCCAAAGACCTGCCGGAATACCAGATCAAAGTAAACCACTGGGATTTCGGCGGCCAGGAATACTACCACGGCACCCATCGCGTATTTTTGGACAGCAATGCGGTATATATACTCGTTTGGGATGAAGGCACCAACTTCAACCACGTCGAAAATACAAGGCTTTTTGTGGACGGGGAGCCGGTGGAAATACCGCTCGAGCACTTCCACTACCACTATTGGTTAGACAATATCCGCTTTCACGCCCCCGGCGCGGTTACCGGCGAAAAACCGCCCGTCATTCTCCTGGAAAATAAGATTGACCGCAACGAGGGCCGCGAACACTGGTACGACCGCAAGATACTGGAACGCTACCAGGTAAAGCACACTGCCGGCATCAGTGCCAGGTTTGCCAAATCGAGAGAATCCGGGAAGCGCCGTTACCGGTACGCTTTTGAAATTTTCCGCGAAGACCTGCTGCGCATTTTGGTAAAAAAAGCCGAGGCCGGCTCCACCGTGGCCAATTTGCCGCCGGAATGGGAAAGGGTCAGGGATATGATCAGAAGCGTACAAAAAGGAGAGAGCCGGCGCAATCCATTCAGCGGGCGGGTAAAGGAAAACGATTGGATGACCCTGGAGGATTTCTCCGCTGCCTGCCGCGAGGTGCGCGCAGAGTTCTCGGATGATGAAATCGAAAAACTGGCCGACTACCTCCACCAAACTGGCGTGATCGTCTGGCTGCCGGCCATAGATAAAAAAAGGGTGCACATCAACCCGGCCCTGCTCACCGACCGCATGTACCGCGTACTCAACGAGCGCGTGCGCCGCCAGCATGGGCGATTCAGCCGTCAGGCTATCATTGAAGCGCTTGGTTCGGAGGAAGCCGCCGATACCATGATACGGCTCATGGAAGCCTGGGACATCATATTCGCCGATAATACAGAGCAACAATCATGGATAGCGCCCCAATACCTGCCGGATGAGCATCCCATGGAAAACCTCTTCACCATCGCGCTGACGGGGCTCCAGGAAAACTATTACCTCTTCAGGGCGCCGCTTTTTCACATCCGGCGCATCCT
The DNA here is from genome assembly GCA_964577215.1 of uncultured Saprospiraceae bacterium. GTDB lineage: Bacteria > Bacteroidota > Bacteroidia > Chitinophagales > Saprospiraceae > UBA2329. The sequence goes on from CAZNYK010000091.1 coordinate 12,200, forward strand.
GAGGCACCTCGTGCTTAAATTTGGAAGAGATGAAGAAGTGGAGGCCCGGGAGTTCTGGAAATACGGCATACTCTTCGTAGTGCGCCCCCCTGCAGGTGAAGCCGTCACCCAGGCGGAGCGCCTCCGCGTGTTTATCAAAAGCCTGCCCGATGAAACGGATCCTGCCCAGGGACGGCTCATGGTATGTATTGAACCCAACAAAAAGCGCACGGAATTCTGGAGGGAACTCATCTTCAGGGAAGTGCTCCAAACCTTTATCGAAACCCGGCAATATTGGGTATCGGCAGGCATCAGTTCAGGTATCCCGCTCAGGGAAGTAGCCAAACAGCGCGAGGAACTGCACCTTTCCATCAACGGGCAGGATTTTGCCTCCGTACAGCGCATCGTCATGGATGCCGAGGCCGGTTTTTCCGCCGTGGTGAGTGAAGAGCGCCGCCGCATTCCCATGCCCGAATTCTCGGCGCTGCTGCGGGCGGTAGAGATCACGCCTCCGGCCCCATCGCTTTTTATCTCCTATTCCCATGCGGATACGGATTTCCGGCAGGCATTGGAGGTACATCTCGGCGCATTGCGGCGATTGGGCAAGGTCATCTCCTGGTCGGACGGGCAAATGCTGCCCGGCCAGGACTGGAACGAGGCCATACTGCGCAACCTGCGCAGCGCCGACATCGTGCTGCTGCTGGTAAGCCCAGAATCATTAGACTCCGATTACATCTGGAGAGTGGAAATTGCCGAAGCCATGAAACGCCAGCAACAGGGCAAATGCCGCGTCATTCCCGTGCTGCTGCGCCCTTGCGACTGGAAAGAAATGGCTTTCGCCAAACTGGAACTACTCCCCAAAGACCCCCGCAATGCCCGTCCGCGCCCGGTCTCTTTATGGCAAGACCGGGACGAAGCCTATACCACTGTGGTACAAGGCATTAAGAAGGCATTGAGAGAATTGGCGGTGATATAATTCTACCTTTCCAACGGCGGATATTGCATATTCAGGGTTTCCAGGTGCTCCACCATCGTTTTGGCAATGATATAATCGCGGTACCAGCGCTGGTCAACGGGCACGATGGTCCAGGGAATTTTGCTCCGGTTGATGGCGTATTCATAACAGCGCATGTATTCGGCCCAGAGTTCGCGTTCGCGCCAATCGCCCTCATTATGCTTCCAATGCTTGGTGGGATCATCTATGCGTTGTTGCAGCTCGATTTTTTGCTGATCGTATGAAAGGTGCAGGTAGAATTTGAAAATCTGGGTATGGTTGTCGAAAGAGAGCAATTCCTCGAAGGCATTGATTGCCTGCATGCGCTTTTCCACGCGTTCTTCGGTAATCCATTTGTGCACGCGCTGGATGAGAATGTCCTCGTAATGTGAACGCACGAAGATGTTGATCATACCCCTTTGCGGCGCGTGTTTGTGGATGCGCCAGAGAAAGTCGTGGGCGAATTCTTCTTCCGTGGGCTTCTTGAATCCAATCACCTGCAAGCCCATAGGCGCACAGGCTTCGAACACATTCTCCACGGCGCCGTCCTTTCCACTGGCATCCATACCTTGCAAAACGACCAGGGCCGAATATCTCCCCTGGGCGAACATCACGTGTTGAAGTTCTCCAAGGCGTTGCACTAAACGTTCGGTTTCCTCCCGGATATCTTTCTTTTCCAAGTGCCCGGGCGCCGTAGTAGGGATTTTATCTAATTGTATCATTTGCCTGCTTTGTTTGTTTTCCGGTATGCATTGGATGGCTTACTGCCCCCGACACGAGTGTAGGGGCTAACTGCCTACTGCTCCGACTACGATCAGTATAAACTGCTTACGCCCCTAAATCCTTCCTGATCTTATTCAGCGCCGAACCTGCCTGCACCCACTCGATCTGAGCCTGGTTGTAGGTATGGGTGAGTTCCACGCGATCCTGCGTACCGTCGGTATGGCGCAGCACGAGCGTCAGGTTGCGCCCGGGCGCCATTTGATCAAAGCCGAGGATGTCAATGGTATCGTCCTGGCGGATGAGTTCGTAGTCTTCAGGATTCACGAAGGTGAGCGCCAGCATACCCTGCTTCTTGAGGTTGGTTTCGTGAATGCGGGCAAAAGATTTGACGATCACCGCTTTCACACCGAGGAAGCGGGGCTGCATGGCCGCGTGTTCGCGCGAGGACCCCTCGCCGTAGTTTTCCTCTCCGAATACCACCGTGCTTATGCCTGCATCCCGGTATGCCAAGCCGGATTCCGGCACAGGCATGTATTTATCTTCCGCGTAGTTGATCACGTTATTGGCCTCCCCGTTAAAATAGTTGATTGCGCTGATGAAGGTATTGCGCGCGATATTTTGCAGGTGGCCGCGGAACTCGAGCCAGGGACCGGCCATGGAGATGTGGTCAGTCGTACATTTGCCTTTCACCTTGATGAGTATGCGCATGCCGCTGAGTTGCTCAGCGGTAATCGGCTGGAATGGCGTGAGCAGTTGCAGGCGATTGGAACCGGGCGCCACTTTAACTTCAACCACTGCGCCGCCGGCTGAGGGCGCCTGGTAGCCTGCATCCGCCACATCGAAACCGCGGGGAGGCAATTCAACACCTGCGGGCGGATCGAGGCGAACTGCCTGGCCCTCTTCGTTGACGAGCGTATCGGTAAGCGGGTTGAAGGTGAGGTCCCCTGCGATGGCCATAGCCGTCACGATTTCGGGGGAGGCTACGAAAGAGCGGGTGTGTGGGTTGCCGTCGTTGCGCTTGGAGAAATTGCGGTTAAAGGAGGTGATGATGGAGTTGGCCCGGGTGGGATCGTCGGTATGGCGCGCCCATTGACCTATACAGGGGCCGCAGGCATTGGCCAGCACCACGCCGCCTATGCGTTCGAACGCTTCTAATTGGCCGTCGCGCTGTACCGTGTAACGAATCTGCTCGGAACCGGGCGTAACGGTAAACTCGGAGCGCACTTTGAGCTTTTTGTCCACCGCCTGGCGGGCGATGGAGGCAGCGCGATCCAGGTCTTCATAGGAAGAGTTGGTGCAAGAGCCGATGAGGCCCACCTCCAACTTTTGCGGATAGTTGTTTTCCTTCACTGCCTGGGCAAATTTGGAAATAGGCCAGGCGAGGTCGGGCGTATACGGACCGTTGATATGCGGCTCCAGGACATCCAGGTCGATCTCGATGACCTGATCGAAGAACTGCTCTGGATTGGCGTAGCATTCGGCGTCGCCGGTGAGGTAGGGAGCTACCTTGTCGGCCAATTCCGCTACATCGGAGCGATCGGTGGCGCGCAGGTAGCGGCTCATGGATTGGTCGTAACCGAATAAAGAAGTGGTAGCGCCGATTTCCGCGCCCATGTTGCATACGGTGCCTTTGCCGGTGCATGACATGGCCTCGGCGCCCGGGCCGAAGTATTCCACGATAGCGCCGGTGCCGCCCTTTACGGTAAGGATGCCGGCTACTTTGAGGATCACGTCTTTTGAGGAGGTCCAGCCGTTGAGTTTGCCGGTAAGTTTTACCCCGATGAGCTTGGGCATCTTTAACTCCCAGGGCATGCCTACCATTACGTCCACGGCATCAGCGCCGCCCACGCCGATGGCGACCATGCCGAGGCCTCCGGCGTTGGGAGTGTGAGAATCCGTACCGATCATCATACCGCCGGGGAATGCATAATTTTCCAACACGATCTGGTGAATGATGCCCGCGCCGGGCTTCCAGAAGCCGATGCCGTATTTGTTGGAGACGGTAGCCAAAAAGTCGAACACTTCAGAGTTGGCATCCAAGGCGGTTTTGAGGTCCTGGGCAGCGCCGGTTTTGGCTTGTATGAGGTGGTCGCAGTGCACGGTGGAGGGCACGGCGGTTTTGTCGCGGCCGCACATCATAAACTGCAAAAGGGCCATTTGAGCGGTGGCGTCCTGCATGGCTACCCGGTCGGGGGAGAAGAATACATAGTCTTTGCCACGCGCATAGGATTGAAGCGGAGAGTCGGGATGCAGGTGCGCGTAGAGGATTTTTTCGGTGAGGGTAAGGGGTCTGCCGAGGGCTTTCTTGGCCTTGTCCACCCGTTGAGCGAAGGTCTCGTAATGAGACTTGAGCATTTGCATATCGAACGCCATAATTCTGTGTTGTTTTATTTGAAAAGGAAGCCCCCGAAAGGGCGCGCAAATATACTACTTTGCCCCAAATGAGGAGAATGCGGCTCAGAAATATCGGAGGAATCTGCATCTTTGTACAAAACATGGTAAGATGACCGTAGAACTTCTCCGAATAGAGCCTAAAGAACTTATTAAAGGCTTCAAAGGCCGCTTTGTTCACACCGAAAACGCCACCCTGGCTTTCTGGGAAATAGCGGCGGGTTCAATATTACCTGGGCATTCTCATGTTCACGAGCAAACGGCTTGCGTGCTGGAAGGCCGCTTTGAGCTGACCATCGCCGGCGAAACGCGGGTATATGAGCCGGGGGTGCTGGCCGTCATTCCGTCCAACGTGGTGCACAGCGGCCGGGCATTGACGGATTGCAGGATATTGGATGTATTTTGCCCGGTGAGGGAGGAGTATAAGTTGTAAGTGAGAGGGGGAGAAGGTGAGAAGGTGAGAAGATGAGAGGGGCTGCTATTATGGAGGGATCAATACATATATTGCTGGAACAGCCGCCAAGCCGGGTTCAG
>CAZNYK010000092.1:0-8304 GCA_964577215.1 uncultured Saprospiraceae bacterium
ATGCTTTTTCACCTCGACTTCGCACTTCGGCATAGCTCAGTACATCGCTCGGTGCAGCGCTTTTTACTTTTTACTTTTTACTTCTTTTGAGACAGCCTCGGCAAGTTCTTACACCCGCCAAAACCGCAGCAGCAGTACCTCGGCGGCCAAAAAGACCAATGCCAGCACCACAAACCAGCGCCACAAGCTCAGGCCCCGGCTGCGTTCCTCGATTTTGGCAGTAAGCACAGCTTCGTCTCTCACCGCCAGCACGGAAATATTCGGCCCCACGATGGTCTGCAATTCTTCCGGCGTATAGCAGGAGAGATCCGACTCCTTGCGGTCAAAGTTGAAAGCAAACTTGGCGATGACCGTTTCCGGGTTGAGAAAGAGGTCGTAAAAGCCCGCTTGAGCGACCTGGCTGCCCGGCGTGAGGTACAAGCGCGAACCGACGATGCGTTGCTCCGGAATGAATTCGCCGGAGGGACCGCGCAATTTATATACGATCTGCGAACCGGTGGCGGAGTGATCGGTTTCAATGACCTCGGCGCGACCGACGGTGTATGCGATCTGCCGGTTTCGGGCAGAGGAGATGGCGGTTTTATACAACAGGGGAATGAATATCTCTCCGTTGCGCACTAAGTCGCTGTAGTTTTCGTCTAAGGGAGCAGAGCAGAAGTACAGATGGCCCTGCCCGGCCTGGTATTTGGAGAGGAATGCGCTTCCGTCGCGGTAGCTGATGAGTACCTCCTCTGCACGTGCGTTGGAGCGGTCGGCCCGGAAATTGCCTTTTGTTGCAGGAAGTTTGAGGTTGGCGCTCTTGTTGTCGAATACGTCGCGGAAGACAAACTCGTCGGTATTGACGCTGCCGACGCTGCGTTCTGTTTCTTCGAATGCCGTTATGGAATTAGCGGCGAAGCCCTGCAGGAAACTGTTGTACCCGGCGATACCCGCGTTCCGCGAGGGAAACACCAGCACATTGCCGCCGCTTCGGGCATATCGGCCCAGTTCGGCTGCTAAGCCGCTGGATATTTCGCGCACTTCGTTGATCACGATGAGCTGATAGCTTGGAAATTGGGAAAACTCTAAATTTCGAGCAGGAAAATGGACGGCCTCAAAATAAGGAATACCGGCAAAGGCCGCATCTAAGAAGCGGTTGGGCGTTTCCTCGTTGATGACTAACACTTTGACCTGTTCGGCTACGTAGAAGCTGAAAAAGTATTTGTCGTCGAACTGGACCGGGTAGTCGGTCACTGAAAGCTCGGCCTCGTGCCAGCCCGTGCGCAAAATAGTGAGTTGCACCGTATCGGTTACCGTGGCGCCGGCGGGCACGGAGAGCGTGCCGGCGGGTTTGGTCTGACCTTCGTATTTGATGGCCAGGCGGATATTTTCAGCAGCCTGGTTGCTGTAGTTGCGCACCTTAATGACAAGAGCGTTGGTCTGGCTGAGCATTTGCACCGGCGCTTCAAACCAGGCGGTATCTATGGCGATGTTGCGCTCCTGAACGGATTGAAGCGGCACTAAGTTAATTTCCGGGAAGGTATCGGGCCAGGCGCTCAGGTCTGTCACGTTTTCCTGGAAATCAGAGATGAGGAAGGCCGTTTCTATTTCCTCTGCACCGGAGGCTAAGGCTTGTTTCTGGCGGGCGATGACCTCCGACATGTTGCGCACCGCCGGCGATATTTTGATTTCTTCTATCAGCCCCAGGGCGTCTTCTTTACTCACCAGGCGCTGATGCCGCCCTTCAAAGTCGTTGGTCAATACCTGGAAGCGGTCGGTTTCGGCGTAGGCATTCACGATCTCTTCCGCCCTTTGCTTGGCTTTTTCCACCAAGGGTACGTCCTGGCTCAGAGCGCTCATGCTGAAGGAGTTGTCCACAAAAACGCTCACGGCCTTATTGCCCACTTTCACTTCTGCATCCTGGGGGATAAAAGGCTGCGCAAAGGCAAATACCAACGCGGCCAATGCCAGCATGCGGACCAGCAGCACGAGCAGGTTGCGCAGCTTGGAGCGGGCGCTCGTTTCCTCCTTCACTTCGCGCAGGAAGCGCACGTTGGTAAAGTACACCTTTTTGAACCTGCGGAAATAAAACAGGTGAATGACGACGGGAATAGCCAGCGCTGCAAGGGCAAAGAGGAATGTCGGGAATAAAAACTGCATATTCGGAACCTGTCGTTGTGTGGAAGCCGCCCGTATTATGGGGCGCTTTTCCAAAACGGCAAAGATAGGGAAATAGTTGTGGTTTGGGTCTATCCACTTACTCGTACCGCAACGACTCAATGGGATCCAATCTTGCCGCCTTGAGCGCAGGATACAAGCCGGAAGCGAGGCCCACGATGGTGCAGGTGACTACCGCCGCGAAAATCCAGTCCCAGGGCAACAGGAAATTGCCGCCCATGAGCAGGGTGACCAAATTACCCACCAATACGCCGAGGAAAATGCCGATGAGGCCGCCCATGAGGGAAATCACAACCGCTTCGGTGAGGAATTGCACCAGAATGGTTTGCCGCGTGGCGCCGATGGCTTTGCACACGCCGATCTCGCGGGTGCGCTCCGTGACGGACACCAGCATGATGTTCATCAGGCCGATGGCGGCGCCCAACAGGGTAATGACGCCGATGCCGGCGGCGGCCATGCGGAAGTAGCGGGTGTTGTCTTTGATAATGCCGATGAGGCTATCGCTTTTGGATATTTCAAAGTCGTTGTTCTGGTAGGCTTTCAGCCCCCGGATGTTGCGAAACAGGGCGGTGGCCCAGGCTACGGCGTTGTCTATCTGGTTGGGGTCGTTCACGGCTACAAGGATGCGGTAGTTGGTCCTGGCGGTGCCATAATACCGTTTGCCGGTTTGCAGGGGAATAAGGATGCGGCGGTCTTCGCTTTGGTTCATGCTGGAGCCTTTGCTTTTGAGCACGCCCACCACGGTGAGTTTGATATTTCCGGCTGAAATATTGTGGCCGATGGCTCTGTCAGCCCGGCCTTTGAACAGGTTTTTGACCACATCGCTGCCGATGATGGCGCCAAACCCTCCCTCGAGGGCTTCTCTGGCGGTAAAATTGCGTCCGGCCTCCAGTTCAAATCCTTTGCCGGCCAAATAGCTTTCGTCCACTGCGAAAATGAGTACGTTGGGGTTGGTTTTCTCTTTGCCGTAGCGGATGGCAGCCGAGCCGGTGCAGTACATCGAAACGGAGGTCTGGGCCGGGAAGTCAAACCGGTCTTTGAAGGCCATGGATTGCCTGTAAGAAACCGGCTCGTCGCGTTTTTCCTGCCGCCCGCCCCTGCTGCCGCGTGCGCGGTCACCGCCCGGCTCGATTTCAAAACTGTTGGCGCCGAGGTAAGAAAGGTTGTCGTTGAGGGAATATATCGTGCTGTCAATGGCTGTGAGAATGCCCACCAACGCCATGATGCCGAAAGCTATGATGAGCAAAGTAAGCACGGCCCGAAGCACGTTGGCGCGCACGGCCCGAAGCGCGAGGCGAATGTTTTCGAGTAAAGTCATAATACCGGCATTTGTGATATCAACGGCCGAAGTTAAGATTTACCAGTTATACCAATAGCCTTTGTTCGATGAAAGTAGACAAGGCTTAGACGGAGCCGCACACAAAGGGCAGCCGAAACGATTGAAGCATTTTTTCTGACGCGCTGCACAATCTCCTAACCTGTGCAAAAATTGCATTTATTGAACGCAAAGCGTTCTTTGCCGTTAATTTCGCCGCACCAAATTCATTCTAAATATGAAACGCATTGCCCTGCTGTTCTCATTGCTCCTGCCGGCTGCCCTGCCGGCCCAGACGCCGGTACAAACCCTTCGAGGCCGCATCACCGATGCCGATACCGGCCAACCGTTAGCCGGAGCTACCATTTTGCTCAGCCCGGTTGGTATGGGCACGGTAAGCGACAGCCTGGGTTACTACCGCATCGAGCGCATACCGCCGGGGCGCTATGATGCCACGGTGCGATATGTGGGCTATGAAACGGCCATTACGCCGGAGATATGGGTGGAGTCCGGAAAATCTACGGCAATGGATTTTTCCCTTTACGCCCGCAGCGCCGACATGGGCGAAGTGGTGGTGCGCGCCCCACGCAGCGATCTGCGCACGTCCTGCCCTTCCGGCATTTCCGTGCTGACAATCGAGGAAACCCGCCGCTTCCCGGCATCTTTCTTTGATCCGGCACGCGTGGCCCTTTCCTTAGCAGGCGCTGCCGGCGCCAACGACCAGGCCAACGGCATCTCCATACGCGGCAACTCGCCCAACGGCATGGTGTGGCGCCTGGAGGGAGTGGATATTGTTAATCCCAACCACACGCCCAATGCCGGTACTTTCAGCGACCGGGTGAGCGCCTACGGCGGAGGCGTCAATATCCTTAGCGCGCAACTGCTGGCGGCCACGCACTTCCTCAGCGGCCCTTTTCCGGCAGACTACGGCAATGCCCTCTCCGGCGTGATGGACATGCGCCTGCGCCCCGGCAACAACGAAAAACGGGAGTTCACCCTGCAAGCCGGCCTCATCGGCATAGACCTCGCAGCAGAGGGGCCGTTCTCCTCCAAGTCCGATGCCTCGTACTTGGTCAACTACCGGTACTCCGCAATCGGATTGCTTTCGGCTATGGGCTTGCAGTTGGGCGACGAAGATATCCGCTTCCAGGACCTCTCCTTCCACTTGTCCTTCCCCGGCCGCAAAGGGGTATCATGGACGGTTTTCGGCATCGGGGGTAACAGCGTGAACCTGTTTGACGCCTCACGCGACTCCTCGGAATGGGAATTCCAGAAAGATCGCTACGACATCCGCTTCCGCTCCCGCATGGGCGCCGCCGGTTTTACCCGCACCCAGCAAGTGGGCCGGCGTGGGCAGTGGCACACGGTGCTGGCTGCTTCCGCACTGGAAAGCACCCGCGAAGGCGACCGCTTAGACGACGATCTCACTCCGGTAGAGGAAGAGCGCGACGGCTACGATCAAAGCAAACTCTCCCTGCACTCCGTGTTTAGGTACAAGGCCGGCGCAGGCCACCGGCTGCGGGCAGGGCTGATGCTCAGCCGCCAGTTTTTTGATATGTATTCCCTGTATCCCGGCGGCGACACCGTTGCCTACGGGCGCGGCGGCGGCCTGCTGTGGCAGCCTTATGCAGCCTGGTCAGCGGACTTGACCCCGACCTTGCTGTTCAACGCAGGGCTTCACCTCCTGCATTTCGGTTTCAACGGAACAGGCAGCACGGAACCGCGACTCTCCATACAGTGGTCGCCCGGGGGGGCGCACCGCTTGAGCCTTGCCTACGGTCTGCACAGCCAATTGCAACAGCCCCAGCTCTACTTCGCCCGCACAGGCGAAGCGGATAACAGCGATCTGGGTTTTAGCAAAGCGCATCACTGGACATTGGGCTGGCATACCCGATTCGGGCAGGTGTTGCACTTCTCCGCAGAGGCCTATTACCAGCGCCTTTTCGATGTGCCGGTGGAGGCAACCGCACCAAGCGCCTTTTCCGCGCTCAATTTGTTGGAAGACTTTACGGAAAAACGCCTGGTCAATGCCGGAAGGGGCAGAAATTACGGGCTGGAGCTTTCGCTGAGGCAGTACGTTGCCAAAGATGCCTGGTTCATGGCCAATGGCACGGTCTATTCCTCCCGATATACCGCCTCCGACGGACGGGAACGCAGTACCCGCTTTGACGGGCGTTTCATCGCCAATTTCAGTGGAGGCAAGGAGTGGCGCAAAGACAAGCGGGAAGGCCGGCTGAACCGCGTATGGGGGCTGAGCGGGCGCCTGATCTGGAACGGAGGCTTCCTCCACACTCCAGTGGATGCAGCGGCTTCGGCCGCCGCCGGCCAAACGGTTTTTGACGACGACCAAGCCTTCAGCCTGCGCCTGCGCAACTACTTCCGCCCCGACCTGCGCATCTATCTCCAGCGAAACAAGCAAGGTCGCAGCAGCACTTTGGCTTTGGATGTGCAAAACGTTGCCAATCGCCAAAACACTGCCTTTTTCTACTTCGACACTCAAAAGGGGGGCGTGGTAGAGCGCTTCCAATTGGGCGTTATCCCGGTGTTGAGCTACCGGCTGGAGTTTTATTGAAGCGCTGAAGGATGAGAAGATGGACATTTCCTTCGCGGTAGCGCCGTTGTTTAAATGAAAACATAGGCATCAAAGCGCCATAAACAGCAAAGGCGACCCCTAAGGGCCGCCTCACTTATGCAAAAAGTCTTGCTCACAGTGTTTTTTCAATGCTGCAACCTGCCGATACCCTACATGCAATCTCATCAATAACCAAGTATGAATATCAGCAAATTAGCAAATTAGCAAATCAAACCAGCTCCACCCTCTCGATCTCCTTCACCAAAGCGGCCGGGTCGCGTTCCAGCATACCCATCAGGTCGAAGACCTTTTCGCTGAAGCCGGCTAATGCGAACACCTTTGGCTCCGGGAACTGCAGTGAGCCGTAGCCCTGCAAGTCGAAGGAGTAAACGAACGGTTCGGCGCCGGTGCGGGCCTTGTATGCTTCGAACGCCTTGGTGGGCGCGCCGCCGCCCATCCAGCCCTGCATGTCGGACAGGATCACGATGCGGTCGTACTTTCGTTTGGCCGTCTGGAAGATGGCGTTGAAATTGGTGCCGCTCATACGAGCATTCTTCACCAACTGTTCAGCGATCGTCATCACCGGGTTGTCCGGGTTCTGACGCACGTAGGCTGCATCATCCGAGAAGCGCATCAGGTCGGCGTCGTTGGAGCGATACAACACGGCGGCGAACAGGGAGCCGATCTGGATCGGCTTGCCCATCATGGAGCCGGAGTCGTCGAGTACCACAAGGGTCTTGCCCGGCAGCACCGGTACGTTGGCCAAGGCTAAGTCCACGGCGCGGTTCAGGGCCTTCAAGAGCGGGCGCTTGTCCTCGATGCCGGCGGCCTGTACAGCCTCCATAGCCGTGGCGAAGCGGAACGGCAACACCAGCGACTTCCCGATGAGGCGCTTGTCGGTCAGCAATTCGCAAGCAGCCGGGATGAGTTCCGGGGCCTGTTCGGCGATGTTGCGCAGGTTGCGCAGCAAGGCGAAGTAGCCGATCTTGCGCTTGCCGATCAGTTCGGCCCAGGCTTCGGCCTTCAGTTCGGACTTTTCGGCATCCGTTTCGGCAGCGCGGCCGGCTTCGGTGAGCTTGGCTTCCCAGGTATCGGTATTGCGCAAGGTACCTTCTACCAGCAGGCGCAGCGCTTCGGCATTGCGTTCCACCGGTACCGGGCGCACGAGGTTGACCACGTCCACCAACTTTACGGCCTTGCCTTCGCCGCGGTACTTGGCCAACTGGTAGCCGTCGAACTTGTCGAAAGCCTTGGCGAAGCCCTTGCGCAGCGCGTTGGGCAGCTTGGCGCCGTTTTGTGCCAGCATCAGGGCCGTGATCTCGGTCATGTCGTCCGGACGGATGACGACCTTTTCGTAGAAGCCCTTGGCCCAGGACTTGCCCGAAGCGTACATGCCCAGTTCGACGGCCAGCAGGTGGGTGATGCTGCGCATACCGAAAGCGGTGCGGGCATACACGGCGGCCTTGGCGGCGAATTCAGGCTCTACCTTGGCCAGCAACTGGTTCAGGTCGCTGAACGTCTGCTTTGCATCGCGGTAGAACTGATCCTGTGCGAAAGAAGTCAGCAACAGGGATGCGAGTTGCATCTTAGGCGACTGCACGAAAGCCTGGCCGCCGGCGAGGTTCACCGTCTTGTTCTTGTTGCGGGCCAGGAGATTGAAGCGTGCCATTTGGTTAAAAGGTTTTGATGGTTAAAAAATAAGGCGAACGAAGCCCGGAAGTGAGTTTGGAGATCCGCAAAGGGTTCTCTCGGCGGGATTTGAACCCGCTACCACTGGCTCCATAAGCTAGTGCTCTATCCAATTGAGCTACGAAGTATCACTTGCCGTCAGTATCGCCTTTTTCCTTGTAGGGAAGACAGGATTCGAACCTGCAGCCCCGCGCTTCCAAAGCGCTCGTGCTTCCTGATTGCACCTCTTCCCTGTGTTGTGTGCAAAGGGTGGGCCTCGAACCCACAACTCCCGGCTTAAGAGGCCGGTACTCTTCCAATTGAGTTTCCCTTGCAGGTAGTTGCGCAGGCGGGATTCGCACCCGCATCTCCGGCCTTATGAGAGCCGTGTGTTGCTGTTACACTACCGCGCAATGTGCTGAGTGAAAGAGGAGACTCGAACTCCCGTCTCCGGCTTGGCAAGCCGGTATTCTGCCGTTGAACTACTCTCACCTGTTGTACCGGCGACTTCAGTGGCCGGCGGTCCGGCGAAGGTATGGGGCGGTGCTGTGCTGCGGGCGAGGGTGGGGTCGATCCACAGACCGTAAATTTT
>CAZNYK010000092.1:8314-16757 GCA_964577215.1 uncultured Saprospiraceae bacterium
TGGGGCCGTCCAACCCCCCCCCCGGGTTGCCCGGGCCCCGCCGGGCGCGGGGGGCGGGCCCCGTCAAGTCGCCGGTACTGTACTGCGGGCACGGGAGGGATCGAACCTCCGACCTTCTCTTTAACAGAGAGCCGCTCTGCCGCTGAGCTACGCGCCCTTGTACGGCGGAACTCTGTTCCGCCTGCATTTTTTCCGCCGTGCATTGTCGTGCAGCGGAACGGAGTTCCGCTATACATGCAGCGGAACGGCGTTGCGCGCCGCATTGCAGTCCGGGCAGGAATCGAACCTGCACCTCCGGGGCCAGAACCCGGCATCGTGGCCATTAGACTACCGGACAACAAGAAAAAGACCGAAGGCATAAGGTCAAAGCCTGCCATGCCAGAGGCGTGGGCGCAGGGCGCAAGGAGGCGGCACGCGGAAGGAACAGCAAAGGACGAAAATACGGAGCGAGGTCTTGGAGTTTGGCATTTTCGAAGTATCGCTTCCGTTCAGTACCGGCGCTGTTCCTGTCGCGTGTAGCGAGGTTTTCTTTTCCGACTTGTCAATTTTGAAAACGATGCGTTTAGCAGACTTGGCGTTTGAGTATCTTTTTACACAACCGACCCAGGTCGCTTCCCCCGGTGGGGCCGCATCCGGAGGGACAACCTCGCCATAGGCGTTGATGTCCTGCATCCGGGCGTCCGCTCACGGCGGGGCTGGGATAAGAATGGATTGTATTTCGGTTGCGTAACATGACTTGAAGTTTTTTGCGTTTTTTCCCGACAAGTACGAGGCATAAACCGGAAGCCCGGGTTGGAAAGTTCCGGAGGTTGGAAAAAAAATTAAAAAACTTGCAGGATAATGCGGTCAACCCGATCGATATTCTTTAATTACGCAGTTTTATGCGATTTTCAGATACACCCCTTGATGTGCAAAACCTTGATAGCCAAATGCATTAACATTGAAGCCGGCATCCGTCCCCTGAAGAAGAAAAAATTATGAACTTGCTTAAAAAAGTTGCTTTTTCCGGCATCGCTTTTCTCGCTGGCGCCGGCCTGTATGGCCAAAAAAGCCCGGATACCCTGGCACTGGCCAAAGACCTGATGTCTATGGGGAAAATGAGCGATGCTTCCTCCTTGCTCGAATCCTGGCTCCAGGCAAATCCGCCGGACGCCGGGATATTGTGGTTGCATGCGCGCAATGAATTCTGGCGCAAAAAATTCGGCAAATCCCTGCAGTTATACCGCCAAGCCCTGGCCTTGGAACCTGCAAATCTCTACATGCGCCTCGATTATGCCGAAACGGCGCTCCAATCAGGCCGGTATGCCCAAGCAGATTCAATTTTAAATAATCTGCCTAAGGATGACCGGGGCGACCCTTACGCTCAATCCATAAGGGCCAAATACCATTTCTGGACCGGCGACTTCAACCAGGCACTGACCTTGGCCCGGTCCTCTCAAAAAGCAGCGCCCAAACCTGAGACAGAAGCTCTTGTACAAAGTATCTCCGGAGCGACAAGGCCCTGGCTACATGCCGGTGGCACGTTCATGACTGACGATCAGCCCCTGCAAAGATTTGATGCGCATGTGCGCGCAGGCAAGTACCTGAGCCGCTTTTTCGATGTGCGGGCAGAGGGAGCCCTGCAGTTCTTTGAGCCGGAGGCCGGCCCGGTAAATGCCCGTTCCATCCATGTATCCAATGTAACCAGGGTAGCCAGGTCCGGTACGGAGATAGAGACCGGCGCGGGTGTTTTCCAATTGGGTGAGTTTTTATCGGATTGGACGGGCAAGCTGAAACTGACCCAGCGCCTGCCGGCAGGGCTCAGCCTCAGCGCCCGGGCTGAAAGACTGCCCTACCTGTGGACCCCTGCCGCTGTGGATACAGGGCTTATATTCCACCAGGCTTCTGCCGCTTTGGAGTGGAAGGAGAAGCACGGCATTTGGGTCAACTCCGGCGTACAGGCCGATTTCTTCTCCGATGGAAACAGGGTGCTGACCACCTGGGCATGGGTGCTCAGCCCCGTTTTGAAAGCCGGCCCGGCATCACTCAGAATAGGGTATAGTTACAGCCTGGCCGACTCGAAAGAAAACCGCTTTGCTTCCATCAAAACCCTTTCTGAGATCCTCGATCCTTTCGACCCGGAAGCTGAGATACGGGGCATCTTCCGGCCTTACTTCACGCCGGAGCAAATGCGGATACATTTTGGAATCGCACAGGCAGACCTGCACATTTCCAAGCGCTTCACCCTGTCTGTTCACGCCAAATACGGCTTCTCGGCGCGTGCCATGAACCCCTACCTTTTCTTAGATACGGATGCGAGCGGAACGATCCTTATCCGCCGGGACTTCCTCGATACGCAGTTCACGCCTGCGGAAGCCGGCGCAAGGCTCACGCTGCAATTTTCCGAGCGGGTCACCGCTGAGGCGAGTTACGTATTTACCCGGAATTTCTTTTACGAACTGCAATCCGCTGCCATCGGGCTTAAATCAAGGTTTTAGCAAATGAAAACAGATACGCGCAAAAACCTCTGGATTTTTCGCCAGGCCCGTGAGATCAGGCCTCGGGATCGCTTCATGGTGAAGATACTGGTTGCAGCGGGCATTTTCGGCATCCTGAAACTCGCCGACTGGTGGTTTAGGGAAGAACACGTCGGACAGCCTGTGTTTTACATTGTACTCAGCATTGTTTTTTGGTGGAGCATTTTGAGATTGGTCGTAGTTTGGATAGGACTGCTCAGGATCAGGAAACCGCTTCCGCCACCCCCTCCCGCTCCCGGCTTTCGGGTAGCGATCTTCACCACTTCCTCGCCCGGAGAACCGGCTGAAATGTTTGAAAAAACCCTCGCCGCCTGCGCCCGCATCCATTATCCGCATACTACCTACCTGCTCGACGACACCTGCGACCCGCGCTTCCGGGAAATCGCAGAGCGGCACGGCGCAGTATGGCTGGAGATCGTGGGCCTGCCGGGAGCCAAAGCAGGCAAGATCAACGAAGCACTGCGCCGGACGGATGAAGATTTTATCCTCATACTCGATCCGGACCATATTCCCTTCAGCAATTTCCTCGACCAGACGCTGGGCTACTTCCAGGAGGATAAAGTGGGATTCGTGCAGGTTTGCCAGGCTTATTACAACCAATATCGCTCGTTCACCGCTGCCGGAGCAGCAGAGCAAACATACACTTTTTACGGCCCCACCCAAATGTCCCTGCACGGATTGGGCAGCGCGGTGGCCATAGGCGCCAATTGTACCTTTCGCCGCGCTGCCTTGGAGAGCATCGGCGGCCATGGCATAGGACTGGCAGAGGACCTTGTCACTTCCATCAGGTTGCATGCCGCAGGCTGGAAATCGGTCTATAACCCCGTAATAGTGAGCCGCGGGTTGGTGCCGGAAGACCTCGGATCTTTTTGCAAACAGCAACTGAAATGGGCGCGAGGGTTATTCGAGGTGGCCTTTTCGGAGGCGCCGAAGCTTTGGGGCAGGCTGAACTTCTGGCAAAAACTGTCGTACTCCACCATCAGCACGTATTATTTCGTGGGGGTTACCATGCTGATCTTCACCCTGATTCCCTTTATATTTTTCGCTACCGGCATCCTTCCGGCCCATATGCGTTTTGTGGAGTTTTTGCAGAACACTTTCCTGGTGCTTTTTGCCGATGTGGCTTTATACCTGTTCATACAGCGCTGGCTTTGCCACCCCGAAACCGAGCGGGGGTTACACTGGCGCGGCATGGTGCTCAAATACGCCTGCACGCCGGTATTTGCACTGGGCTTTTTGCTCGCTCTGGTCAATGCAAAAATACCGTATATCCCAACGGCCAAGAAAGCGGTGACGGGCTATTTGACGCCTTTTGCGCGTCCGATGATATTGCATGTATGGGCTTTTTTGATCGCTGTAGGAGCCGTCATAATTTACCGCGCTTCTCATTTACCGGCGGATGAATTGGTTTTCACCGCTGAAAGGACATGGGGTATGATCGCGTTTGCTGCGGTGCCGTTTGCCTTGTCCATAGCCGGTATAATGGCTGCGCTGGAGGCCAGGAAATTGAGGGTGGAGGAACCCTGGGCAGATGTGGAAGGGTAATTAGCGCTGCAGCAATGAACTATGCGGGCAACGCAGGGTTTGTTTTTACAATATCTGAAGCTGTTTTCCCAAAAACACAAATTGAACATATCATGAATCCTCTTTTCCGAATCGGCGCTGCGCTCTTGGCACTATTACTGGGCGGCGCTATCGTATATACGCTTACCTATGCAGGCGAAAAATCCCAGGGGCCTATGGAAGATATATTCAGCGGCGCCGGCGAGATGGTGCGCAAAGCCGAAGAAAAAATGATCATTGAAAAACGCTCGAAAACAAGAACCCAACAACTGGCCTGGCTGTATGCCAAGCCGGGTGAATTGCGCAATCCGCCTGCTATTTTGCTGGGGGCCTTCGAGGAAACGGCCAGGGAATCGCTCAAACCCGTCTTCGAGCTGGAAAACGCCCTTCACACCACGTTTCCCTTAGTGCATATCTATACCGCCTGGGGCAGCAAGGCGGATCAAAAATTCCCAAAGATACAGGTGGAGAGCATCCTGAAAAGCGGCTCGATCCCGGTAGTGACCTGGGAGCCCTGGCTCACGGATTTTGACCCGAAGCTGTTTCCCGGCGGCCTCCGCCCCGTGGAAACCCGCGACAAAAATGGCCTGAGCGATATAGCTGCCGGTTTATACGACTCTTATATCCGCACCTGGGCCAAAGCTGCCGCGAAAGTGGGCCGGCCCATTTTCCTCCGTTTCGGCCACGAAATGAACGACCCCTACCGCTATCCCTGGGGGCCGCAAAACAACCGGCCGGATGAATTCATAGCGGCATGGCGGCATGTGCGCCATATTTTCCTGCAGGAAAATGCAGGGAATGTGGTCTGGGTTTGGTCGCCCCACCCAGCCTACGGCTATTTCGAGGCCTACTTCCCGGGTGGAGAATACGTGGATTGGGTCGGCGTAGGCGTGTTGAACTACGGCATAGTCGCTCCCTGGTCGCAATGGTGGACCTTTGACGAGATATTCGGCAAGCACTACGATGCACTGGCAGTGTTTCAAAAACCCATCATGATCAGCGAGTTCGGCAGCCTCGCCGTGGGAGGCAACCGGGCGCAATGGTACACAGATGCCCTTAGCATCCTGCCTAAACGCTATCCCATGGTAAAAGCCTTGCTTTTCTTCCACTTCTCCAATGACCAGACCACCACTCATCAATCACTGGACTGGACGATAAAGAACGATGCTCCTGTGTTGACAGCGGTGATCAAAGCCGTCAAGACCTGGAATTAGGTCATTGGACGCCCAGCATTTCAATGGGTATGCTTGTCTTTTTGCCGCTCGCCAATTCCTCTACCAATTTGCCCGTAGCCGGCGCAAGACTCAGCCCCATCATGCCGTGCCCGGCAGCAATGATGACGTTCTTGTATTTTTGCGAGCGGCCAATGACCGGCAGCCCGCTGGGCGTACAGGGGCGGAAGCCGTACCACACGTCCTTTATCGGAGGCGCTACAACCGGCAAGTTGGGGTAAAACTTGCGGATGGTATCGAGTATGCCCTCCAAGCGCTTGCTGCGTATGGCCGTATCGCGGGTGTGGGTGATCTCCATAGTGCCGCCGAAGCGGAGGTCCGGCCCCATCGCTGTGACCGCCACCTTGCCCTCGCAGAGGATGGAGGGTATGAGCGGGCGCTGCGCCGGCGATCGTAGCGTGAAACTGTACCCCTTGCCCGGCAGCAGGGAGAGGCGCAAACCTAAGAATTTTGCCAGCTCCGGCGTCCAGGCCCCGCCGGCCATGACGACCTCATCGGCTTCAAACTCGCCCTGTGAACTGAGCACCTGCGTCACCGAATTTTTCGAAGTCCTGAACCCGGTCACCTCTTCCTGTGGCACGAGTCGAACGCCCATCCCGGTTACTGCCGTTTTCAGGATTTCCATCAGCCGGTTGGGGTATAGGTGTGCGTCCGACTTGTAGTGTACCCCGCCGATGGCGGCCGTTTCCGCGCCGGTTTCCACTGCGGGCAATTCGCTTTTCGAGAGGAAATCCACCTCCAGCCCCATGCGCCGGGCCGTCTCGCCGGCATGAATCTCCTCCTCGCCCACGCGCTCCGTGAGGTACAGCATCAGCAGGCCTTTTTCCTCGTAGAGGATGCCGGGGTATTCGGCAGCCAGATCGCGGTACAGTTCTTTGCTGAAGAGCGAGAGGTCGCGTAGCAGGGGCATGGAGCGCTGCACGTGCCCAGGCGTGGAATGGCGCATAAAGGCCAAGCCCCAGCGCAGAAGTTCTAAGCTAAGGCGGGGCTGCACGTAAAACGGGCTTCGGCTGTCTAAAAGCCATTTCAGCCCCTTTTGCATCATGCCCGGCTGGGCTAAGGGAATGATGTGCGAAGGCACTACCATGCCGGCATTGCCCCAGGAGCAGCCCCCGGTCATATCGCCTTTGTCCAATACGACGACCTTGTAGCCGGCCCGCGCCAGGTAATATGCGGAAGCCAAACCGATGACGCCACCGCCGATGATCACATGTCCTGCCATATTTTACTAAATAACCTGAAAGCCAAACGCATACGGATCGCTCTCATCAATAATGATGGTATTATACCCCGTCACCTTAGCCCAGCCTTCGATACTCGGCACTATGGCCGGGCGGCCTGCCAGGGTAGTTTCCTCCTCTATGCGGCCGGTGAATTGAGAGCCGATGATGCTCTCGTGTATGAAAGGTTTTCCCTTCTTCAGCTTGCCTTTGGCGTGCCATTGCGCCATGCGCGCCGAGGTGCCCGTGCCGCAGGGCGAGCGGTCAATGGCCTTGTCGCCGTAAAACACGGCGTTGCGGGCGGTAGCTTGCGGAGAGATGGTCTGCCCCGTCCAGAGCAGGTGGCTCAGGCCCCGGATGTTGGGGTTTTCGGGGTGAACGAAGGCGTGGCGCTCGTTGATCTGCCGGCGCAGCACCCGGCTCCAACTGATGAGCTGATCGGCGGTATAGTCTTGCAGCCCGCTGAAGTTTTCCTGCACGTCCACAATGGCGTAGAAATTGCCGCCGTAGGCCACATCCGCCTTCAGGGGGCCGAGATCGGGGCAGTCCACCGCGATGTCTGCGGCGGCCAAGTAGGATTTCACATTAGTGAGCCGCACCGACAGTACCTTGTTCCCTTCCTGCACATAGCTGACGCGTACCAGGCCCGCCGGCGTTTCCAGGCGCAACTGCCCCGGTGTTTTGGGCGCGATCAAACCCTCTTCTATCATGACCGTTACCGTGCCTATGGTACCGTGTCCGCACATGGGCAGGCAGCCGCTGGTTTCTATGAACAGGATGCCTGCGTCGTTGGCGGGATCGGAGGGCGGGTAGAGGATGCTGCCGCTCATCATGTCGTGCCCGCGGGGTTCAAACATCAGTCCCTTGCGTATCCAGTCGTATTCGCGCAGGAAGTGGAGGCGCTTCTCGCTCATGTCGGCGCCTTGCAAAAAGGGGCCGCCGCCGGAGACCACCCTCACCGGGTTGCCGCAGGTGTGGGCGTCTATGCAGGAGAAGGTCTTGCGGATCATAGATGCATGTATTCCGGCAGCACCGGCCGGGTTTTCAATCCGTGTTCGACGATGGCTAAAACGCGCTCCCTTTCTTCGCCGGCGAGGGGCAGGCGGGGCGGGCGCACGTTTTCGGAGCCGAGGCCTGTAGCCACTTCGGCCAATTTGATGTTTTGCACTAAGCGGGCGCTGATGTCCAATTCCAGCAGGGGCAAAAACCACCGGTAAATGGAAACCGCCTCGGGGATGCGCCCGGCTTTGACCAGCTTGTAAATGGCCACCGTTTCGCGCGGGAAGGCGTCGCAGAGGCCGGCCACCCAGCCGTTGGCGCCCAGCACGAGGCTCTCTAAGGCCAACGTGTCCACGCCGGCAAGAATCTTCAGCCGTTCCCCAAAGCGATTGATGAGGCGGGTCACGTTGGTGATATCGCGGGTGGACTCTTTTACGGCCTGTATGTTGTCGTGGCGCAGCAACTCGTCAAACATGGGCAGGGTGACCTCGGTTTTGTAATCCACCGGGTTGTTATAGACCATAATCGGCAGGGAGGTGCTGCGGGCTACCTCGCTGAAGTAAGTGATGGTTTCCCGTTCGCCGGCGCTGTAGCGCATGGGCGGCAGCATCATCAGGCCGCTTGCGCCGTCGCGTTCGGCGGTATGGGCGGCGGCAATGGCGCCCTTGGTGGTTTGCTCCGCAATGTTGATGATCACTGGCGTCCGGCCGGCTACTACGTCAACGGCGGTATGCACCAATTCGCTTTTCTCTTCTTTGCTCAGGGTGCTTGCTTCGCCCAGCGTGCCGCCGAGGATGATGCCTTCGGCGCCGGCGTCCAATTGGGCGCGGATGTTGAGGGCAAACAAGTCTAAATCCAAGTGATCGTCAGGTGTAAATTTGGTAGTGACGGCGGGCATTACGCCTTTCCAGGT